>JBOHMN010000211.1:0-2092 GCA_050730175.1 Acetobacteraceae bacterium | reverse complement strand
CACTCGCTCTTCCCGGCCCGCCAAGAACATGAGATCGACCAGGGCGGCGGAAGTTACAGCGCACAAGGACCAGCTTCCGATTGCAATCGCCATGCCGCCGATGAGCATGATCAGGCCGGCATAACCGGGATGACGAATCCATCGATATGGGCCTCGAGTCGCGATGACGATGTCGACAGATGGGCCCTCGGAATAGTTGAAAGAAGGGTTCGACTTCACTGCCCACGCCCGTATCGGCAAACCAAGGGCAGCGAGGCAAAGGCCTCCAACGGTCCAGGCCATGGGGGAACCTGGGAGGCGGCCCGGCACCACGCATGCCTCGACACCTGTGACGAGAAGGAGTACCGCCCCAATAAGAATCGACAAAACCAATTTGACGCTCAATTGAGGTCGCCCTCCAACATGTCGCTCGATGAAAATGAAGTCAACTAACGCGAGCACAATGAAGGTGATCGTCGCCGGCTTCACCGAGAAAAGGGGGGCGACGCATTTTGAGGCTGCGACAGCCAGCTGCACCTCGCTACCGCTCATGTCTTCACCTTGCAGAATCCCGGTCTGGGCAAGCCATACCGATCAGAGCCACCCAACGACGAGGGGCCCACAATGTTGGAATCAACCAGCTGATTCTGCTTGGCCCCCCGTAAGCGGCATACCTCGCAGAACCGACGCTGCCAGTCTACAGCACCCTGGAGCCTGGCTCAAGGTCATCGCAACGGCAGGGCGAACCCTTTCCGACATACGGCCAGCCAGAGCGCTGGCTGCTGGTTCAGGCCTGTCAGGGAGGCCCCGCCCTGAACGCGCTGGCGTGATTGGCGACCCATTGGCGAAACGACCGCGGCGGTGACCCGAGGATGTCGAGCACGGTCGAGGTCATGTAGGCAGGGACCCCCATCGTTGCGCCCCAGGCGGCGAGCAGCATGTCCACGACCGGGCGCGGCCAGATCGCCTCGGTCTCCCGCCGGAATGCGTCCGGCGAGAGCTCCTCGAAGGGAATCGTGAGCCCCAGGACCTCGCCGATGATGCGGACCTGGTCTGCCTGGCTCAGTGACTCGGGACCGGTGAGGACGTAGTCGGCGCCGGTGTGCCCATCCTGGGACAGCGCCCGGGCCGCAACGGCGGCGACGTCGCTCTCGTCGATGGGGGCCGTCTCGGCAGCCGCGTAGGGCCAGCGGATGACCTCGCCGGTGCGGATCGCCGCCGCCCACCAGTCCAGCGCGTTGGAGGCAAACATCCCCGGGCGGATCATGGTCCACTCGACCCCGCTGGCAGCGATGAGCCGTTCGATCTCGGAGTAGAGCGCCGCCATCGGGTTCGGCTGCTGGAAGAACGGGTGCGGAGTCTGGTGCGGTGATGACAGGAACACCACCCGCCGCGCGCGGGCCGCGACACGTTCGACGACTGCCGGAGCACTCGCCAGCGGGACGGTCCAGACGAGGAAGACGGCACCGACGTCGCGCAGTGCCGCGTCGAGCGATTCGGGCACGGTCAGGTCGCCGGTGACGATCTCGACGCTCGCTGGCAGCTCCGCCGCCTCGGGGCGACGCGTCAGGGCGCGGACCGGCACGCCCGCGGCTGTCAGCGAGCCGACCACGGCTCGCCCCACCCGGCCGGTCGCTCCGGTAACGAGCACGCGCATGGGGTGAATCATGCCAGGTTCCCGACCTTGACCAGTGGCTTGATGGCGCTGATGATGACCATATGTCCGAGCTGCCAACGTGGGCACGGGACGCGCTCGCGGGAGTCTACGATCCCTGCTGCCGTGAGAAGGGCATTTCGGTCCTGGAGATGGGGCTGGTGCGCTCGGTCCATGTCGAGGACGGGGTGGCGAAAGTCGAGCTGCTGCTGACGTCTGGCTGGTGCCCGTTCGCGGCCCGGGTGCTGACCGAGGTGCAGCAGCGGATCGAGGCCCAGCCCGGGGTGGACCAGGCCGAGGTGGAGATCGTCTGGGACGAGGCGTGGACCACGGCCCGGCTGTCCGAGCGGGCCGCCCGGCTGCTCCGCTTCCTGCCGTCGCCCGCGCAGGCCGGCGACCGGGACGCGTATCTGGCCGCCCATCAGCCCGGGAGGGGTGACCAGCGTGATCGATGACGTG
>JBOHMN010000210.1:0-8920 GCA_050730175.1 Acetobacteraceae bacterium | reverse complement strand
GCCTTGACCAGGACATCCGGCATGATGCGTCGTTCAGTTTCGGAGCCGGGGTATTGCGCAATTCAGGTCCTCGAAACTGCGTCGGTCGCCCGCCCGGCACGATCGCCGGAGGGGCCTTTCGCGCGCGGCGGCCGCGCGCGCCGTCTCAATGGCCATCGGCGCCCTCGGCGAGATTCGCTCTGGCCGCGACCTTGGCCCGCCGGCGCGCGGTATAGAGCGACAGCCCCACGGCGGTGACCAGCATCAGGCCGTTGAACAGCGGCGCCACGAAGAACTGCGCCCCGGTCTGCTCCAGGCCGGAAACGATGACCGCGAGCAGCATGACGGCGATCACCGTTCCCCAGACGTTGACCCGGCCCGGGCGGATCGCCGTCGCACCGAGGAGAGCGCCAGTAAACGCCGGCAGCAGATAATCCGGGCCGACCGACGTCTGGCCCACGTGCAACTCGGACGCAAGAATGATCCCGGCGAGTGCGGTGATGACGCCGGACCCCACGAAGGTCCAGGGAATATAACGCTTCGGCGAGATGCCACTCAGTTCGGCAGCACGCGGATTGGCGCCGATCGCATAGAGGCGCCGCCCCAGCGGGCGGTATTCGAGAAGAATCCACAGCACGAGCGAAACGACGATCACGCACAACGCGGGCGACGGAAGGAAGCCGCCGATCATCCGGTCGATCCCGTAGAAGCCGTTATGCAGGTTGCCGACAATCTGCTTGCCGCCGGTGTACCAGGACGCGAGGCCGAAGATGAAGGTGCCCGAGCCGAGGGTCGCGATGAAGGAATCGATGCCGATCCCCGTAACCAACCAGCCATTCAGCAGACCAACCAGCACACCCGACACGAGCACGGCAAGACAGGCAAGCGGCCAGGGCACGCCGAACTCAACCTGGAGCCCGAGCGTCAGAATGTGTGCCAGCCCAACGTAAAATCCGACCGAGAGATCCCACTGTGCGACGGTGATCGGCACCATGACGGCGAGTGCCAGGAGGGCGGTGACCGCCTGCGCGCTCAGCAGCGATTCGATGTTGAAGCGGGTCGGGAAGGTCGTGGGCATGCTGATCGAGAACGCGACGAACAGCGCCACGAGAATCGCTGCGAGTCCGTAGGTCGCAATCCAGTCGTAGACGAGCGCCTGCGAGCGCGCCCAACTCTGGCCCTGCCGGGGCGCGGGCGCCGCTGTGGCGGGACCGGCCTCGCTCGCCCTCGCGTTGTCGTCCGGCGCGGACATCTGGCGCGGCATGCTCATCCCGGGACGCCCGAGGCAAGCCGTGTCAACGTCTCGATCGACATGTTCTCGCCGGCCAATTCCGCGCTGATCCGGCCATCGACGAAAACCAGGGCACGGTGCGCGATCCGCGCCACCTCCTCGAAATCGGAGGAGACGAGCAGAACGGAATGGCCGCGGCTGAGGCCCTCCTGGATCATTCGGTAGATTTCCGCCTTCGCCCCGACATCGACGCCCATAGTCGGCTCTTCCAGGATCAGGATCCGGCTACCCCGCTCGAACCATCTGGCGAGGACCACCTTCTGCGCGTTGCCTCCGCTCAAGGTGGCTACCGCACGCTCCGCCGCGTCGGCAGGGCGCACGGCGAAGCGCTGCATCACCTCGCCGGCCCGCCGCCGTTCGTTGCGCGGCGAGAAGCGTCTGCCTCCGTCCGAGCGCGGATTGAGAAACAGGTTCTCGCGCACCGTCAGCGCTCCGGCCAGGCTCTCCTCGTTCCGTTTGCTGGAGATGAAACCGATGCCTGCCGCCATCGCCGCATCGATCGAGGCGAGGTGAAGGTTCGCACCCGCTCGCCGCACCGTGCCCCCTGTGCGCGACAAGGCGCCAAACAAGAGCCTCCCCACCGTATCGTGGCCCGCGCCCCGGCGCCCGACGAGGCCGAGCGTTTCGCCGCGCGAGAGGCGGAACGTGACCGGCCCGGCGCCGGCTCCGCGAAGCCCCACAACCTCGAGCACGCTCTCCGGACGTGCGGGTGCCGGCTGGATGAAAACCTCGGCGGGGGGCTTGCCGATGATTTGGACGACGAGCGTATCGGGCGTTGCTGCGTCGATTGGCACACTTGCGACGCATTCGCCGTTACGCAACACGCTCACGCGGTCGGCCAGCCGGAACACCTCGTCCAGCCGATGGGTCACGTAGACGATGCCGACCCGCTGGGAACGGAGCCGGCGAAGCACGCGGAACAAGCGTTCAACGTCGGCCTGCGGCAGAGTTGCTGTCGGCTCGTCGAGCACGAGCACGCTGCAGTCCTCTGCGAGTGCGCGCGCGATCGCCACGATCGAACGCTCGGCGGCGGAGAGGCTCGAGACCCGCCGTTCGGCCGCAATCGGCGTCCCCAGCTCCGCCAAAATCGCGCGCGCCCGGGTCCTCACCCCCGACCACGAAATCAATTGCCGATGCAAGGGAAAGCCGGTCGTCAAGGCGATGTTCTCAGCGACGGTCATCGGTTCGATCAGCCCGAGATCCTGGTGAATGAATGAGACGGGCAGCCGGCCTCGACGCAACCAGGGCTCGACGGGAACCCCGTCGAGCCAGATCATTCCTTCGTCAGGAACGTGCACGCCGGCCAGGATCTTGATCAGCGTCGATTTGCCGGCGCCGTTTTCACCCAGGAGGGCGTGGATTTCGCCGCGGGCAACAACGAAATCGACCCCGTGCAATGCACGCGTCGCACCAAAGACCTTGGTCAAACCGCGCATCTCCAACGCCGGCGCGGCACCAGCGTCGGGTGCGGCTGCTGTCGCCGCACTGATCTTCTTTCTTCGCGCGCTGTGTGCTGCCGTCAACAACGACGCCGCCCTACCCGCTCAGCGCGTGTGCCAGCCATCCCCTCGCCACTCCAGGCGCCGCCGACCGCTACTGCGCAACGCCCCAGATCTTCAGGTAATGCGCCGCATAGTCGTTGGCCGGATTGAACTGGTTCTTGTCCCCACCCTGCGTATGGATGTTCTGTGCGGTCACCAGATAGGCCGGCGGCACATAATTGTATGGCGGCTGGTGATGGAAGGCGCGGTTGAATTCGTCGATCGCCTCGAAGGCCTGCAGCTCCGCGGGCTCCGGCACCGTTGCCACCTCGTACTGTCCACTGCGGATGCGATCGTAGGCTGACGGGGGCCCGTCAGAGCCGACCAGAACGACATCCTTGGTTGGCGCGCCGCCTTGGGTCAGCGTCGGCACCACGAAGTCGTAATAGTAATCGGCGATCGTCATCACGTTGAACGGCAGCCCATAACGGGTGACCCAGCTGGAGACGGCATGCGGCGTCAGGGTCGATACCTGCGACAGCGGCAGATTGACGTAGGCGAGGAGCTTGCATGTCGTGCATTTGGCGAATTCATCGCGCATCGCCTCTGCTTTGTAGCGGGCAACCGCGTATTCCGCATCATAGAGGATAATCGCGCGGCCTTTGCCGTGCGACTTCGCGATCACGTAGTCAGCCTCCGCCTTGCCGATCCCCTGCGGGCTTGACTCGATGTTGTAGAAGACGTGCTGCTTCGCGTCCGCACCGGGGACCGAGGTGAAATGGATGCCGAGGATGACGATGCCGCGCTTGACGGCATTCTCGATCTCGGGCTGCAGCGTAGCGGCATTTGCGGAAGAGACGATCCCGTCCGGGTGCAGAGCAATCGCCTGGTCGAAGGCGGTGACCCAGCCGCTGGCCGTGCCGCGGCCGTCGATGATTTCGGCCTTCCAGCCAATCTTCTTACTGATCGCCACGATCGCCGTGCACCACTCGGCGGAGAGCGTGTTTTTCATGTCCGTGGGGATACAGACGACGTGTTTGCCTCGGGCAATCCGTGGCCCACTGGTCGGCCCGGTCCACTCGGTCTGCAGGTCGGTTCTCTGTACCGTCGCCTGCTCGGCCATCTTGACGATGGCGGCGACGTCCGATGTCTGGCCGGTCGCCTGTGGCGCCGCCCAAAGAGGCCCGCCGCTCCAGACGAGCAAAACCGCGCCGAGGATCGCTCCCGCGGCACATCCCCGGCCTACACGCTTGGCACGCTTTCCTGGCATTGCCTGGCCCTCCCCGACCCATGCGGCGCGTTTGCGCCGCCCAATCATTTCGATCCCTTCAGGCCGGCCGTGCGACCAGCCGCCTGACGGCCCGATGGACTGACAGCTTCGGCCGCTGCCGGAGCCCGGAGTGTTGCGCTGTTTTGCGCCCACCTGGCGGGATCGCGCTTCTCCAGCAGCCACCGTTCGGGTTAGAATAGGCGGAGCTGGTCTGACAGGTCAATTGACGATTGGTGACGATGGCGGCCGCAAGGCGCAAGCGCTGGGAAGCGATTGCGGAACATATCGAGCTGATGGTGCTGAGCGGCGAATTGCCCGACGGTGCCCGGCTGCCTTCCGAGCGGGAACTCATGACGCGCTTCAACGTCGGACGCTCGAGCGTCCGCGAAGCGCTGTTCGCCCTGCAGAAGCGGGGTTTGATTACCGCCGCCGCCGGTACGGTCGCGCGGACAGCGCGGCCGAGCCCGCGCATCCTCGTCAACGAATTATCCTCGATCGCCCGCCATATCCTGTCCCGCCCCGAAGGCATGCGACACTTCCAGCATGCCCGTGCGTTGTTCGAGGTCGGGCTGGCGCGGGAAGCGGCGCAGCGGGCGAGCTCCGAAGACCTCGCCAATCTCGCCAAGGCGCTCGCCGCCAACGAGGCGGCGACCCGTGATCTCGAGCGCTTCCAACGCACCGATCTCGAATTCCATCTCGCGATCGCGGTCAGCTCGCATAATCCGATTTTCATCGCGCTGCACAATGCGATGAGCGAATGGCTCTCCGAGCAGCGACGCGTCTCCGGCCGAAGCGGTGTGCAAACAGGCGAGGTCTTCCTCGCGCACAAGCGCATCTACGAGGCGATCGTGGCGCACGACCCGCCGCGAGCGGCAGCCGCGATGGAAGAGCATCTGACCACCGTGGTCCGTAATTTCTGGCGGGCGATGGCCGGCCCTTATAGGGAGAGCGCATGAGCCAGGCTTTCGATCTCGGCGGCTCGCGGGTCCTGATCGCGGGCGCCGCGAGCGGCATCGGTGCGGCTGCCGCCGCAGCCTGCGCCAGCATGGGTGCAACGGCCATTCTCGCCGACGTCGCCGACTGCAGGGGCACGGCGGCGATCATTCATGCCGCCGGCGGCCACGCGGAAGTTTCGCAGTGCGACATCACGGACCGGAGCGCGGTTGAGGCGCTGGTCGCGGCGCACGTGCCGCTCGACGCGATGGTCGCCTCGGCAGCAATCTGCCCATGGGACGATTGGAACGACGCTCGCTGGGACGAGACGTTCGCGCGCGTGATTGCGACCGATCTCCTGGGCCCGATCCATCTCTGTCGCGCCGTTCTGCCGCAAATGGCGGCCCGCGGCGGCGGCAGGATCGTGCTGGTCGGATCGCTGGCCGGCCGCTCCGGCGGCCTGATCGCGGGCGCCCATTACGTTGCCGCCAAGGGCGGCCTGCACGCGTTCGTCCGCTGGCTCGCACGACGCGCCGCGCCGCAGCGGGTGCTGGTGAACGCGGTCGCGCCGGCCTCTGTGAAAACGCCGATGATGCAAGGCCAACCCGTGGATCTCGCACGCATCCCGCTGGGCCGGATGGCCGAGCCGGAGGAAGTTGGCTGGCCGATCGCCTTCCTGTGCTCGCGCGCCGCGAGCTTCATCACGGGCGTCGTTCTCGACGTCAATGGCGGCGTGTTGATGGCGTAGGCCGCCGTAGCAAATCCAGCGAGGGGTTCCACCATGCCGGACTTTCCGATCGTCGACAGTCACGTCCATTTGTACGACACAGCACGGTTTTCGTACCCGTGGCTTAAGGGCGTGCCCGCCATTGCGAAGAGCCACCTGCCGGCCGATTACGATCGCGCCAGCGGTGCGTTCGCGATCGAGCGCATCGTCTTCGCCGAGGTCGATGTCGCGGATGGGCAGAATATCGCAGAGGCACGCTTCGTCGCCGAACTTGCCGCCCGAGACGCACGCATCCAGGGGATCATCGCTTGCGCCCACCTGGAGCGTGGCGAGGCGGTGGCGGAAGAGCTCGACACGCTCGCCAGGATCGGCCGCGTGCGGGCGATCCGCCGCCTGATCCAGACGCAACCTGACCCGGAGTTCTGCCTGCGTCCGGACTTCATCGCCGGCGTCCGTTTGCTCGCGCGCTATGCCTGGCCGTTCGACATCTGCGTGCTGCACCACCAGCTTCCACAAGTCATCGAACTGGTGCGGCGCTGTCCCGAGGTGCACTTCGTCCTCGACCACATCGGCAAGCCGGGGATCAAGGCTGGCCTCGTCGAGCCGTGGCAAAGCCGGATCACCGAACTCGCGCATCTGCCCAATGTCGTCTGCAAAATCTCAGGCGTCGCGACCGAAGCGGATCACACAAGCTGGTCGCGCGCAGAGCTCCGCCCCTATATCGAGCACTGCATCTCGTCTTTCGGGTTCGGGCGGGTGATGTTCGGCAGCGACTGGCCGGTGCTCGAGCTCGCGGGCACGTATGCCGACTGGGTTGGAACCGTCGATTGGATCGTTTCCGCCGCCACGGAGCACGAGAAGCGCGAGCTTTTTCACGACACGGCCGTTCGCGTCTATCGTCTTCCACCGTAAAAAGGGGAACAGTACTCGGCCCGCCCGCGGGCCACGTGCGTCAGCGGAACAAGAGTTCCGGGCTGATCTCGCCGAGCCTGGAGACGCCGCAGAGGCCCATCACGCGATCGATCTCGCTTCGGAACAACTCGAGCACGCGTGCGACGCCCGCCTCACCGCCGGCGGCAAGACCCCACAACCAAGGCCGCCCAATGAGACAAGCGTTGGCGCCGAGGGCCAACGCCTTCACCACGTCGGCCCCGCGCCGCACCCCGCCATCGAGCAGCACAGCAAGCTTGCCGCCAGTCGCCGCGACGATTGCCGGCAGCGCATCGATGCTGGCAGGTGCACCATCGAGCTGCCGCCCGCCGTGGTTGGAGACGACGATGCCATCCACCCCTGAGGCAACTGCCGCCAGCGCCTCGGCCGGGTGCAGCACCCCCTTGAGCAGCAGCTTCCCCTTCCAGATGCGGCGCAACTCCTCGACGTCGCGCCAGGACATGCCAGGATCGAGCAACGATCCCATCCGCTGCGCCAGGGTTGCGACATTCTCCCGTTCGCCCGCGCGCACGTAATTGCCGAAGGTGATGCGCGAGAATTCCCCGCGCATCCGCCACAGCCAGCTTCCTTTGCCCGCCATCCTCGCAAGGCTTCCCACGGTGAGGCGCGGGGGGATCGTGAAACCGTTGCGTCGGTCGCGATCGCGGTTGCCAAGCAACTGGTTATCGATCGTCAGCACCAACGCCTCGTACCCCGCCTGGGCGGCGCGCTCGGCGAGTTCGCGGGTGAAGCCGCGGTCGCGGTAGATGTAGACGTTCATCCAACGCGGCTCGGTGCCCGTCTCGGCAAACCGCTCAAGCGTGCACACCGAGGCGTGGCTCAAGCAGATCGCGGTGCCGGCCGACGCGGCAGCCCGCGCCGCCTCGCGCTCCCCGTCGGGCCAGAACAACCCCGCCAGGCCGACCGGCCCAATTGCAACCGGCAGCGCCAGTTGCCGCCCGAACAGCGTGAGCGAAAGGTCACGCTCGGCCGCTCCGTTCAGCGGCCGCGGCAGCAGCGAGAGTGCGGCAAACCCCTCTTCGTTGCGCCGCAAGGTGCGCTCGTCCTCGGCCCCGCCGTCGGCGAAATCGAATACCGGCCGCGGCAAAACCGCAAGCGCACGTGCCCGCATCTCGGCCACACTGCCGATGCGGGCAATGTGCCGGGCCATCGCGTCCATCGCCGGAGGGATTACGCCGCTGGCAGATTGACCTTGAGCGTTCCTTCGCAGGGCGTGCCGTGGAGGGCGGCGCCGACGCAGAGCTCGACCATGGCGTGCGGTCCGCTGTCGGTGAAGTCGTCGAAGAAGCTGTCGGGCATGTCGGGGAACACTGTCTCGCCGACCTTGACCGTCTCGGAAGTGACGTAGGGGAAAGGCAGGGTGATGTCGCGGCGCGGATATTCCTTGCGCAGAATCCGCCGCGCCAGCTCGAGCGCGATCACCGAAAGATACGGCGGCTGGCCGAGCGAGATGCCGCGTACCGTCTGGCCAATGTATCCGATCATGAACTTGCGGAAGCCGTTTTCCGCCTCGCCTGCGGTCGGCGGCAGCGGGACACGCTTGGCGTTGATGAACGCCTTCAGCACGCCGTCGGTGCCGCCCTGGCACCAGATGCCGTCGACCTTCGGAAGCGATGGCAGGATTGCCGCCGTGTTGCGCTCCGCGGTCGCCGAGTCCCACATCCCGGTATAGCGGTTCACCACCTTGATTCCCGGGTGTTTCGCCCACACGCTGTCAGCGCCCCGGTTGCGGTCGGTGTCCGCCTGAGTGCCGGCAACGCCCGTGACCATGATCACGTTGCCCGTGCCGCCGAGCGCGTTGACGAGCCACTCTGCGTTCCGAACCCCCCACTGCAACTGATCGGCATTCACCTTCAGGGCCGAAGGTGCGGTCACGACATTGTCGAAAGACACCACCAGGATGCCGCGCTGACTCGCCTGGGAAATGACGCCGTTGAGCGCGGTCGGCGAAGCGGCGTCGATCAGGATGGCATCGACCCGTTGCGCGATCAGGTTGGAAAGCTGCTGCGATTGGGTCGAGACATTGTTGCCTGAGTTGAACCAACTGCCGTCTACCTGCGACTTGAACGGCTCCATCGCCAGCGCCGCGCGATAGACGTTCTCCATCTCGATCCGCCACTTGTTGCCGATATACGAGTTGGAGAGCGCGATCGAGAGCTGCTCTTTCGCCGCTGCGGCGCCCAACGGCGCACCCGCCACGGCCCCGAAAAGGCCGCCGGCGGCGGCCGCCAGCAGTGCACGGCGCGACCAATCCTGGAGCATTGTTTCCTCCTTGCACTGATCCAGAG
>JBOHMN010000209.1:0-14613 GCA_050730175.1 Acetobacteraceae bacterium | reverse complement strand
CCTCCCGTGACGGATCGGTGTCTCCCGCCACTACGCTCTTTGCTGTTCTTTGCCAGTTGTTGACAACTTCGTCAACCCAAAGAGTGACCCACCGGTCTGCTTGCCCACCCTCCTGCGCCTTGGCGGGTCGCTCTGTTTTGCTTCGGCGCGCCTTACGCAGCGAGGGCACCAATTGCTGTGTGCCGGCCATGTGTCGACACACGCGGGCTTCACGTTGCTCACTGCACGGGGCAGGAGCTGTGAAGGACGTATCACGCCATGCGGCGGATCACCTCGTAAAATCGGGACGATCAGAGAGGATCCGGCATCGGACGCGAGCTTCGCCCCCCAGGCTCGCATTTGGCGGATGCGGGCCACCGATGCAGAGCGGTGGTCATTACGCACCTCCGGTAGCGTCTGTTTGCGAACTGCAACCCGAACCAAAGGATCCTACGACGGCCGGCGACAACGCGAGCGTGCGTGAGAGGCCGCGAGAGATCGGCAGGACGCATTTTCTGCGTGAGATAATCGGCCTCGCCGCCCAACGGCTGATGGTGCAGGACGTGGAAGGCCTGGCCGGCGCGCCGCACGGGGTGCGCTGTGCCGATTGCCTGACATATCGCAATGGCTATCCTCGCCGCGACTGACGGGCCCGCGCTGGCCCTCCGGCATCAAGGACGGGGCAAGTTTCGCGATGCCCACGATGAGCTGACAGGGAAGCGCCGCGTGTAGCCCGGGCCACGCGACCGACCCCGGGCGCGTCGAGGTCCGCCGGTCCCGGAGACAGGAGAGGCCGGCCCCAGAGCTGGCCTCGCTGCTCTGCCTGCTTTTATTGCGTGCCTCCTCTGGCGCAGATTCTACCTCAGCAACGAAAAGAGCCCCGGCGAAACCGCTCGTCTTCGCCGAATGCCCCGCCACCAGATTCTGATCCGCTTCCCCGCCCGGTGCGCGCCCGCTCGCCGGTGCCCGTGCGTGCCTCAGCGCGGCGTGGGCCGGTACATGCGCCCGCGCGCGAGCACGCGCTCGATGCTGCCGTCGAGCAGATAGCCGGGGGTCTCGTGGGCGTCGTACTTTACCTCTTCCTGGCCGGGGTAGCCCAACAAATCCCGCACCACGGGCGACATATAATAGGCCCCCGACGCGGCCAATCCGAGCGCATTGAACGCTGCCGCGTCGTTCCGCAGCAGATTGTTCGCAGCCGCGGTCGAGTCCATCCCCTTGGCGCGTTCGAGCGCACGAAAAAGATCGTCGCGGATGTCCGGGCGATGCTTCAGCACCTCGTCCGCCAGCGTGTCGTGCACGCCTACCTCGCTTGCCGCCGGCATCTTCCCGTAGGCCGGGATCAGAACATCAGCGAGCGCGCGGAACACGCTCCGTTGCGCGGGTGAAAGAGCCGACATCGCCGCGACACTCATCCCGGAACCTCCTGGAGCCGCCGTCCGGCAATCATGCGGCGGCTCTGCCGCAGTGCCACCGACATGATCGTCGCCGTCGGATTCACCCCGCCCGAGGTCGGAAACGCACTGGCATCGAAGATGTAGAGGTTCGGCACATCGTGAGATCTTCCCCACTGGTCGACCACGGAGGTCCTCGGATCGTCGCCCATCTTGCAGGTCCCGAGCAAGTGCCAGCCTGTGTCGGGCATCTGGTGCACGATTACCGTCTCGATGGCGCCCGCAGCTTCCACCGCCTCCACGCAGCGATCGACGTGGAAGCGCAGCATCCGCTCGGAATTCTTCGATACCTTGTAAACCAGCTTCGGTGCCGGAATACCGTCGCTATCCACGAGCTCGAGATCGAGCTCCACGCGATTCGATTCCTCCGGCAGGTCTTCTCCGATGATCCCCCACACCACGCTGTGCCCAAGACGCCGCTCGACCATTTTGTGCAGGTTCGCACCCCAGCTTTCCTCGATCCCGCTCTCCTTGCCAGCAAAGACCTTGGTGCCGACGAACGACATGGCGCCAAGCGGCCCGCCTGCCGGCATCGCACCCCACTTCGCGCCACGCACGAACCCCCGCTTCTCGTCCGTCTCGTAGAACTGGAACGATTCGACGTTCTGGCCATACGGCCCACGCCAAGACTCGAGATCTTCCTCATAGACACCGAGCACCGCTGAGAACGGATGCATCATCAAGCGCCGGCCCACCAGGCCGGAAGAATTGGCGAGGCCATCGGGGAAGCGTTTCGACTTCGAAAGCAGGAGGAGCCGGGGCGTGCCGATGCCGTTGGCGCACAGGATCACGACTCGTGCCCGCTGCCGGTGTTCGCGGCCGTTCTCATCGATGTAAAGGGCGGCGCTTGCGAGTCCGTTGTCGCTCACCTCGATCGCGCGAACCCGCGCGCCCGTGACGAGACGGGCACCGTTCCTGGTGGCGTGCGGCCAATAGGTGATATCGCTCGTGGACTTGGCACCCTCCGGGCAGCCTGTCATGCAGGTCCCGCGACGAACGCAGCCGTTGAGCCCGTTATACGCCAGAGAGGGAATGGCATTAGTCCCCGGCCACCAGTGCCACCCCAGCCGGTCAAGGCCCCGGGCGGCCTTCCTCCCCACCTTGCCGATCGGCAACGGCGGCGTCGGATAGGAGCCGCGCGGTGGGTAGGCTGGATTACCGGGCAGGCCCGAAACACCGACCTCGCGCTCGATCTCGTTGAGGAACGGGAACAGTTGCTCGTATGTGAACGGCCAATCCTCGGCAACGCCGTCGAGCGTGCGGGCCCGAAAGTCGGACGGCAGGAACGGCATCCAATGTGCGGCATAGAGTGTCGTGCTGCCGCCGACGCCTGCGAACATCAGCGGATTGATGTCCGACTCTTCGGTATTAATCGGGTAGTCGCGCGGTAAATCGCGGACGTTGGGGTTGGGATGCCACTGCTTCTGGCTCACCAGCTCCCATTCCGGCCGCCGTCCCGCGTAGGCGTTGCGGTCAGGCATGTGGCCTTGCTCCAGCGTCACCACTGACAGCCCCGCCGCCGAAAGGTGCTTGGCCGTAACCGAACCTGACGGCCCCGCACCGATGACCAGCACATCGACCTCCTCGTCGCGCTGCATCCGGCGCAACGACTGCTTGCCGCCTGAACTCATCACTCAACCCTCCCCCGCGACCACGCTCGAGGCGGCCCACCCGCTCATCGCTCGCTAATGTGCCGACACTAACGCTTGTTTCCCACGATGAACATGCGTAGTCGGCACACTAGCTCTTCGTTTTCAGTGGCCTACTCGTCCCCTTCCGCGTGCTGCCGTGGGCAGCAAGCGACGTGGGCAGGACACTAGCGTTTCGGTGTCGGCCTGTAGATGGGGCCCCGGTCTGTCACCACCCTCAGCATGCCGTTGGCGACATAAGGCGGCGTCTCGCTCGGGCTGGCGGGCCGGCTTTCCTGGCCGGGATAGCCGATCAGCTCACGTACCCTCGGTGCCATGTAATAGGCGGCTGCCGCGATCAGACCGATCGCCGAGAGTGCCTGCGGATCCTCCCGATTGAGGCGTTCCGCGGAAAGTCTCGGGTCCCCTCCTGCGCACGCGGTGATGCCGCGCCGGAAGGATTCCACCAAATCGGGTCTGAGCCCGAGCAGCCGCTCCAGCGCATCACCGACACCCACCTGGCTCGCCGCGGGCATCCCCTCCGCTTCCGGGATCAGGACGTCCGCGATGGCGAGAAACGCAGCACGGGTCGCAGCATCGATCATGGCGCTACGCCGCAACCTGTTGCTCATGCCGGGCCGCGACGAGATGGCTGACGCTCCGGAGCGCCACAGCGCATATCGTGCCCGTCGGATTGAAGCCAGACGAGGTCACGAACACGCTGCCATCGTAGATGTAGAGGTTCGGGACGTCATGCGCTCGCCCCCATGGATCTACCACCGATCGCTCGGGATCGGTTCCCATCCGGCAAGTGCCCATCAGGTGCCATCCGCAATCTCGCATCAGCGGCGTCACCGTCATGTCGGCCGCGCCCGCTGCCCGCATCGCCTCGCGCGCGCGATCGAGGTGAAAAGCGATCATTTCCTGTGTGTTTTCGGAATTCTTGTAGATGATCTTCGGTGCTGCAATGCCATCGGAATCCGTGAGCTCAGGGTCGAGCACAACGCGGTTCTCGGGACTCGGCAAGTCTTCTGCAATGATACCCCATTCGAAGCTCCGCCCGAAGGTCTTCCGCGTGCTGCGATGCAGATTGGCACCCCACGCCTCCTCCAGTGGCTTGCCACCGTAAGCTGCGCGCATGCCGAGGGGGCCACCGGTCGGCATCACCTGCCATTTCGCCCCACGTACGAAGCCACGCGCAGGGTCGGTCTCATAGAACTGCACCGACTGGATGGTTTGCCCGGCGGGGCCGAGCCAGCTTTCCAGATTCTCATCGAAGGTGCCGGTCACCGCGGCATAAGGGTGCATCATAAGATTGCGCCCGACGAGGCCCGAGCTGTTGGCGAGCCCTTCCGGGAACCGCGCCGATCGCGAAAGCAGCAGCAGCCGCGGCGTGCCGATGCCGTTGCAGCAGATGATCACGACCTTGGCCACCTGCCTGTGCTCGCGCCCATTGCGATCGAGATAGACCGCACCGCTTGCAAGCCCCTGCTCGTTCACCGTGATCTCGCGCACCCGCGCGCCGGTGATCAGGCGTGCGCCATGCTCGAGTGCAATCGGCCAGTGTGTATGATCGGTCGAAGCCTTGGCCCGGTCCGGGCAGCCGGTCAGGCATGTGCCTCGCCGCACACACTGGTTTCGCCCGCCGTACGGGCGCGAAGGGATCGCGTTCGGCCCCGGCCACCAGTGCCACCCGAGTTTATTCATTCCCTCCGCCGCCTTCATGCCGATCTTGCCGATCGGCAACGGCGGCAGCGGCGGCGTCTTGCCCGGCGGATAAGCGGGATCGCCGGCCAGCCCCGAAACCCCCATCTCCACGTCCATCTCGTCGTAGAACGGCTCAAGATCCTCATAGGTGAATGGCCAGTCCTCGGCGACTCCATCGAGTGTCTTCACGCAGAAATCGGACGGCATGAAGCGCTGCCAATGCGCTGCGTACAGGATCGTGCTCCCGCCGACCGCGCTGTACATCAGCGGATTCACGTCCGACTCCGACGTCTCGCAGGGATAGTCGGTCTCGAGATCACGCACGTTGGGGTTGGGATGCCAACGCTTCTGCGCCATCAGCTCCCACTCCGGCTTGTTGCCCCAGAACTCGCTATTATCGACCCACGGCCCCTGCTCCAGGCAAACGACGGCAAAGCCGTGCGTCGCAAGCTGCTTCGCGGCAACGGACCCCGACGCCCCGGCTCCGATGATCAGTACGTCGGCAATGGACGATCTTTTCTGAAGATTGGCCAGCTCTCCCTCCCGCCGCGTTGTCCCGGGAAGTCGGAGCCGCTCGCGCAGAGCACAGGCTCGAACCGTTCCCGAACTTGCACGCACAACGATACGAGGAGGCAGGCAGAACAGTCAATAATCCGGTTGACATTCAGCGCGCTGTCTGCCGTGATGGCTGAGCAAAATTGCAAGGCGTGCGAAACTCCTCGGCCCGAGCAGGGACTTCGGCACTCGGTCGAACGTGACCTTGCCGCCGATCGACGCGGCGGAACGGTTGCATGGTGGCGTTCGCTTCGGGCACCACACCGCCCATCTGAAGGGAGGAGCACTCTGGTGCATATTGTCGTGGTGCTCCGGCTCGTCCCCGACCTCACCGAGGAAATCGACATCGCGGACGGCGGCACTGATATCGACCGCGAATGGATCGGCCTCAAGCTTAACGAATTCGACGACCAAGCGCTCGAGGAAGCCGTCATCCTCAAGGAGCGAGAAGGTGCCCGCGTGACCGCGCTCGCGCTAGAGGACGAGGGCGTCGATCGCATGCTGCAGGCGGCGATCGCTCGCGGCGCCGATCGCGCGGTCAAGATCGCTCGCGGATCCGAGCGTGCTTTTTCCGCCCGCGCGGCGACACCGGTCGTCGCCGCCGCCGTTTCCGAGCTGGGCGCGGATCTGGTGCTCACGGGCGTGCAGACACCGGAGGATCTTTTCGGCCAGCTCGCTCCCTTTCTCGGCGCCGCGCTTGGCTGGCCGCACGCTAGCGCGGTGACCGGAATCCTGCTCGGTGACAAGTCCATCGAGATCGGCCAGGAGCAAGGTAGCGGCTTTTCCGCTACGCTGCGGGTCATCCTTCCCGCCGTCCTCGGTATCCAGGCGGCCTCCCAGCCCCCGCGGTACGTCTCCGGCACCAGGCTACGCCAGGCGATGAGCGAAAAGATCGAAACCCTCGCCGTCAAGTCCGATCCCGCACCTTCCTTAGCCGTGCTGAGCGGCCTCGCGCTGCCCGAACAGAGTGCTGGGGCCGCGATGTTGGAAGGAGATGCGGAAGTCGTCGCCGGCAAGCTCCACCGACTCCTGGTCGAGCGCGGCCTGGTCAAGGTCTGAGCTGTCGTGGCGAACGTCCTCGTGCATATCGAGACTCGCGCGGGCAATGTGCAACCGATCTCGCTCGAGCTGCTGACGGCCGCGCGCGGTCTTGCGGCGGCGAGCGGCGGCACGGTCGAGGCAGCGCTGCTCGGCGCGCCACCAAGCGCCCTTGGTGCGCTCGGCGCCGCCGACCGCGTCCTCACCCTCACGCACCCGGCCCTCGCGTGCTACACGCCCGAGGCCCACGCGTTGGCTTTGCTCGCGCTGGTGCGCCGGCAGAAGCCGGCGGTGGTGCTCCTCGGCTACACGACGATCGGCCTCGACCTTGCGCCGGCGCTAGCGCTTTGCGCCAACCTGCCGCTCGTCAGCTACTGCCGCTCCTGCGCCATCGCGGGCGAGGAGGTCGAAACCACGAGTCTGCTTTACGGCGGCAAGCTCGTCGCGCGGGCACGCAGTCCGTTGCCCGCCGTCCTCGCCATCACTCCCGGCAGCTTTTCCGAGGCACCGGCCTCGCCTGCACCAGCAACCGCGCTCGAGGTTGTGGAGCCTCCGGCATTCGACGCTTTGCGCACCGCCTTCCTGCGTGAATCCGCGCCCGACGCCAACGCCATCGACATCGCCAAGGCCGACAAGATCGTTTGCGTCGGCCGCGGCATCGGCGGCCGGAACAGCATCGCGTTAGCAGAAGAGGTCGCTTCCCTCCTTGGCGCCGAGGTCGCCGGCAGCCGCCCGGTCATCGACAGCGGGTGGTTGCCGAAAGAGCGGCAGGTCGGCAAATCCGGGCGGAAGGTGGCGCCCAAACTCTATCTCGCCGTCGGCGTCTCCGGGGCTCCGGAACATCTTGAGGGCATGCGTGGCGCCGAGCTGATCGTCGCCATCAACACCGACGCCAAAGCCCCCATTTTCGAAGTGGCACATGTCGGCGCCACCTGCGATCTTTTCGAGTTTCTCCCTGCGCTCGAGGAACGCCTGAAGACCGGCGCGACCTAGTGTGCCGACTCTCGCGCTCGTTACCCACGATGAACACGGTTAGTCGGCACGCTCGTTCATTGTTTTCAGTCGCCTGCTCATCCTCTTCGGCGTACTCCCGCAGGCAGCACGCGACGCGGGCAGGACACTAGATGCCGCCAAACCCCATCGCGGTCTGGTTGCTCTTCCTGGTTGGCGGCGGCATCGCGGCGTGGCGCTGGCAGGCGCTTCTTGCGCCGGTGTTCCAAGCCTCTGCCGAACCGCGCTTCGACCACCCCGGCGAACGCCTGCTCGGGGTACTCCGCGCGGTCGGGTTGCATGAACGGCTGCTCAAAATCCGCTACTCGGGGATTTTGCACGCGATGCTTCTGAGCGGCTTCGTCGTTCTCTTCGCGGCGATCGTCCAGGACTTCGGCTCCGGCCTGTTCCCTGGCTTCAGCCTCGCTCCGATCGGCGGCGAAACCTGGCTCGCGCTGCTCGAAGATATCTTCGCGGTGATCATTCTCGCCGCCCTCGGCCTTGCCGCGTGGCAGCGCTATTTCATCCGCCCGGCCCGCTTCAAGGGTTCGAACACGCTCGACGCTTCGATCATCTACGTGCTCATAGCCTGTGTCGTCGTTTGCATGCTCATGGAGGCCGCCTGCCGCATCGTCGCGGGCGCCGGCCTGGCGGAGCGATGGCGCCCGGTGAGCCAGCTGATCGCGGCCGTGCTCGCCCGAGCCGGTCTTTCGGGCACTGCCGCGGCAACCGGGGCGGCCGCATTCTACTGGGCCCATCTCGCGAGCGTCCTCGGCTTTCTCGTGTACATTCCTGGCTCAAAACATCGACACATGTTTCTCGCCCCCTTTAATGTCTTTTTCCGCAGCCTGCGTCCGAAAGGTGTGCTGCCGCCACCCTCGCAGACGCCTCGGCCGGCCCCCTCGCCCGCGCTCCCGCTCAGCTGGAAGTCCATGCTCGATCTCGCGGCGTGCACCGAATGCGGACGCTGCCAGGCCGCCTGCCCGGCCTACGCTGCTGGCCTGCCGCTCAGCCCGAAGCTTCTCGTGATGGATCTCCGCGACGAGCTGTTCGAAGGCGGCGTCGCAGGGCCCCACCGCACGCTCGCCGGCCCGGTCATCAGCGAAGAGACGCTCTGGGCCTGCACCACGTGTGGCGCCTGCATGGAAGTCTGCCCGGTCCACATCGAGCACGTGCCGAAGATCGTCGATCTGCGGCGCGACCTGGTCGAGGAAGGCCGCCTGCCGCCGATGCTCCAGGAAGCTCTCTCCAATCTCCAGCGCACTGGCAACTCGATGGGCAAGCCGGCACGTATGCGCGCCCGTTGGACAAAGGGGCTTCCTTTCAAGATCCCTGACGCGCGCCGCCAGAGCGTCGACGTTCTGTGGTTCGTCGGCGACTTCGCCTCGTTCGACCCGCGCGCCCAGCAGGTGACCCGGAAGCTTGCCGAAATCCTCAATGCCGCCGGCGTCGACTTCGGCATTCTCTACGAGGCCGAGCAGAACAGTGGGAACGATGTCCGCCGCGTCGGTGATGAAGGCCTTTATCAGATGCTGGCCGGAAGCAATATCGAGACGCTCGCCGGCTGCCGCTTCCATCGCATCATGACCACCGATCCGCACAGCCTGAATGCGCTTCGCCAGGAATACCGTGGCCTCGGCTGCAATCTTGATGTCATCCATCACACCCAGCTCTTGCTCGAGCTGCTCGAGGCGGGCCGCCTTGGGCCGAAGCCAGGGGAGGGCAAGATCGTCACCTACCACGACCCTTGTTATCTCGGCCGCTACAACGGCGGCTTCGACAAGCCGCGCCGCCTCATCGAGCGTCTCGGCTACCGCCTGCACGAGATGGGCCGCTGCCGCGAGAACTCCTTTTGCTGCGGTGCCGGCGGCGGCCGGATCTGGGGCGACGATACTGGTGTCACCGAGCGGCCGAGCGAGAATCGTATCAAGGAAGCCCTCGGTCTCGGCGATGCCGGTATCTTCGTCGTCGCCTGCCCCAAGGACAAGGTCATGTATAGTGCCGCCACCCAGGCGCTGGATGTCGAAGACCGTCTCCCGGTACGCGACATCGTCGAGCTCATCGAGCTTTCCTAAGTATCTTCTGCCTCTCCCTTGGCTTTCAGGTACGCAGGTTTAGGTTATTCCCTTTGCTCTTCTGGACTATCAACGAATTGACTGCTGTGACGTGCTGCCGGCTCTCCACGCTGCGTGCACAACCTGCTGCGCGCGGAAGCCGGTCCCGAGGGAAGCCATGGCTCCGTGCTGCGACGCACGCCCGAGAGCGCCTTCCTGTCCTCAATGCATGCGGCGTTGCGAAGGAGAGGCACGCCGCCTGCAGGAGAGAACCTGATGCAATCAGCGAAAGAATGTATGCCGGCGGCGGCGCACTCCGCGTCGGCAAACGTGCTCGCGGCGATGGTCGCGGCGGTCAAGCTCGACATCATCTTCGGCCGGCTGCGCCCGCGTGAGCGCCTCATCGAGGACGAAATCGGCGCCCGCTTTGGCGCCTCCCGTCATCTCACGCGATCCGCCTTCGCTGAACTCGAACGGCTCGGGCTGGTGACGCGGCGCCCCAACAAAGGCGCCATCGTCCGCGACTTTTCCGTCCGCGAGGTCGAGGAAATCTACGACATGCGCACCTTCCTCCAAGCCGAGGCCGTGCGCCGCATGAGGCTGCCGGCCGCGCCCGCTCTCCTTGCCACCCTCGAAGCGGTCCACGCGCGCTACTGCGAGGCAATCAGCCAGCGCAACCTCCAAAAGGTCTGCACGCTCAACAACGAGTTCCACCGCACGATCTTCGGTGCTTGCAACAATCGCTACCTCGCCGAAATCATCGAGCGCATGTGGACCGAAACCCTCGCTATCCGCTGCTACGCTATCGGTGATCCGATACTGCTCCAGCGCTCACAGCGCGAGCACACCGAAATGATTCAGGCTCTCGAGCGCGGCGACCGTAAAGCACTGGTCCGCGTGACGGTCGCGCATATTTACCCGGCTCTCGAGGCCGATAAACACGCCCACGGCGGGTGGATGCTCGAGGAGCCACCCGTGCTCCCCCGCCCAGCCCCGGAGATCATAGAGGCAAGGTCGTAGGATCCGGACGAATGGAGCAGTGCAGTTCTTCCGGGGATCACGTGGGGATTCGTTAAATTCTTGGAATTGATCTGCGGGCTAGGCGCAAAACCGCATGATCAAACCTTATCCCGCTCGACGCTCGCCCTCGGCTCCTCCGAGGTCGGGCGCGGCACTCGAGCCCTTGCTCATGACGGCGAGAGCAAGCAGCTCCTCGTAATGCGCCTGGTTACGGTCCTTGAAGAAGCTCACCGTTCCATCCTGGATCACCATCACCTTCTCCGAGAGTGCCAGGATCTCTTTGATCGTCGACGAAATGACGATCACCGCGGAGCCCTGCCGTGCCATATCGAGGATGATTCCGTAGATCTCCTTGATCGCCCCGACATCGACGCCGGCCGTCGGCTCGATGACGACATAAACCGAGGCGCCCGCCTTGAGCCACTTGCCGATCAGCGCCTTCTGCTGATTGCCGCCAGAGAGGTATTTAATCTCGAGGCCAGGATTTTTCGGCCGGATGTCCAGCCGCTGCATGATGTCTGCCGCGTAGTTGTTCATCAGCCGGTTCACGCTCAGGCCCCATCGGGTCAAGGAGGCGATCGCGGGCAGACTCAAGTTGAAGCCCACCGACATGTCGTTGAAGAGCGCCTGTCGCCTGCGGTCCTCCGGAACGAGGGCAAAACCGGCCGCTCGCGCCGCCGCAGGCGAGCGTACTGTGACCGTCCGACCGGCGAGCCTCACCACACCTTCGAACTTTGCCAGCCCCGTGAGTGCCCTGCCGACATCTTCCATGCCCGCGCCGACCGGCCCCGTGATACCAAGAATCTCGCCGCTGCGCAGCGCAAAGCTGATCCCGTGGAGCCGTTCCGTCCGCAGCTCGCGGACGTCGAGCAAAACGTCTTCGCGCGCCAGGCCCGTATTCTGCACCACGAGCCGCTTCGAGTCCTCGGCGATCATCAGGCGCGTGATCTCGTCCTCGGAGATGTCCGCTCTCTCCCGCGTCCCCGAGACGACGCCGTTTCTCAGCACCGTCACCCTGTCGCACAGCCGCTTCACTTCTTCGAGCCGGTGCGAGATGTAGACGATCGTGATCCCTTCCTTCTTGAACAGATCGATCAGTCGGAACAGGATCTCGGACTCGGTTGCAGAGAGCCGCGCCGTCGGCTCGTCTAGAACGAGTACCTTATATTTTTTGTGAACCAACGAAAGCAGGATCACGAGCTGCATCTCTGCCGCTGAGAGCTTGCTCGCGACACGCCCGGCGTCCAATGGGATACCGAGCTCAGAAAGGCGCCGTGCCGCCTCGGCGCGGATCGCCCGCTTGTTGACGAACCACCCGCGCGGCTCCGAGCCTAGCAGCACGTTCTCCGCAACGCTGAATTCGCCCACCAGCTCGGCGTCCTGATAGACCGCGCTGACGCCGAGCCGATGCGCCTCGAGCGGTGAGCGGATCGCGACATTCGTGCCTCCGATGCGGATGCGTCCGCCGCTCGGCCCATAGACGCCGGTCAGGATCTTGATCAGCGTCGATTTGCCAGCTCCGTTCTCTCCGAGCAGCCCGTGGATTTCGCCCGGATAGAGCGCCAGATCGACGCCACGCAGAGCATAGTTCCCCTTGAACTGCTTAGAGATGTTGATCAACTCGACGATCGGCGTGCGGAGCGGCGAGGCGGCGATCGACATCTAGATGAACCTCATGTGCAGCTCCTCACGGTTCAGCATAGCATTAGCTCCGACCGCGAGAATCAGCACACCCCCCTCGATGAGCTGGTGGAGCGCGAAGGGTGCCCCAATCATGTTCATTCCGGCAGTAACGAAGTTCAGGAACAGCGCGCTGACCAGCGTGCCGAACAGATGCGGCTTGCCACGTCCGAACACCGTAGCCCCCAGGAACACCGCCGCGAACGCTTCCAGCAGATAGCCCTCGCCGCCGACCGGCTGGGCCGAGGAAGAGATCGATGTCTCAACGATCCCCCCGACCGCGCAGAGCAGCCCCGACAGGACGAAGGAGATGATGACCCAGCGATAGACCTTGATGCCGGAGTAATAGGCCGCCATCGGGTTGTCCCCGACCGCTGATATGTAGTGGCCAACCTTGGTCTTGGTCACGAAGACATGCGCGACGAGGAAAACTCCGATGAGAAGCAGGTCGGGTATCGGAATGTCGGCGACGGTGCCCTGGCCGAGGAAAAGAAAGGCCGTCTGGTCTCCGGAAACGGCGATCTGGTAGCCGTGCGTCAGATAGTTGTTGATCCCGCCGAGGACGAACATCGTCCCGAGCGTTACGACGATGCCTGAAAGACGACCGTAGGTCACCAGGACGCCGTTGAACACCCCGACCACGCAGCCGACCGCGAGCGCAAGCACCGATCCGGCGACCGGCCCGATTGCGGGCATCGTCATGGCTGTCACGATGGACGTCGTGGTCACGATCAGGCCGATCGAAAGGTCGAAGCTTCCGGCGATCACGACATAGGTCAGTCCGAGGGAAACCAGCGCGCTCGTCACCATGGTGAAGATGACGTTGGTGACATTCGAGGCGGTAAGGAAATAGGGCGTCGCGAGGCTGAGGCCCGCGCAAACTATGAGCATCGCGACGATCGTGCTCCACTTGCGCAGCGCGGCCATCATCAGGCCGCGCCCTCCGCCGCTCCGCGCGTCGCTCGCCGCCACGGGGGCCGCCCGCTCCACCGTCATGTCCGCCATCGCCTCGTCCTCGCGCTCTCTCGCGCCGTCGGGGTCCGGGAGCCCTCAGCCTTCGCTCTAACCGGTCTCGGCGCTCATGATAGCCGGGAAGCGCCGCACGCGGCCATCAGGAGGAGAACGGCGCGCCTCGCCGCGACGTCGCGGCGCATGGGATGGCCGCAAGGCGCGGGGCCGATTTTCCTGTAGCCCGGCCGAGCAGGAATGCTGAACCGGGACACCGCCGGTCGCGCTGACATCGTGGGAAGCGCCAGACCGCGGAGCCGCCTCTTCGGGGCAGGACGTTTTTTTGATCACCCCGCTCTTTGTTCATTTCTTCGGTCAATGTGATGGCCTTGGCGAATCGCTTCGCGATTCCACCAGATGCCATGCCGATCTAGCCCCCGTACTGCTTAAGGAGCTGGATCGCCGCCACATCCCATTCCTTGAGCTGGGTAAGCCACTGACCCGCTTCCTTGGCAGTCGTGATGAAGCGCACCGGCACGTGGTAGGTGCGCGGAGGCACGTTCTCGCCCCGCGCCATTGCCACCGCGATCTCGGCAACGCTCTCCCCCATGATCGTCCACGGCGTGTCGGTGCTGGCGGCGATATCGTACTGCCCGGACGCCCAGTCGCTCAGGAACTGGTTGGAGAAATAGTGATTGAAGATCTTGATCTCGGTGCGGTTCATGCGCTTGATCGCCTGTGCCGCGCCGAGCGTGTCCGGCCACCACCACGAAACGAACGCGTTGACAGAGCCCTTCTTCGGATGCGCTTCCAGGAGAGCCGTCACGTTCTTGCGCGAAATCGCTGTCTCGTCCTCGGTCGAGACGCCGCCCGGGAGGAACTGCAGCATCTTCATCTTCGGCGAGTACTTGACGATGAGGTCCAGCAACGCAACCTCCATGTCGAACGGCAGGTAGAACCCGGGATTCTCCGCCGTTTGCACCACGGTCCCCTGGCGCTGCAGTGTGTCCTGGACGTAATAGCCGAGCTTCAGCGAGGTGCCGAACGAATCCTCGATGACCGCGGGTGAATCGATGACGTTGACCCCGAAGCCGACGGTTTTGATCTTACGCCGATGCGCTTCCCGGGCGATGAATGCGGTCTCTTCCTCGGTCGAGTAGATACCCATTATCAGCGCATCGATATTGCGGTCGAGCAGCGCGCGTTCCATCTCCTGCTCGCTTTTCTTGCTCGGCTGGCCGCGCATCGTAACCGGTTCGCCGCCCAGCTCGAGGATCTTCTTGATCGCCCGCCAGCAGCCCCGCCGCCAGGGCTGATTGTACGGCCCATAGCCGAGTGGCAGCCCGATGCGGACTTTCTTTCCTCCAGGAGTCACATTCGGGATCCAATCGGGTCCTGCCTCAGCGGCAGCCGCCGCTTGCGCCGGCAAAGCCGCGATCAGCGACGCCCCGACGCCGGCGGCAGCAGCCAGCTTCAGAATTCCCCGCCGGTGCTCATCCACCCGACGATCCGGACTATCCGCCGCGCCATTCTGCTGGGTCATATCCCTGTCTCCTCCCG
>JBOHMN010000208.1:0-3434 GCA_050730175.1 Acetobacteraceae bacterium | reverse complement strand
CGATTGTTGCCCTCGGCAACAACCGCAAGGGGGCAGGCCACTGAAACCAAAGACTTGGTGTGCCGCGGGAAGGTTCCATTCGTCAAAGACAAGTGCCGGAACCGGCACACTAAGGTCGGGGGTCCCGGGATCCAACGGCAGGCCAGGCGATGCAGTTCAACGAGATCGGCGAGCAGTTGCGGGCGTTCCGCCAGGAATCAGGCCTCCGGGCAGAGGAAATTGCGGCCCGGATCGGCGTCTCGCGCGCGGCGCTCTATCGCTACGAAAAGGGCGAGGTCATCAAGCTCGACACCGTGAAGCGGCTCGCCGAGCTTCTGAAAATCTCCCCGCTAGCCCTCCTCGGGGTGGGAATCGAGTACTACAGCCGTTCCGCGGGGTTCCTCGAACGCTTGCGCCAGGTCGAGGAAACCGCCGACCAAATCCTCCAGGTCGAGGGGCCAGTGAGCTATCTCATCACCTCGGAGGACTACGATTCGACCCTTCGCAATGTCTTTGCCGAGATTGCTGAACGGGCCGCGCCAGCCGGCCAGGCGGCTGCGCTTCGCGCAACCGCCGAGCAGGTCCTCCGCATTGTCGGCCTGCGTAAGCGGAGCTATCGGGAGCGCCGGCCTGCCATCATTGCGTTGCTCTCAGCCCCGGCGGTTGAGCGGTTCCTGGCTGAGGGAGTGGCGGGATCGATCGCGCTTTCAGAACCGCTCCGCCGGCGTTGCCGGGACATCGCCGCGGGCGAGATCGAGCGCATCGTGTCGCTGATCGAGTCTGAGCCAATCGGCCTGCAGTTCGGCCTGCTGCCGGGTCCCGGGCCGGTCGGTGCTTTCATGGTGTTGCGCGGGCGTGACCGCAGCACATTGGCGCTCAATCCGTTCCGCCTCGACGTGCATCCGCTCGAGTCTTCCGGAGTTGCCATGATCATCGCGGCCGAAGAGCCCGTCGCCGCCCACCAGCGCGCCGCTGAGCTGCTTTGGCAGGGGGCGGCGAAAGGTGCGCCCGCGGTCGCACGGCTTCGGGAGATGCTCGCCGCCGTGCGCTGAGAAGCGGGCCCTTGGAGGCGGCGTTGGTGCGGCTCGCTATCGTACTGCCGCCGCGGGAAGCCTTCACCCCCGCCGCGGCCGGAGGGATCGCCCTCGTCGTGCACCGGCTTGCGCGCGCTACAGAGGACGTCTCGGCGGTGGTCATCGGGCCGGAAACCGCGTTTCTGCCATTCAGTGACGTCGATTTCCGCCCCGCACACTCGCTCGGCTGGCCGCCGGGCTCACACGTGCGACGTTACTCCTTGGCGGTCGCGCGCACCTTGCGCAATCTGGCGCCAGACCTGATCGAGGTGCACAACCGCCCCGATGTCGCGCTTTTTCTCGCCAAGCGGTTTCCTGCCACGCCGGGCGTCTTGTTTCTCCACAACGACCCACGCGGGATGCGGGCGGCCGCGAGCCCTGCCGAGCGGCGGCTTCTGCTCCAGCGACTGGCCCGCGTGGTGAGCGTTTCCGCCTTTCTCCGCGAGCTCCTGCTCGATGGGGTCGCCGCGAGCGAGCGCGCCCTCGTGTTGCCAAACCCGATCGAGCGCGCGGCATTGCCACCGCCGCTGCCGCAGGCTTTCCGCCTTCCGCTGATCCTCTTCGCCGGGCGCATGGTGAGCGACAAGGGGGCCGACGCCTTCGTCGCGGCCGCGGCGGCCGCCTTGCCGCGGTTGCCCGGTTGGCGGGCCGCGATGTACGGCGCCGACCGCTTCGGTCCGGCCAGCCCCGAAACCCCCTATATCGTCGCGCTCAGACGCCGTGCCGCGGCGGCCGGTATCATTCTCAACGGTTATCGGCCGCAAGCCGAAGTCCAGGCTGCGATGGCTGAGGCGGCGATCGTCGTCGTGCCGAGCCGCTGGCCCGAGCCGTTTGGCCTGACCGCTCTCGAAGCGATGGCGGCCGGCGCCGCGCTGATCGCCGCACCTCGGGGCGCGCTGCCGGAGATCGCGGGCGCTGCTGCACGCTATGCCGACCCGGACGACCCCGCTTCCCTCGCCGAGACCTTGGTGGCGCTCGCCCGCGACGCCCCGGCCCGCGCCGCCCTCGCCGAAAGAGGACTCGCCCGTGCCGCCGCCTTTGACCTGCCGCGCATCGCAGCCAGGCTCGCGCGCCTGCGCGCGGATGTCCTGGCATCGTGAAAGTCTCCCGGCTGCTCGATCGGTCAGCGCTCGTCGCTACGCTGATCCTGCCGCTTTTCCTCCTCTATGGCCGTTCGCTCGCCGAGGCCATGATTGCGATCACCGACCTCTGCTTCCTGATCCAGTCCGCGCGCGAACATCGCTGGGCGTGGCTCCGCACGGCATGGTTCAAAATCGGGCTGCTCTGGTGGGCCTGGCTCGTTCTCTGCTCGTTGCCGTTCGTCCCGTTCGCGCGTGCCGGCCTGCACGAATTCGCCGAGGCACTAGCCACGCTGCGCTTTCTCATCTTCGTTGCCGCCCTCGAGTGGCGGGTGCTGTCAGGCGTCGCGGCAAGGCGCTGGCTCGCCCGCTCGCTCGCGCTTGTATTCCTCTGGATCGGCATCGAATCGCTGCAGCAATACGCAACCGGGCACAACATCTTTGGCCACCCGCGCAACGGCGACGGCGAGCTCACCGGGCCATTCAACAAACCGCGCGCCGGCCCGCCCTTTTCCCGCCTGTTCTTTCCGGTCGTGCTCGCCCCGGTCGATTGGCTGCTGGCGAAAAAGGCGGCTCTTGCGCGCATCGCAGGGGTCGGCGTGATGCTGGTCGCGATCGCGGTCCAGGTGTTGATCGGCCAGCGCATGCCGGTTCTTCTGATGGGCCTGGGTTTCGTCGTGAGCTTCCTCTTGCTGCGCCGCCTGCGCCTCTTGATGGTCGCCGCAGCCGTGCTCGCACTCGCGCTGACCGCCGCCTCGATCGTCATCTCGCCACCCAC
Organism: Acetobacteraceae bacterium; assembly: GCA_050730175.1. Classification (GTDB taxonomy): domain Bacteria; phylum Pseudomonadota; class Alphaproteobacteria; order Acetobacterales; family Acetobacteraceae; genus JAKAWQ01. Next base: position 525 of record JBOHMN010000208.1, on the reverse strand, counting down.
CTATTATCGGCTGGTCGAGAAATTCTCCCGCCAGATGGAGCATTTCCGGCAAAGCCCGTACGGCGAGCTGTACGTGCGGGCGGTCGTCATCACCCGCGAGCATCCGTTGCTCGGCCTGGGGTTCGATGGCTTCCGCCACGACTGCCCGATGCCGCGCTATTTCCACGACCTCACTTGGGTGCTGACCGGCCATAACCGAACGGGATTTGTTTCGCGCGGCGCCTCGGTCTGCAACGAGCATCCGCACAATCACTATCTCCAGGCGGCGGTCGAATCGGGGCTGCCCGGCCTCGTACTCTATGCGGCACTTGGCGCAGCCTGGCTGATCGCACTCGGCCGCGGATTGGGCCGTCCACCCGACCCGCGGCGGGTCGGGCTTTTCATCGCTGCGCTCATCGTGATCTGGCCGATCGCCTCGACCTCGAGCTACGTCGATATGCCGATGATGGGTTGGTTCTTCCTTCTCCTCGGCTGGGGCCTTGCCGAAACCCGTGCCGCGGGAGAGGCGGGCGGGTGGCTGAAGGG
>JBOHMN010000207.1:0-7419 GCA_050730175.1 Acetobacteraceae bacterium | reverse complement strand
TCTCCGGCGGCAGCAGCCGTGCTACCACACGGTCCTTATAACCCTGTCCGTATCGGGCCACTTCCTACTTCCTGCGCCCCCTGCGTTCTCGATCCTATCCAGGCGGCAACTGCTCTGACACAGGGGGGCCTGTAGCACGATCGGCGTTGGCCAAATCATCGGTCGAACCATCAGACCGATCCTGCTCTATCCTTCGCCGATCAGTCGCTCGATACGCCGATCGGGGACCAGCCAAAGCAGCGCCACCGCAACATAGACGGCATCCGAGATGCGCGGATCGACGAACGCAAGGCCGATGCCGGTGAGATAGAATACGGGCGAGAGCTTGCCTTTGAGGTCGGTGCCGAGTGCGCGCTTGAGCGCGGAGCTCTCTCCTTCTGCGGCGATGACCGCGTTTTGCATCATGTGCCAGGCAATCGCGGGCAGCAGCAGGGCCACTCCATAAACCGCCGTAGGAACCGGTGCGAAATGGAATTCCCCGACCCAGCGGGTGGCGAAGGGGATCATCGAAAGCCAGAACAGGAGATGCAGGTTGCTCCAGAGCACCGCCCCGTTCACCCGCTGCACCAAATGGAAAAAGTGGTGGTGATTGCTCCAGTAGATGCCGACATAGATGAAGCTCAGCACGTAGGAGAAAAATACCGGCGCGACGGCGGCCAGCGCCTCGAGGGTCGCTCCACGCGGCACCTCGAGGTTGAGCACCATGATGGTGATGATGATGGCGACCACGCCGTCCGTGAAAGCGAGGAGGCGCTCTTTCCCCATCACGCCCGCCTTGGCTTCGACGGGAAGCGGCGGAACACGTTCTACCCCTCGTATTTTTCGACCACGCCCTTCGGGCGCACCTTGGCATCCTCCGGATTCCCGCCGAATTCGCGAAGTGCGCGGCGCTGGCGCAGAAAGTCCCAGCATTGCTCGAGCTGGACCCCGATCGTTTGCAACCGCGCACGATCGGCCTGCGAGAGCTTGCTCTCCTGGTACAGCCGCTCCTCCTCTGCGGCGAGCGCCTGGATGTGATCGAGGATACTCCGGTCTTTGGCCGTCCCACTCATGGTTTACTCTCCTTTTGCAATCGCCTGCTCGCACCCGACTATCGAGTGAGGAGATGGGTCCCGCACGCCGCCCTCCGTCTCCGGGCCGCCCGGCGAGCGCGTGCAGTCCGGGGGCCGCGGGCACTCTTCGCACGAGACTGAGCGTCCTCCAATCATGGTCCGCCGCCGCTACCTCCCGATGGCCGGGGAAGTCGCGGGATGCAAGAGGCGCGGGTCGTGTCTCGGAGAGTGGTGCAGGAGCTTTGGGTAAGTGGCAGGCCGATAGCGGGTCGACCAGCGGCGCACACCACCTCAGGAGACAGCGCCGGCCCATCAGCGGACGGCCTGCCAGGCAACGCGGCTGATCGTGCGATCATCTCTTCTCCGCGATGGCGGCCTTCCAGCTCGCAGAACATGCTCAGGATCAACACGCCGCCCGCGTTGCCATGCTTCGCGGCTGCGCGAATATGACGCAACAGGAGAGGGCAGCGCGGGCCGGCACGATGGGCCGCGCCGCCGGGGGAGCCGTGATGGGCCGCCGGCAGCCAATGCAGCGCTTGGCCCTGCGATCGGTGCCACAGTCGGCCTCGTCGGTCGACCAGGTTACCATCACATTACGGAAAATCACCAGCCGCTCAAGAGATGGCTGCAGCCAGGGCGACGTCGCCGGCCAGACCAACACTCCGCTTACCCGCCACCGCCCTGCCAACAGCGGTAATCCGGAAGCACGACCCAGAACCGGGTCAAACGCTCGCCCCGCCTGCCCCTGCAGCTGCTTCTTCCAGGCATAAACCTGGTTCGGACGCACCTGGTAGCGCTACGCCAAGTCGGCCACAGTCGCCTGCTCTCGCAACGTCTCCAAGGCGATCACCGCCTTCAGCGCCGCGCCAATCTTCCGTCTCGTTCGCTTCGTCATGGTCCGCTCCGTCTATCACGACGGAGCAGCTCGCGCCTCAACTATGCACCCGGTCCCAATGCCGGGCCCACTTCACCCTGACACCCCGGGGACCAGACGTCCGGCTGCTGGCGGTCCGGTTCCCCGGGAGCAGATCGTTATCGAGCTGCTCCCCGTCCTGGCAGCATACGCAGCAGGGTGTTGTCGCGCGCGACATAGTGATGGAACAGCGCGGCGATCACGTGCAGCCCGATGAGATAGTAGCCGAGCGTCCCGATCGTCTCGTGTATGTTTTGGAGATTTCTCGCGAGCGCCTTGTCGGAGCCGAGCAACGGGGGAAGGTCCAAGCCGAAGAACGGAATTACCTTGCCCTTCGCGCTCAGCGTAAGCCAGCCGAGCAGCGGCATCACGATCAGGAAAGCGTAGAGGACGACATGCATCGCGAGCGCGAAAGAGCGCTGCCAACGCGGTAGCTCCGGCACGATTGGCGGCGGCGGAAATGCAGCGCGAAGCCCGAGCCGCACATAGACGAGGACGAACACAGCGAGGCCCAACATGAAGTGCCATGTCTTCATCCCGTCGTGCAGAGCGGTGCCTTTTGGAGCGAGTCCGCGCAGTTTGATTAATGCGTAGACGGCGATCAACAATGCTAACGTGAGCCAGTGCACGCCCATCAAGAACGCCTCATAGCGATCGCGGGATTTCTGGCTGACCATCGACTTCTCCATAGGCTCTCTGATACCCCATGCAGGTTCAATCGGCGTTTCTATAGGGGCGCCTGGCATGGTCATGGTTTTGATCCCAGTCAATTATCATGTATGCAGCGGAGGTGACCATATCGCGCGAAAGCTGGCGATGAGTACTAGCACGGCCGAAAATGTTGCGTAACTTCAACAGAACGATGTTCGACAATGGACCATGATCATCTCTCACGGAGCGACTGATCGCAATTGCAGTCGCGGATTTCCGCGATCGTCTGATCGAGCACCCGCCGGTGGGACCTTTTCGATGAATTTAGCGAGGTCATTTTTTGAGGTGACGCGCGGCCGTAGAGCGAGGCTCGATCGTGATCACACGCGGTTCTCAATCCGGCGACAGTGTGCGATGCTCGGGGTTGTCCACTCGGACTCCAGCGCAGCGACGCTGGGTCGAGGGGCGGAGGGCGGGCCACGAGCGGGTACGACGCTCGGTGCGGTCGCCGTGGACCGACACCGCTGCCGCGACCTTGTCCACCCAGGGCCGCTCCGGCGGCGCTTGAGGCGCAACGGGGGCACGCCAAGGATCGGGCGATCGTTCTCCGGCACCGGCCCGCCTTGTTCTTGCTACGCCAGAAGAACCTTGGGATGACAGCCGCACCATTTCCCGCCTCCAGCATGCCGGACGCCGATTGGTGGCACGATCTCTGGCCCGACCCCGCCGCGGTGCTGGCGCGGCTCGCGCTTGCGGAAGGCGGGCAGGCGGTCGATGTCTGCTGTGGTGACGGCCTTTTCACCGTGCCGTTGGCCGGTGTTGAGCGGCACGTGGTCGCGGTCGACCTCGACCCGGCGATGCTGCACCTTGCCCGGGAAAACGGGCAGGCGGCGGGCCGGCGCAACATCTCCTACGTGGCAGCAGACGCCTCCGAACTCGCCTGCATGAAAGAAGGTTGGGCGGACGTGGTGCTGATTGCGAACACATTTCACGGCGTTCCGGACAAGCCGCGGTTCGCCCGTGCCGTCGCCGGCGTGCTTGCTCCGGGCGGGCGGTTCGCCGTCATCAACTGGCATCGCGAGCCGCGTGACAAAACAACGGTGCTCGGCAAGCCGCGCGGCCCGCGGACGGAGCTCAGGATGACGCCTGGAGATCTTGAAGCCGCGCTCGCACCGGGGGGGTTGCGGCAAATCTGCTTGGTCGACTTGCCGCCTTACCACTATGCCGCGGTGTTCGTCGCGGAATTCACTTCTCGAGGATGAACGTCACCTCCATCGTCACACGATACTCGGTGATCTTGCCGCTCGAGACGGCGGCCTTCTGATCAACGAGGCGAAGCCCCGTGATGCCGCGGAGCGTCTTGCTCGCCCGTGTCAGACCTTCGCGCACCGCCGCTTCGAAGCCTTCCGGCGACGACGCCGTGATTTTCGAGACGGATGCGACTGCCATCGTTTCCTCCTCCGGCTGTTGCAGGAAGTCATTGCCACTGCTTCGGCAACGTCCAAGCCTACAGCGCCGGGCCGGCTTTGAACAAGCGCGGCGTTCAGTCAGGTTGCGGTCAGTGCCTGGTCGAGGTCGCGGATCAGGTCCTCCGCGCTTTCGAGGCCGACCGAAAGCCGGACCACGTCGTCGCCCGCACCGGCGGCCGCACGCTGCTCGTCTGTCAGCTGCCGGTGCGTTGTCGAGGCCGGGTGCAGGATCAGGCTTCTGGTATCACCGAGATTCGCAACGTGGGAGAAAAGCTGCACGCTCTCGACCGTTCGCACCCCCGCCTCGAAGCCGCCCTTGACCCCGAATGTCATCACGGCGCCGGCACCGCGGGGCATGTATTTCTGCGCCAGTGCCCGATACGGGCTCGAATTGAGGCCGGCGTAGGAGACCCACGAGACGGCTTTGTGCCCCTCGAGGAAACGCGCCACCTGCAAGGTATTCGCCACGTGCCGTTCCATTCGCACCGGCAAAGTCTCGATCCCGGTCAGCGTGAGGAACGCGTTCATCGGCGAGAGCGCCGGCCCATAGTCCCTGAGGCCGACTGCGCGCGCTTTGGTGGTGAACGCGAAGTCGCCGAAGTTTTCGTAGAAGCGGAGGCCGTGGTAGGCAGGTTCCGGATCGGTGAGCGCAGGGAACCGGCCGCCGGCGCTCCAGTCGAACCGTCCGGATTCGACCAAAACCCCGCCCATTGCGTGGCCGTGTCCAGCAAGAAACTTCGTTGTCGAGTGGCAGACCAGATCTGCGCCCCACTCGATCGGGCGGCAGAGATAGGGACTGGCGAGCGTGTTGTCGACGATCAGCGGGATGCCTGCCGCATGCGCGACATCCGCGATCGCCGCCAGATCGACGACGATGCCGCCCGGATTGGCGAGGCTTTCGACGAAGATCGCCTTGCAGCGCGGCGTCAGAGCCGCGGCGAAATTCTCGGGCTTCGTGGGGTCGACGAAATGGCATGTCCAGCCGAGCTTCTTGAAGGACAGCCCAAACTGGGTGAGCGAGCCGCCGTAGAGATTGCGCGAGGCCACGAACTCGTCGCCCGGATCGAGCATGGTGACGAAAATCAGGAACTGCGCGGCGTGGCCGGAGGCAGCGGCAAGACCCGCGCGCGCCCCCTCCAGGCTCGCCACCCGTTCCTCGAGCACGGAGACGGTCGGGTTGGTGAGGCGAGAATAGATGTAGCCGAAGTTATGCAGATTGAAGAGCGAGGCGGCGTGATCGACATCCTCGAACACATACGCGGTGGTCTGGAAAATCGGCGTGTTGCGCGCGCCGGTGGTGGGATCCGGGGCTGCGCCCGCGTGGATGGCGCGTGTCTCGAAGCCGAAGGTTTCGTTGCCGCCGCCTTTGCGGGGAGGATGCTTGCCGCGCCGCCGCGGACCTTTCGGTGCCTCGGGAGCGTGATTGCGCACGATGCCGGAGTTGACGCCGCTCCACGAAAGCTCACCGGCGAGCCGGCCGTATTCGATCTTCGGGCAACGATCCATCACGACTTCAAGGCCCGCCGCCTCGGCCTTGGCGGCCGCCGCTTCGTTGCGCACGCCAAGCTGCATCCACACCACCTGCGCGCCGATTTCGATCGCGTCAGAAACGATCGGCTCGGCATAACGGGAGGCGCGGAAGATTTCCACCATCTCGACAGGTTCGGGAATTTCCTTGAGGCTGGCGTAAACGCGCTCGCCGAGCAGGGTCGAGCCGGCAATCGTCGGGTTTACCGGGATGACACGGAATCCCTTGCCTTGCAGATACTTCATCACGAAGTAGCTCGGCCGGTTCCATTCCGGCGAGGTGCCGACCATGGCGACCGTGCGCACCGTGCCGAGGATTCGCGCAAGCTTTTCATCGGGGTAAGGGATCGGTGGGAGGGAAGCCATCGTCTGCGCTCCGGACTGCTCAAGATGTGACGGGCCGCAAGCTCCGCCGCTTCGGCCGAGAGGTCCAGCCCGGCCACCGCTACTGCATCGCCGCCCTCGGTCGGGCAGGGGAGGGGTGCCATCCGCCCGCCCGGTGGTGCAACGGCGCCATCCCATGGTCTAGCTTGGTCAGAATCAGGCGATGGAGGCCGACAGATGCGTGCGCTGGCAGAGGCGCTCAAGGAGACTCTTCCGACCGACGCGGCAGAGGCGGCGCTGGCGGGGCGCGTCTGGCTGCCGGGCGAGGCCGGGCCGGCAGTGGCCGCAGTTCGCGAGAATGCGCTGATCGATCTTTCCCGCTCGTTCCCAACCATGCGCGATCTTTGCGAAGCGCGAGATCCAGCCGCGGCAGTACGCAGCACGGCGGGCGAGAAGATCGGCATGGTGGCCGAAATTCTCGCCAACACACCGCCTGAGGCGCGCGATCCGGAGAAGCCGTGGCTGCTTGCGCCAATCGATCTGCAGGCGATCAAAGCCTCCGGCGTCACATTCGTCACGTCGCTCCTCGAACGCGTGATCGAGGAGCGGGCTCGCGGCAACCCGGGGGCGGCGCAATCGATCCGCGGCGAGGTGACGCGCCTGGTTGGCGGCGACCTTGCCCGGCTTAAGCCCGGCTCGGACGAGGCAGCCGCGCTGAAGGAGACGTTGGTCAGGGAAGGCGCGTGGAGCCAGTATCTCGAAGTCGGCATCGGGCCGGATGCCGAAATCTTCACCAAGGCGCAGCCGCTCTCGGCCGTTGGCACCGGCGTCGAGGCAGGGGTGCATCCGAAGTCAGAATGGAACAACCCTGAGCCCGAGGTCGTCCTGGTGGTCAGCTCGAGCGGACGCACCGTCGGTGCGACGCTGGGCAACGATGTGAATCTGCGAGATTTCGAAGGTCGTTCGGCGCTGCTGCTCGGCAAGGCCAAAGATAACAACGCCTCCTGTGCGATCGGCCCGTTCATCCGCCTGTTCGATGCCGGGTTCGACATGAACGACGTGCGGCGGATGACGGTCTCGCTTAAGGTGGAGGGAGACGACGGATTCGTGCTCGAGGGGACATCCTCGATCAGCGAGATCAGCCGTGCTCCGGAAGAGCTGGTGCGCCAGCTCTTCTCGCCTGAGCACCAATACCCCGACGGAGCGGTGCTCTTCCTCGGCACGATGTTCGCACCGGTGACCGATCGGGGCGAGGCAGGCAAGGGCTTCACGCACAAGATGGGCGACCTGGTGTCCGTCGAGGCGCCGGCGCTCGGCCGGCTCGTCAATCGCATCCAGTCCGCCGCCACCTGCGCGCCCTGGACGTTCGGCGCGGGCGCACTGATGCGGAACCTGGCGCGGCGCGGGCTTCTCGCCTGATCCGTGCCGAGGTTTGCAGCAACCAGACCGGTCGTTTGAACCACGGGCTCGGGCCCTACCCAGC
>JBOHMN010000206.1:0-2644 GCA_050730175.1 Acetobacteraceae bacterium | reverse complement strand
ACTGCCTCAGGCGCCGCTCGCGCTCGGCGCGCCCGATACCGACCAAGGCATAGAGGTCCTCGCCGCATTTGAAACGCCGCGAGCGATACGGCTCCTTGAGATTCGGCGGATAGATGTTGTACTCAGTCCCCTCGCCGAGCGGATGCTCTTTGGCCCGCTCGCGCACGATCGCTACGAGCTCGCGCAGCGGCTCGCCCGTCAGCGCATGGACGAACCACGGCTGAAGGTTCCCTCCCGAGGGTGCGCGCTGCGCCTGCTCGATGATCGCGCGCACGATCGCTTCCGGTACCGGAGTCGGCAGGAATGCACGGCAGCTCATGCGGGTGTCGATCGCTTCGGAAACGTTCAAGTGGCCTCCTGAGGTCCGGGCCGCCAGCACACGCGGCGGTGGCCTCGGCCCGTGTAGTATCATAAGTTGCTCGGCCGTAGCGCCGCGCGGCGGGGCGTTAGCTCAGTCGGTAGAGCATCGGACTTTTAATCCGCTGGTCGACGGTTCGATTCCGTCACGCCCCAATAAAAACAATAACTTACGACGAGATAATGACAGCCATAAAAATTCGAGGGGCGACGTCTGTGTGATTTGGCGTGTGCTGGACTGCAGGCACTATCCTGGCAGACTGCGTCGGGATCTCCGACGCGCCAAGTAACAGGGCCTGCATTAGGGCTGCGAGAACGATCAATGGCTTTCAAGATCGCTCGACAGAATCACAGGTACAGACCCAGGACACCTCGGATTGGACGAAATCGTCGCCAGCGAGGTGGACTTCCACATGGAGCGAGTGAGCACGAAGCACATATGGTTCCTGCTGTACGACAAGAATGGGGGCGCTCAGCACGTCGACATGTACGCCGAGCACAGTGCTCTCAAGGTAAGCATCCGGCCCTACGAACCCCCGGAGCGCTGATCTGATCCCAGGTAGGTGTGGCCCAGCAGCGGACATTCGTGATGTGGATCGCTATTCACCCTTCGTGCCCCGAAGCTGCCCGTCACCGGTCCCGGGGACCGGACAGTCAATTTCGGATAAGCTGACATTGGCGGGCGAGTTCGGCGGCACGCCGTAGAAGGTGCCCCGAGCCACGGCCTGGGGAGCGACGCGATGACCGACCCGACGAAGGCCGTATTTTTAAGCTATGCCTCGCAGGATGCTGAGGCGGCGCGGCGCATATGCGAGTCAGTCCGGGCCGCCGGCATCGAGGTGTGGTTCGACCAGAGCGAGCTGCGCGGCGGGGATGTGTGGGACCGTCAGATCCGCAAGCAGATCCACGGCTGCGCACTGTTCATACCGATCATTTCCGAACACTCCCAATCTCGCCTCGAAGGCTACTTCCGCCGCGAGTGGAAACTTGCGGCCGACCGCACACACGACATGGCCGAGGAGAAGGCGTCCATTGTGCCCGTCGTTATCGACGATACGTCGGAACGACACGCGATCATTCCGGACAAGTTTCGCGACGTGCAGTGGACGCAGCTGCCGGCGGGGGAAACGCCACGCGCGTTCGTCGAGCGGGTGTCACGCCTGCTCACACAGGACCCCGAGCTCCCCGCGATCGCGCCCCCGACGATCGAGCTCGAAGGCTCCGCGATCGAGGCCGCCGCGCCCCCCAGCCCGATCGCCTGGAGCGCGCAGCGCATCGCGGGACGGCCCTGGCCAGGGCCGCCCTGGCGCTGGGGGGCCGTGACCGCTGCCGCGGTGCTCGCGGTTGTCCTCGGCGTTGCGGCCTGGCTCATCGCGAGCGGCGACAGATCCACCACGTCTTTGACGAGCAGTGCCGGTGGCTCCCGGCCGGCGGCTGTTGTGGACAAATCGGCCGGGGCATCTCCGGCTGCGATGCCCCACCCAATTGCAGAAGCCTCGATAGCGGTCCTGCCTTTCGATAACCAGACGGGCGACAAGGACAAGGACTACTGGGGGGATGGCATCGCGGAAGAGCTGATCAATGCCCTGTCAAAGGTGCCGGGGCTGCAGGTGCGATCGAAGACGAGCTCGTTCGCCTACAAGGGACGGGCGGAAGATGCCAGGGAAATCGCGAGTGAGCTTCGAGTCGCCAAGATCCTGGAAGGCACTGTGCAAAAAGGTGGAGATCTGGTGCGCGTCAATGTGCAGCTCGTCGATGGGGCCACCGGTCAGGTCACCGTCTCGCAGAATTTCGAGGAGAAATTCGCGAACGTGTTCAAGCTTTATGACGACGTCAGCAATGAAGTCGTCAAGGTGATGGACGTTGACGGGGGCGCAGGTCGGCCAGAGTCGGTACGGCTTGCGCCACCGACCCGGGACGCAGAAGCGTACCGGCTGACTCTGCAGGGGCTCGCGATGCTGAACGACCACGGAAATGCCGAGGGCGCGTTGAATTTCTTCCAGCGGGCGGTCGCACGCGACCCCAACTACGCTCGAGCCTACGCTGGAATCGCAACGGCGCACTTGTTTGCCTGGGCTGCCCGGATTTCGCAGTCAGACATCTTCGCCGCTGAGCAGGCCGACCAGCATGCGCTACGGCTCGATCCAAACTCCGCCGAGGCGGAGTCTGGCCTCGGTCAAATCGCCTTTCTGCGCCGGGATATGGTGGGTGCCGAGGAGCACGATCGCAAAGCGGAAATGCTCGATCCCAACGACGCCGTGCTCAGGTTTAATCATGCCACGGTGCA
>JBOHMN010000205.1:0-3802 GCA_050730175.1 Acetobacteraceae bacterium | reverse complement strand
GGCAAGACGCCGGCGCTCGGCGATCATCAAGCCCGCAAGCTGCTCGATGCGCCGTCAGAGGACACCACACGCTGCAAGCGTGACCGCGCCATTCTTTCGACGCTGCTTTTCCATGCGCTCCGCCGAGAGGAATTGTGCAAGCTCAAAGTCAGGGACTTCCGGAATGCGCGCAAAGGCGTGCCGCATCTCAAGGTATCGGGCAAAGGCGGCAAGCTCCGCTATCTGCCGCTGCATCCCGGCACGCATGCGCTGATCCACGACTATCTCGACGCCGCGGGCCACGGCGCGGACGAGGCCGGCGCGCTGTTCCGCCCGGTCCGCAACAACCGGACCGGGCGGCTGGCGCAGGCGATCACACCGGACGGGATCTACAAGCTGGTGCGGACCTATTCGGCGCAGCTGGGGTTTGAGATCGGTGCGCATGCTTTGCGCGCGACCGCGGCGACCAACGCGCTCGACCACCAGGCCGACATCGCAAAGGTGCAGGAGTGGCTTGGGCACGCCAACATTGCCACCACCCGCATCTACGATCATCGGCGCTCGCGTCCCGAGGACAGCCCGACGTTCAAGGTTTCGTATTGATCGCTCCGTGCCGAACTGATGGGATCCGTTCAATATGTACGAGATTGAAGGTCTGCTGATGCTCGATCCGGAGTTGCTCCGATCCCGGTTCGCCTGGCTGCGGGACTACGCAGAATCACCCGCGCCGGGCAATCTGCTCGCGCTGCTTGATCGGCTCGAATACGTGCGCGGCCTTGGCATCGACGCCGCGCGCGCCAGACGGATCCACCCCGCCCGCCTCGGTCGGCTGCTCGCGGAGGCCGCCGTGACCCGGAGAAGGCGGCGAGTTTTTTTGCAACGTACTGATGAAACTTCTAGCTGCTTCCCGCAGACTTTTCCCTCATCCGACGGAAAAGTTCGGCCTGCTCAATCGCATCGTCAAGCGCATTGTGTGTGTCACGCAGTGAGGAGCCCTTAAATTCGTTCGGTATTCGGCGCGACCTGGTATCTTCCCATGTACATCCGCGCAACCCCATATAATAGGACTTGATGTCGATGCCACCGATCCCGAAGGGATTTGCGCCGAGATATTGATGAAAATAGAAATTAATAAAGGCCCAATCAAACACGGCGTTGAAGCCAACAAACACCGGCTTTGCAGCCGGTGCGACCGAACCGAGCCAGTCACCGAACGAGGCCATAGCTTCTTTCGGGTCGCGCCCGCTTTGCGCGAAATCCTGCAACGTCCGACCGACTACCTTGAGAGCTCCAGGCACTGAGTTCTCGTTCACAGGCCGCAGCTCGACATAAAATGTCGCGTGAGGATCGTCGACGACCGCTGCACCGAGTGAGAGCAAGCTGTATGTGGGGGGAAACGGCCCGGCGGCTTCAACATCAACGGATATGTAAACTTCTCGCACATTACCTCACTGGGCCGCTATTCCGTCTTTACAATCTGCGGCCGATTAATGTTCTTTTCCCAAAACTCAACCAAGGCTTTCTTTCCATCTGCAACAGAGTCGCCCGGCCGCCAGAAGTGGCAAGGTATCATCTCCTGGTCGAACGGGAGTTTGGTGCCTTCCTCCGCTGTCACAAGCACGCGGTTGCCGCGCAGAGCATAACCGAGCTCGATAAAGCAGTTCGGCCGTTCGCCAGTGACATCCACGATCGCGACGGAAGAAAAATGCAGGCTTTCAAAAATAGCGACATTTATGAACGCATACTCGCTCTTGTGGGTGCCGATTTCAACGCGCCTCATGCCCGCTTCGTCGACGACGGGGTCGACGACTTCCCGGAAAAACCGCTCGACGGCGCTGAATCTCCCATGTGCCGGGTTCAAAAGGCGTACATAGAAGGCGACCGGCCGCGCGACCTTAGCGAGCAGACTTACCGTCCGATCTGCGATATCGGACGCCGCAGCGGCGCCGTTGCGTGTCGCAATTGCTGCAAGCGCCGCTCCTTCGGTGTGCGCATGGGCTGGGCCGAAGCGGAAGAAGCGCGTCGGCTCCGTTCTCGCTTCCCTCGCCAGCTTCGATGCCCCGCCGGTACCGTCCTCTCTGCTGGCTCCGAGCGGCAAATCGAGAGGCACTACCGGCATTCGGCGCGACAGGTACATATCGGCGGAATGCTCGACCCCTGTGCCACCGCCGAGGATCACCAGGGCATCGCCAAACACCGCTTGGCGCTGCCGCAGGAACACGGCTGCACGCGATCCCGGCATTATGGATTCAACGTGGAGCAGCCCGCTCCTCAGCAGCTCTTCGTACAGGGGGCGGCGGGCATCTGGGATCTCCGACACGGCCTTTTCCGACGAGGCAACAACAATGGGCAGCCCGAATCTGGCGGGCCAGGCCTGGTATCCCCGCCTCAGGCAATCCGCTGCTGCCTCAAGGGCCGTCCAGTCGAACAGGAGGCTGGGAGCATCGGCGCCGGCGCCGTCCTGGCGCGGCTCCCTCCCAACGCCGACCACAATTCCGCCGCCCGCGTTCATCACCGCCGTCACCAGACCCCTGACGACTTCGTGCGCGTAGGTGATGAGAGCCGGATCAGTCCTGCCGCTGGCCGAGCCGGCGATCTGCACGCGGCGGCCGACAAGAGGCAACGCCGTCGCGACGATGCCGGCGTTGGTTGAAATGGTGGAAGGGCGTGTCATCCGTGCCCCGCCACGGGCGAGGGGCGCACCTCTTTCGCGGCAAGGAGCAAGTCATCCCCGGTAAGCGCGCGTGTCGGAAACGCGCGGCACAGAGCATCCGGCATCAGCTTAGAACGCAGATCCGAAAAGGTGAAGCCGGGCCGTCGCTCTTGCGGGCCGGTGAGGCGCACCAACTCATGGATGACTCGGTCGCCAATATCCAAACCGTCCAGATCCATGCGCAACAGCTCTTCCCGCTCCGCGTCCGTCGGTCGGTCGAATTGTTCGATCCGCGCCGCCCTGCGTACAATCGCCGGGTCCAGCGCCCCTGCCCGGTTGGTGCAGAGGAACACCAGGATACGCCCCGAATGACGCCGGAGGTCGTCGATCTTTTGGATAATCGTGTTGACGGCCACCTTGTCCTCGTGGTGGCTCTGTACCGTGTCCCGCGTGGACGCAAGGGAATCCCCTTCGTCAATGATGAGGAAGGCTTGCCGGGTCTTCCCTGCCTGCTTGGCCACCACTTCAAACGCCTGATTGAGCAGCGTGCTCATCTGGCCGACCTTACCCGATCCGCGAACGCGAGTACTGAGCTTGAAGAGCATTGACTCCTTGCGAAACTCGCGGGCCAGCCGGTCGCAGACACCTTCCGCGGTGGCGGTTTTCCCTGTCCCGACATCTCCAGCGAAGATGACGAGCGGATACCTGTCCGCCACCGCCGCGCAGACGGACAGTTCCTTGCGATGATACTTCTTGCTCCACGCCAGCAGCTCCTCCGGGTCTGCCAGGAGACGAAGGTCACGGTGAAGCCGCTGGTAGCGGTTCTCAAAGCCCACCAGCCGTTTTGACGAGGCTTCAATCTTGCCGTCCGGCAGCTCCAATTCCAGCTCAAAGAGATCGGCTACATCAATAACTTCACTCATGAGCTCCCCGCTTCGATTGTGGTTCAGGCATAAACGCTCTTTGCAACTCCCCAGCCGTTGCTGACGTAATTCCGGTCATGGGACCGCCCCAAGGCGGGAAACGTTAAATCGGTGCTCGTAGGAGACCACGTGGTCGTCAACGATTGCTGACTGAATGCTAACCTTTGCGCGTCTGTTAAATCGCGCCACTTCTGACTGTAGCGCACCACGATGTTCAGCTCGCCGGCTGGTGTGCGCGGCCAGCGAT
>JBOHMN010000204.1:0-12416 GCA_050730175.1 Acetobacteraceae bacterium | reverse complement strand
AGAAAACAAACATAGAGCGCGTTCAGCCAGCCCGAGCGCGCTCTGGGGTGGGCGATCGCGCGCTATTCGCAGGGAAGACGGTGCGGCGGAAAGGAAGTCAGATCGCTTCCTTGAGTTCCTTGGCGGGCCGGAAGGCGACCTTCTTGCTGGCCTTGATCTTGATCGGCTCGCCGGTCGCGGGATTGCGCCCCATGCGAGCGGCACGGTGGCGAACCTGCAATACACCAAGGCCGGCCAGCCGCAGGCGGGCGCCCTTCTTCAGGTGGCGGGTGGTGGTCGCAACGAGGTCGGCCAGGATCGCCTCCGCATCCTTTTTCGCAAGATCGTGCTTCTCTGCCAGCTCTGCGGCCATCTGTTTCATGGTCACGGTGACCGGTGCCACGGACTTGCCCGGCTTTTTCGCGGCGGTTGGAGCTGGCGGGGCGGCTTTTGGCATGGTTCTCTCCCGGATCGATGATGTTGTGACGCTATCATGAAAGTCAGCGGCGCCGGACCGATTCGCGGCACCGGATGATGCCCGATTGCGAAGTTTTCTGCCACTGGCGGTCTTTTTGCAACGTCTCAGCCGCTCGCCGCGCGCAATCGGGGTCAGGCCGCCCGGCCGGCGCGCTTGCGGGCGTGTGGGTCGAGTTCGCGCTTCCTGAGCCGGATGGCACCAGGCGTGACCTCCACCAGTTCGTCAGGGCCGATGTAGGCTATCGCCTGCTCGAGCGAGAGGCGGCGCGGCGGCGTGAGCAGTAGCGCTTCATCCTTGCCGGCAGCCCGCACGTTGGTGAGCTTCTTTTCGCGCAACGGATTGACTTCAAGATCATTCTCGCGGCTGTGCTCGCCGATGATCATGCCCGGATAGACGCGCTCGCCAGGCCCGATGAAGAGGCTTCCGCGATCCTGCAGGGAAAACAGGGCATACTGCACCGCGGTTCCTTCCGCGGTCGCGATCAGGGTGCCATTGACACGGCCGGGCATCACTCCCTTCCAGGGACCGTAGCCGACAAAACTCCGGTTCAAGACGCCGCTGCCTCTTGTATCGGTGAGGAACGTGCCGTGATAGCCGATCAAGCCGCGGCTCGGGATACGGAAAATCAGCCTGAGACGGCCACCGGGCAGCGGACGCATTTCGGTGAGCTCGCCGCGGCGGCGGGAAAGTTTCTCGACCACGACGCCCGCGTACGGCTCATCGACGTCGGCCAACACTTCTTCCATTGGCTCTTCCAGAGCCCCCGTCTCCGGATTGTTCCGCGTCAGCGCACGCG
Organism: Acetobacteraceae bacterium; assembly: GCA_050730175.1. Taxonomy (GTDB): domain Bacteria; phylum Pseudomonadota; class Alphaproteobacteria; order Acetobacterales; family Acetobacteraceae; genus JAKAWQ01. Next base: position 11,163 of record JBOHMN010000204.1, on the reverse strand, counting down.
GCTGGCCGATCGCGAGCTCGAAGCCCTCACGGCGCATGGTCTCGATCAGCACGCCGAGCTGCAACTCGCCCCAGCCGGCGACTTCGAAGGCTTCCGTCTCCTCCGAATCGCGCACGCGGATCGCGACATTGCCTTCCGCTTCCCGCAATAGCCGCTCGCGAATTTGCCGCGACGTGACCTTGCTGCCCTCGCGCCCGGCGAGCGGGCCGTCGTTGATGCGGAAGGTGACGGCAAGCGTCGGCGGGTCGACCGGCATCGCCGCGAGCGCCGTCGCGCGCTCGGTCCCGGCGATGGTGTCCGCAACCGTCGCCTCGGCGAGCCCGGCAAGGGCGACGATGTCACCAGCCTCGGCCGCCTCGACCGGGATGCGCTCAAGGCCGCGAAACGCGAGAAGCCGCGTCAAACGGCCCTCTTCAACCGGCTCTGCAGCGCCCGGCCTGAGCACCTTGAGGGCCATGTTCCGCCGCGCCCGGCCGGCCTCGATGCGGCCGGTCAGGACGCGGCCGAGGAAGGGATCGTATTCGAGAATGCTCGCCAGCATCGCGAAAGGCTCTTCGCTTCGCTGCGCCGGCGCCGGCACGTGGGAGATGATCAGCGAAAACAGTGCGGCAAGATCACGCCTTGGCCCGTCCAGAGCGCGATCGGCCCACCCCTGGCGGCCGGAGGCGTAGAGCAGGGGAAAATCGAGCTGCAAATCGCTCGCGCCAAGCGCGGCAAAAAGATCGAAGACTTCAATTGCCACCACCTCGGCGCGCGAGTCGGGGCGGTCGAGCTTGTTCAGAACGACGATCGGGCGAAGCCCACGGGCGAGCGCCTTCCCCAGCACGAACTTGGTCTGCGGCAGCACGCCCTCCGCGGCATCCACCAGGAGCAGCGCGCCGTCGACCATGCCGAGAATGCGCTCGACCTCGGCGCCGAAATCCGCATGGCCCGGCGTGTCGACGATGTTGATCCGAATCCCTTGCCAGGTCAGCGCGGTGCATTTGGCGAGGATCGTGATACCGCGCTCGCGTTCGAGCTCGCCCGTATCGAGCGCGCGTTCGGGCAGCGTCTGGTTGGGGCGGAAGGTTCCAGACTGGCGCAGCAGCTGGTCGACAAGGGTCGTTTTGCCATGATCGACATGGGCAATGATGGCGATGTTGCGAAGTTCCATTGGATCCGTCATTCAGCCAAACAACGCCGCGGCCCGGGCAGCGAGACCCGGGCCGGGCCTTGCCCCCAGATGTGCAATCGCCTCCGCCGCCGCAAGGCTTGCGAGCCGGCCGGCAAGCCTGAGATCGCGCCCGGCCATATAGGCGTGCAGGAAGCCGGCGGCGTAGGCGTCTCCGGCGCCGGTGCTATCCACGAGCCGGGTCGGGCAGGTGGCGATCGGAATCGTTTCAGTCCCGGATATTATGACGCTGCCCGCCTCGCTCCGGGTCAGCGCGGCAAGCTGGACCTCGCCGCGTGCCCGTTCGGCCGCCGCTTCGAAACGATCCTCCTCGTAAAGGCTGCAAATTTCCGCCTCGTTGGCAAACAGGAGGTCGACCGAGTCGCGCACGAAAGCGCGGAACAGCGCGCGGTGGCGATCGACGCAGAACGGATCGGAAAGCGTCAGTGCAATCTTCCGCCCGGCTTGCTTCGCGAGCCCAGCGGCACGGTGGAAGGCGGCCTGTGCGGCTGGCGGGTCGAACAGGTAGCCTTCGAGATAGATGACCCCCGATTCACCAATCAGGGGCGCATCGACGTCTTCCGGTGCGAACGCGACCGAGGCGCCAAGAAACGTGGTCATCGTCCGCTGACCGTCGGGCGTGACGACGACGATCGAGGTGGCGGTCGGCGTGCCGTTCAACAGCGGCGCGGTCGGGAAGTGCACGTTGAGCGCCAGCATGTCTTCCCGGAATTGCCGCCCGAGCCGATCCTCGGCCACCTTGCCGAGAAAGGCGACCCGGCTCCCCAGGGCAGCCGCGGTCGCGCACGTATTGGCCGCGGATCCGCCGCCGGCCTCGCGCGGGGCGGGCAACACGCGGGCGAGACGCGCCGCGGTGGCTGCATCGGAGAGCCGCATCGCGCCCTTGCGCAGATCGTGGCGGGAAAGAAACGACTCCGGCACTTCTGCAAGCTGATCAACGATCGCATTGCCGATGCCGAGGATGTCGAAGCGAAGTGCTGTCATGGCAGAGTTGTCGCAATGGTTGGGACGCGGGCGTGTCGCGGCAAGCGCTGGGGCGCCTTACCGCTCGGTCACCCGATTCGGACGCTCCTATCCCACGCGTGGCGTCTCCTGTCAGCACACCAGCTGTACCTTTTGCGGCGTCGCCGCTCCCGGCAACAGAGGGATGCGGCAGAACACCTGCCACGGCGCGGCAGGCGATGCGGGCCTCGCGTGCTCGTGATTCTTTCCTGGGGAAAAGTTGCCGTCGCGGGTTGTTCCGGGACACGCGTTCGTGATAGATCCGCGTGTATCTTCTGCATGGATGAGGGACTCGATGCCCGTGTTCAAGCGCCGCCGGCCAGACGAAGACGCCCCGCCGTCCGGATCGGTTCCCGGTGCCGCCCTGACGGTGCGCGGCCCATCGGGGCCTGAGCATTCCCCGGCGGACAGCGGCCTGGGCGTGCCGCCATTTCGACCCGCATCACTGAAGGAGCCTCCAACGATGGGCAGAATGCCGTTCGCTTCACCCCCCGCACCCGGCGGAGCGCCCGGGCCTCGCCCGGTGGGGCTCGGCCGCGGGCCGTTGCGCGATCCCGCCGAACGGCGAACGCTGGTCGTCGGGCACGGGATCAGCGTACAGGGAACCGTGCAGGACGCAGAGCGCCTGGTGGTCGAGGGCACGGTCGAGGCCACCATGATCCGTGCCACGGAACTTTCGATCGCCCCGGGTGGCATCTTCAAAGGCGAGGTCGAGGTCGAAGACGCGGAGATTGCCGGCACGATCGACGGCACGCTCACCGCCCGCGGCAACATGGTCGTGCGGGCCAGCGGCAAAGTCCTTGGCACGGCACGCTGCCATCGCTTGCAGGTTGAGGATGGCGGGCAGATCACTGGCCGAATGGAAATGATCACCGAGCAGGGCGGAGAGGTGAAGGCGGGCCCGCGTGAAGTGCCGCGTGCGGAGCCCGGCAGGGCCGCTGCAGAACCAGCGGCCTGATACCGCCCGTCATCCGGTGATTCGGGCGGAAGCAGAACGTAGGGCGGAGAACCGCGAAGCCCTGCGCATGGCTACCCGTTCGTATGACTCGGGCCTGATGCGAAGCACTAGGCAGGTCGCGCGCCAGCGCCGCCGCCCGCAGCCGGTTCCCCGTTCCCCGGAGCCCGACTTGAGCCACTGCGGTCCGCCCATTTGAGATCGGGGCGCTCGCCCGGCGAAGCCGGGCAGCGACTCCGGGATGGCGCTGCCCTGTGCGGCGTCCTCGCCGCCGCGGTCGTCAGCGGGTGCACCGCGCCGCGCGTGAGCCCGGCCGCTTCGCGGATGCTGCCGGGCACCGGCCCGGCGAGTTTGGTCGGCGAGACCGCGGCAACCGTGCGCGGCGAATTCGGCCCCCCCTTGCTGCTCCGCCGGGACGGCCGCGCGGAAGTCTGGCTGTATCGCCCGATGGGCTGCACGGTCGATCTCATCTTCTACCCTGATCCGCGGACCCGATTGCAGCGCGTCGCCGTTGCCGATGTCCTGCCGCTCGGCGCATCGCAATCTGCGGGGGAATGCCTGACCGGCCTCAATGTACCCCCGGGCGCTCCCGCGGGACAAATTGCCGCCGGCACGCCGGCGAGAGCAATATTGCCCTGACTGGAATCGCCAGATGCCAGTCAGGGTGATGAAATTGCTCGAGAAAACAAATCTAGCGTGTTCAGCCAGTCTGAACGCGCCCTAACGGCCCCTGATCGAGCCTGATATAGAAGAAGCCTGCCGTTCGATCGCCACCGGCCGTGGCCAGCAGAGCCTTGCCCGCCGCGCGAATCGAACACCAGAACCGAAGGGCCGACGCCGGGTGCATCTCCCGACCGGCATCGGCAACTGCAAGGAGTGGCCATGGACAGTGCAGCCGTCGCCGCCGCAGACCGGGGCGCACGCTTCTGGACTTTCGGCGCCCGCGGCCCGGTCCGTCCGGGCGACGACGCGCACAAGGCGATGTTCAGCCGGATGCTCCTGGAAACCTTCAACCCATACAAGCCCGCTGTCATTGCCTGGCCGGCATTGGACCCTCAGGCCAGAGCCAAGCTGATAAGCTTGCCAATCTGGGATATCGCGGTGCAAACCGAGGGGCGCGCGCGGCTCCGCATGCTGAGCTATGCGCGCACGGTTGCTGATCCGCTGGTCCGCCATGCGCTCGAGCTGAATGGCTGGGAAGAGGGCCGGCACAAGGAGGTGCTGGCGCGGCTGGTTTCCTTCTACGGCATCGAGCTCGAACCAGAGCCCGAATATCTCGAGCCGAAGGATCCCGAATGGTCCTACCTCGTGACCGGCTACGGCGAGTGCATCGATAGCTTCTTCGCATTCGGTCTGTTCGAGGCAGCGCGGCGTTCTGGCTTTTTCCCGCCCGAATTGGTGGAAACCTTCGAGCCGGTAATCCAGGAGGAAACCCGCCACATCCTTTTCTTCGTGAACTGGCTTGCCTGGCACAAGCGGACCATGCCGCTCTGGCGGCGGCCCCGGTTCTTCTTCCGCACACTCGGCGTGTGGGCGCTTCTGATCGGCGAACGGATGAACATCGCAAAGGACGTGAGCTCGGGCGAAACCGGCTCGAAGCAGGACGCCAACTTCACGCTGAACGGGGCGGATACGTTGGGCAAGGACATCAACACCAGAGAGTTGCTTGAGACATGCTTGGCCGAGAACGATCGGCGCATGCAGGGATACGACCCGCGGTTGCTGCGTCCGACCACCGTGCCGCGCCTCGTGCGGTTTGTCCGCCGCTTTTTGCGCCACCGCAAACACGGATGACCGCGGCGCAGTAGTGTCATCCGCGCATGGATAAGACAGGGCCCCCGCATCATATCCTGGCATAATCGAATGTATCGAGCTTCACCCCGAGGAGCGGGTCGCGCGTGACCGGAACGAGAGAACGGCTGGCCGAGCGCGTGAACCCGATCGGTCAATCGATTCCGGGCGCATCCGCGAAATCCGACTCTGCGAAATCCGAATCCGCCCTGGGCTTCGGTTTCCGCTTCGCCGATCTCGCCGAAACCGCCGGTCTGGTCCGCCTTGACCGGCAATTCCTGGTGGCGCTCGCCGCCGAGGCGCCTTTGCTGCACCGGGCGCTGCTGGAGGCCCGGGCCGCCCCCGAACTGCTGGCGGCGAATGAAGAAAGCGAGCTGCTGATCGGCCTCGGCCCGCACCTCGAAACCTTTCTCGCCTCCTTGTTTGGCATCGATGCCGAGTTGGCTGAAATCGCTGCAGCGACCCATTCGCTCGACCCGGTGCATGCTTGTCGCCGGCTGTTCGTGCAGCGTCAGGCGGTGCGCAAACACCCCGATCCATCTTCGTTCGATGGTGCATCACTCGGGCTTGAGCTCGAACAGGCGATGGGAGAGCCCTTCAGCGAAGCCGCCTTTGCCGCTTGCGTCGCGCGTTGGGAACAAGCCGGGGCCGCAGAGCCGCTCGACCTTGCGCAACGTTATGCCGCGTGGGCAAGCCTGACCGAACAAGGCCAGGCGGCGCATCACGGCAGCATTCTTTTCCGTGTGCCGCAGCGGGTTGACCCCGTCCGTCTCCTGCCGCTCGAAACAGTCGAGCGTGACGGTGTGACGATGCTGCGCTTGCCCGTTCAACGCCACCGTGATCGGGACGGCTTTTCACTCACCGATGCCGGAATGAAAGACGCCGAAGCGCTGGCGGAGATGCATTACTGCATCCGCTGCCATCACCAGGGTAAGGACAGTTGCAGCAAGGGCCTTCCTGATCGCAAAACCGGCGGGTTCCAGAAGTCGGCGTTCGGCGTCACCTTGGCCGGCTGCCCGCTCGAGGAGCGGATCAGCGAGATGCACGAACTGCGTGCCGAAGGCTGTCTGCTCGGCGCCTTTGCCACCATCATCGTCGACAACCCGATGCTCGCCGCGACCGGCCACCGGATTTGCAACGACTGCATGATGGCATGCATCTTTCAGAAGCAGCAGCCGGTCGATATCCCCCAGACCGAAACATCGATCTTGCGCGATGTGCTCAGCCTGCCCTGGGGTTTCGAAGTTTACGCTCTGCTGACGCGGTGGAATCCGCTCGATTTCCGCCGCCCGCTGCCCCGGCCTGTCAGCGGGCGGAGCGTGCTCGTCGTGGGCCTCGGCCCGTCCGGGTTCACGCTCGCGCACCACCTCCTGAACGAGGGCCATGTGGTCGTCGCGATTGACGGCTTGAAAATCGAGCCGCTCGGCTTCGACCCGCGTCAGCCGGTGCGCGATGTCGAACAGGTGTTCGAGAATCTCGATGATCGCGCCATGGCCGGCTTCGGCGGCGTTGCCGAGTACGGGATCACGATCCGCTGGAACAAGAATTACCTGAAGCTCATTCGTCTGCTGCTCGAACGGCGGGCGGAATTCGCAGTCTTCGGCGGCGTGCGTTTCGGCGGCGATGGCACCCTCGATATCGACCGTGCATGCGCCATGGGCTTCGATCATATCGCGCTGTGCCTCGGTGCCGGCCGGCCAACGGTCCTCGATATTCCGAACGGCCTCGCGCGCGGCGTACGCGAGGCATCAGACTTCCTGATGGCGTTGCAACTGACCGGAGCGGCAAAGCGGTCCTCGATCGCCAATCTCGAGCTTCGTCTGCCGGTGGTGGTGATCGGCGGCGGGCTGACAGCGATCGACACCGCAACCGAGAGCCTCGCTTATTATGTCAGGCAAGTCGAAAAGTTCGCGACCCGCTGGCGGATACTCGCCGCCGAGGAGGGCCTGCCGGCACTCAAAGCGCGACTGAGCGAGGAAGAGGCCGCGGTCGCTGCGGAATTCCTCACCCATGCCGCGGCAATCGAAGCGGAACGCGAGGCCGCGGCAAAACAACGGCGCGCGCCACACTTCGCACCGCTGCTCGAAGCCTGGGGGGGTGCGACGGTCGCCTATCGCCGGCGGATGATCGATTCGCCGTCGTACACCTTGAACCACGAGGAAGTGGGAAAGGCCCTCGAGGAAGGTGTCAGCTTCGCGGAGAACCTCGTTCCGCTTTCAGTCGAAGTAGATCGTTTCGGCCACGCCGCTTCGGTGTCGTTCCGCACCGGTGATGGTGCGGAGAAAAAGCTTGCCGCCGGCGCCGTGCTGGTTGCAGCGGGTGCTCAGCCGAACACCGTGTTGGCCCGCGAGGATGGACGCATCCATCGCGACGGCCGCTATTTCCAGGCGGTCAACGAACAGGGCGAACCGATCGCGCTCAATCCGGGACATGCCAAGCCCGAGCGTGCCGAAATGCTTGTGCACCGCACGGAGGATGGACGCTTCCTCAGCTTCTTTGGCGATTTGCATCCCAACTTCGCAGGCAACGTCGTCAAGGCGATGGCGAGCGCAAAGCGCGGCTATCCGGTGATTTCTCGCCTGCTTGCAATACGGGAGCCCGCTTCCCAGCCAGCCGCGTTGCTCGCCGCGGCAAGGCACGACCTGGCACCCGTCGTGCGCGCCGTGCATCGGCTTGCGCCGCGCATCGTCGAGGTCGTGGTGCACGCCCCGGCGGCAGCCGGCGCCTTTCGGCCCGGCCAATTCTTTCGCCTGCAGAATTACGAATACTATGCCCAGCGCCTGATCGAGCCCCGGCGCGGCGCGACCGTCCTCGCGATGGAGGGCTTGGCAATGACCGGGGCGAGCGCGGACGCCGCGACCGGACTCGTTTCACTGATCGTGCTCGAAGTGGGCGGAAGTTCGGATTTGTGCGCGCTGCTTCGCCCCGGCGAGCCGGTGGTGCTGATGGGCCCAACCGGCACGCCAAGCGAAATTCCCGCCGGCAAAACTCTGGCGCTGGCCGGTGGCGGGCTCGGCAATGCCGTGCTGTTTTCGATCGGCCGCGCGGCGCGGCAAGCGGGCTCGCGCGTGCTCTACTTCGCGGCCTACCGCGAGCGCGCCGACCGCTACAAGATAGCCGAGATCGAGCGCGCCGCCGACGTCGTGGTCTGGTGCTGCGAGCAGGCACCGGGATTTGTCGCCAACCCCGAACGCAGGCAGGATCGGAGCTTCGTCGGCAATATCACGGCCGCGATGGCCGCCTACGCGGAAGGCGCGCTCGGCCCGGCAGCGATCGGCTTCGGCGAAGTCGATCATCTGATCGCGATTGGCTCGCACCGGATGATGGAGGCAGTGACCCTCGCGCGGCACGGTCCGCTTGCGCCCTTCCTGAAACCCGGTCACACGGCAATCGGCTCTATCAACAGTCCGATGCAGTGCATGATGAAGGAAGTCTGCGCCCAGTGCCTGCAGCCGCAATGGGACCCGGTGACTGGTGAGCGCAGCGTCGTGTTCAGTTGCTTCAACCAGGATCAGTGTCTGGATCGCGTGGATTTCGCTGCGCTTTCCGAACGTCTCGGGCAGAACAGCCTGGCGGAAAAAGTCAGTAAGCTCTGGATCGACCGTGCATTGCGACGTCTCAACGCCCGCCCGCCGCTGGCGCAACGCGCCTAGAGCAATGTTGCCCTGACCGGAATCGCCGGATGCCGGTCAGGGTGATGAAATTGCTCGAGAAAACAAACAGGGAGCACGTTCAGTTAACCGGGGCATGCTCTACGGCTCGAGCCGCCTTGGCCGCCGCCGGAGCGAATGCCATAACAGGGCATGCGCCTCCTGTATCATCTGCCGCTTTCGCCATTCTCGCGCAAAGTCCGCTTGGTCATGGCCGAGAAACACCTGCCGTTCGATCTCAGGCTGGAGCGGGTTTGGGAACGGCGCGCCGAATATCTCGCGCTCAATCCGGCCGGTCAGGTGCCGACGCTGATCGAGGAAGGCGGGCTCGTGATCCCGGATTCAAGCGTGATCTGCGAATATCTCGAGGAAGCGTACCCGGATACGCCGCTTCTCGGACGCACCTCGGCTGAGCGTGTCGAGACCCGGCGGCTCGTTGCCTGGTTCGACGGCAAGTTTGCCGCGGAGGTGACACGAAACCTGCTGGGTGAGAAGTTCATGAAGCAGCTTTCGGGCCGGGGCCAGCCGGACGCCGGAGCGATTCGATTAGGCTACGCGCAGCTCCGGGAGCATTTGAAATATCTTGCCTGGCTCGCAGAAAACCGGAAATGGCTGGGTGGGCAGACGCTTTCCCTCGCCGACTTTGCCGCCGCCGGCCATCTTTCGGCACTCGATTTCGTAGGCGATATCGACTGGTCGGTCGCACCCGGGGCGCGCGAATGGTACGCGCGCATGAAGTCCCGGCCAAGCTTCCGCGGCGTACTGGCCGATCGGGTGCCGGGCGTCGTGGCGTCTCCGCACTACACGGATCTCGACTTCTGACACTTCCCAATCGCCTGCTGCTGATCGGAGCGGGCTATTGTGGCCAGGCCGTGGCGCGTGCCGCGCTCGCAACTGGCTTTTCCGTCGTCGCGGTCAGCCGCACCCCCGAACGGCTCGAGCTTCCCGCTGCGATCGCCGTCGCTCGCTTCGATCATGCGAACCAGGCGATCGCCGAAGCGAGCCATGTGCTTGCAACCGCCCCGCCGCTTCCCGCCGGCGATGACCCGGTGCTCGCCCGTTACGCCGCAGCGATTGCCACCGCGCCGCGGCTTGGCTGGATCGGCTACCTCTCTTCGACGAGCGTCTATGGTGCCAGCGTCTCTGGTGATCGTCGCGGTGCAACCGTCGACGAACAGACGGAGCCTTCGCCCGCTTCGGAGCACGGAAAACGGCGCCTGGCTGCCGAGCGTGCCTGGGCCAGAGTGGCTGGCGGCCGGCCGCTCGATCTCTTTCGTGCCGCGGCCATCTACGGGCCGGGCCGGTCGGCCTTCGAGCGGCTCCGATCCGGCAATGCAACGCGGATTCTGGCTCCCGGCCACGTCTTCTGCCGCATCCATCGCGACGACCTCGCCCGTGCCGTGCTCGCCGCGATGGTTTCGCCGGGCCGCGCCCTCAGGGTGTTCAATCTCGCCGACGATGAGCCGGCCGAGAGCGCAGCCGTGCTCGCCGAAGCAGCGCGGCTGCTCGGAGTTCCGGCCCCGCCGGCGATCCCGCTCGCCGAAGCCTGGCCCGGCCTCAGCGCCATGGCGCAGAGCTTCTGGCGTGAAAGCCGTCGCGTCTCATCCCGGAAGACCCGCGCGATCCTCGGCCTTGAGTGGCGCTATCCTGACTTTCGCACCGGGCTCGCCGCCATTCTTGCCGAGGAGCTCGGCCAGCGTTGAGGAGAGCAGGCGCAAATCCTGCGGCCGGGAGAGGCGATGCTCGCCGTCCTTGATCAATGTCACCTGCACGTCATCGCCCTCCAGCCGTGCGACGGTGCGGACCGCGGTTTGCCACGGCACGACCGCGTCGCGCTGACCGTGCAGCAACCTGACCGGGCAGACGATCGGGATGGCGCCGCCGAGCAACAGGTGCCTCCTGCCGTCCTCGATCAGGCGGCGCGTAATCACAAGCGGCGCCTCGGCGCCCTGTTCAACCGTGAACGAACCCTCGGCGAGTAACGAGGTCTGCTCGGCCGGGGTCATCGCCTGCCACATCAGGTTTTCGGTGAAATCCGGCGCGGCGGCGATCCCGATCAGCCCCGCCAGCCGCTCCGGCCGGCGGAGCGCGACAAGGAGGGCTATCCACCCTCCCATGGACGAGCCGACCAGGACAAGCTTTCCCTCCGTCTTGCGGTCGACGACCGCAAGCGCATCTTCCGCCCAGCGGCCGATCGCGCCTTCCTCGAAGCGCCCGCCGCTTGCGCCATGCCCCGAGTAATCGAGGCGCAGCAAGGCAGTTCCGCGCGTGGCGCAGAAGCCGGCGAGATGCGTTGCCTTTTCGCCCTGCATGTCGCTCCCGAAGCCCGGCAGGAACACGACGGTCGGGGAGCGCCCGGCCGCCTTGATCCAGGCAAGTTCAACGCCGTCCCCGCGATCAAGCCGGCCATGTTCCTCCATTCCCGCGCTCCTTCACTAGTGTCCTGCCCCCGTCGCTTGCTGCCCTCGGCAGCGAACGTAAGGGGATAAGCAGGCCACTGAAAACCAAGAGTGTCCTGCCCCCGCCGCTTGCTGCCCTCGGCAGCGAACGTAAGGGGATAAGCAGGCCACTGAAAACCAAGAGTGTCCTGCCCC
>JBOHMN010000203.1:0-9108 GCA_050730175.1 Acetobacteraceae bacterium | reverse complement strand
AGGGAACGCATTCGGTCGGGGTGGCGCGACAATATTGCGGCCAGCTCGGCAAGCAGGACAACTGTCAGGTTGCGGTGAGCCTCTCGGTTGCCAACGCCCATGCCAGCTTGCCGATCGCTTACCGGCTGTATCTGCCCGAGCCATGGGCCAAGGACCGGCTGCGGTGTCGCGAGGCCGGGATTCCCGATGCGGTGGCATTCCAGACCAAGCCACAGATCGCGCTTGCCCAGATCCGCGATGCCCGGGACGGCGGGGTTCCGCTCGCCGTGGTTCTGGCCGACGCCGGCTCCGGGGTGGACACCGACTTCCGCGAGGGCATCACCGAACTCGGTTTACTCTACGTTGCCGGCATTCACTCCTCGACCAGCGTCTGGCAACCGGGAACCGGACCGCTGCCGCCGAAGCGCTGGCGCGGACGCGGACGCCCGACCTCGCTCATCCGCCGCGATCCCAAACATCAGCCGGTCTCGGCCAAGCAACTGGCGCTCGGCCTGCCAAAACGGGCCTGGCATCGGGTCACCTGGCGAGAGGGTACGAACACCAAGCTCATCTCGCGCTTTGCTGCTGTGCGGGTCCGACCAGCCCACCGTGACTACCATCGCACTCGGCCACGAGACGAGGAGTGGTGTCTGATCGAATGGCCAAAGGGCGAGCCCGAGCCAACCAAATACTGGCTTTCCACACTGTCTGCCGAAACGCGGCTCAGGGCGCTCGTCGATCAGGCCAAGCTGCGCTGGCGGATCGAGCGTGACTATCAGGAACTGAAGCAGGAACTCGGTCTCGGTCACTACGAAGGACGCGGTTGGCGCGGCTTCCATCATCATGCCACGCTCAGCATCGCTGCTTACGGATTCCTGGTCGCCGAACGGGCGACGATTCCCCCCTCAGCCCCACGCGCCACCCCGCTCAGCGAAGCGCCTCGCCTACCCGCAGGTTATCGACCCCGCGGATCCCCCTCTCCGGCCTGAGCGCCACGTCGCCAATTCCATCCCTACCTTGCGCATCGTCATCGCCCGGCACCTCGCCCGCTCGCTCCAGCGCTGCCCATGCTGCCAGCGCACCCTGACGCATCCACGGCCACTTATGACACAGTAAGACTAGGCATCTAGGCATACGGATCTTCAATTGGGCAATTGAATGGACGGCGCGCCGCGCGCACCTGCTGCTGCGGGCGCGCACACGCGCCCGCGACGGTACGCTTCGAACTCTCTTCGAGCGATGGTATCCCGGCTTGGCGAACGACAACGCTGCCCAATCCGAACGGACCGCGGCGTGACCACCCCACAGTTCCTGATGCGCTCGTCGGTGACCTTGGCGTGGTCGGCTCGAACGGCGAAGCGGATTCCGGCATCACGCGGCGAATACAGTCATGTTCGGGCTGCCGAGCGCAAAATACTGGCCGGTAAACCGCAGCGCACCGGTCGTCCGATCGACGCGGAAGGTCGTCACCTGGTCACTCCTGCGGTTGCAGGCGATCAGGAAGCTGCCCGTCGGATCCAGGGCAATGTGATTCGGATAGTCTCCACGCGTCCATTCGTTGTCCACGAGCCGGACCCGGCCGTCGTCGCGCATGGCAAAGATTGCAATGCTGTTGTGCAAGCGGTTCGCCGTGTAGAGGAAACGCCGGTCCGCCTGGATCGCGATAGCGGAGGCGAAACTCGATCCGGCGTATCCTTCGGGCAGCGTCGGTGCACATTGCAGCAACGAGGCTGTTCCCTTGGGCGCATCCCACGCGTAGACGGCGAGCTCGGAAGCCTCTTCGTAAAGGTTGTAGAAAACCCGCCCGTTCGGATGGAACGCGAAATGCCGCGGCCCGGCGCCCGCCGAGGCCGCAACGATCAGCGGTGGGTCGTGCGGCTTGAGGACGCCCGTTGCGTCCAGTGTCCAGACGTGCGTCAGGTCCGCTCCGAGGTCGTTGCTCAGCACGAAGCGCTGCGACGGATCGGCGGCAATCATGTGGGCGTGCGATGCGTCGTGCCCGCTCCACGCAAAACTGCCTGGCGGTGCGTGCGCCGCCACGGTCGGTCCGGCAGTGCCGGACGGGGCTTTCACATCCGTCGCCTCGGCAAGCGACCCGTCAGGATGGATCGGCAGAACGGCGAGATGGCCGCCCGCATAGTTCGCCACCAGCACATAGTGCCCGCCGGGATGCACGGTGCAGTGCGCAGGGAGTGCGCCGCCCGAAGCAACTGCATTCAGGGGTAGCAGGGCGCCATCGCCCTCGATCGCATAGGCGGTGACACTGCCTTGGTGTGTGCCGGCAAAATCGGCGATCTCGTTCACCGTATAAGCATGCCGCCCGTCCGGCGCGATCGTGAGCCACGACGGAGATGCGCCGGGATAGACCTTGCCCGCCGCAATCCGTCCCGTGGCAGGATCGAAGGCGATTGCGGTAATCCCCTCGCCGTTGCCGCGGCCGTCAACAGAGTGCCGCGTGTAGCTCGCGATGTAGCCGCGCATCTCAGAGCGTCCCGCTGGCTATCGCGAACTTCCCGCTGCGATCGTCCATTGCTTTCCCCGCTGCCACTTTACTCAGACCGTAGAGCAATATCACCCTGGCTGGAATCGCCGGATGCCAGTCAGGATGATGAAATTGCCCGAGAAAGCAAACCCAGAGCATGTTCAGCCGGCGTGAACGCGCTAGCCGTCGGACTGAACCGCGATCAGCGCAAGCCCACTCTGCGCGAGCCGGCCTCCAGATTGCCGCGGGCAGGCTCTCCCAATCGGCCCGTGCCGCCGCGCCCGCCGGCGGAGATCAGGACCGGCGTCCCGGGCCGCCGCTTGCTGGCAAACGGGAATCCCTGCTCGCGGGCGAGTCGGAAGCGCCATTCACGGACGGGCTGACAGCAACCTCGGTTCCCGACATGATGTTCTTAATTTGTTCTTGACTCGAGGACTTTAAACAGTAAAACACCAAACGGAACAAATTAGGAACTTCGGGATGGCCGCAGGCGGGTCAAGCCAAGTGCGGGCGCGGGACGCCGACGCGCTGGCGGCACTAAACGAGGCCGCTGGTCCGGAATCACAGCCGGAGGCAAAGCGCCGGTCACTTATGCGGAAAGGGCGCGGAGCGACCCTCAATCCTTCGGTCCGCTTCGACGCCTGCGCGGTCGAGGCGTTCGACGATGGGTGGGAAATGCCGGGCGAGCCGGAGCCGTTGCCGCCGCTCGAAACCACGCTGATCCGCGATAGCAGCCGTTCCGCCATTGCCTGGAACGAAAGCCCCGACATCGGCTTCGATCGGGCGGTCAATCCCTATCGCGGCTGCGAGCACGGCTGCATCTATTGTTATGCGCGGCCAAGCCACGCCTATCTCGGGTTCTCGCCCGGCCTCGATTTCGAGACGAAGATCCTCTTCAAGCCCGATCTCGCGCGCCTGCTCGAGCGGGAGATCAGCCGTCCCGGCTACCAGGTGCGGCCAATCGCTCTTGGTTCGAACACGGACGTCTACCAGCCGGTCGAGCGGCGTCTTCACCTCACCCGGACCCTGCTGGAACTCTTCGAGCGCACGGGTCATCCGTTCACGATCGTCACGAAGTCCGCCGGCGTTCTGGGGGATCTCGATATCCTCCGGCGGATGGCAGCGCGCAATCTGACGCGGGTTTACATCTCGGTCACGACGCTGGATGGGACTCTCGCGCGGCGCATGGAACCCCGTGCGGCGCAGCCGGCGCGGCGGCTCATTGCGATGGCGGAGCTTGCGCGGAACGGTGTGCCCGTCGGGGTGATGGCAGCGCCGATGATCCCCGGGTTGAATGACGCCGAGCTGGAACGGATCCTCGAGGCAGCGGCGGCGAACGGCGCGCGCCACGCGCAGTTCGTGCTGCTGCGATTGCCCCACGAACTCAAGGCAATGTTCGAGGATTGGCTGGCCCAGCACATGCCTGAGCGGGCGCGGCACGTGCTGGCACTGATCCGGGAGACGCGGCAAGGGCGGCTCAATGATCCGAGCTTTCACGGGCGGATGCGCGGAACGGGTCCTTATGCCGGGCTGATTGCCGCCCGCTTTGCACGCGCGGCGAAACGGCTCGGGCTGGCAGAGCGCCCGGCGCCGCTCGACTGCGGCCAGTTCGTCCGCCCCGGTAGTGAAAGCCGGCAGCTCTCGCTGCTTTGAGGGGCGCAACAGGACGCTTGCGTGGCCTGGCGCGGCCGCAGTATAAGCGCTCTATGATCCGTGGTGCCTTCTGTCTGGCTCGCCTCCCTTGCAAGTGTGCGCGCTTGGCGCTGCGGCTCGCTGCCGTCGGTTTGCTGCTGCGACTTACGTCCCCCTGGGCGTGATGCCGCGGGCGGTCCGCCCGCGCATCGTTCAGGGGAAATCGCGCGGTCGTCGTCGCAACTCCGAGGGTTCCTTGCATGAGCACCATCCAGCATCCGAGCTTCGGCGAGGTCGCCGAAAACCGGATCATCATCTTCGATACGACACTTCGCGACGGGGAGCAGTCGCCCGGGTTCTCGATGAACCTCACCGAAAAGCTGCGCCTGGCGGAGGCGCTGGCAGAGCTTGGGGTCGATGTCATCGAGGCCGGATTTCCGATCGCCTCACCGGGGGACTTCGAATCGGTCAGCGCCATCGCCGAGGCGATCCGGGGCCCGGTGATATGCGGCCTCGCGCGCTCCGGCCGCGATGACATCCTCCGCGCGGCGGAAGCTGTAAAAAAGGCCGAGCGTCCGCGTATCCACAGTTTCCTCAGCACTAGCCCGCTGCACATGAAATACAAACTCCGGATGGAACCGGATGCCGTGCGCGAGGCGGTAGCGAGCTCGGTCGCGCTGGCGCGCCGGTTCACCGATGACGTCGAATGGTCCGCAGAGGACGGCAGCCGCACCGAGCCGGATTTTCTGTGCCGCTGTGTCGAGGCAGCGATCCGCGCCGGCGCGACGACCATCAACATCCCCGACACAGTCGGCTACGCACTGCCAGAGGACATGGCGCGCATCTTCACCATGCTGCGCGAGCGCGTCCCGGGGACGGAAAAAGTGATTCTTTCCACGCACAATCACAACGACCTCGGCTTGGCTGTCGCCAACACCATCGCCGCCATTCGCGCGGGGGTCCGGCAGGTGGAATGCACCGTCAACGGGATCGGCGAGCGTGCCGGCAATGCCGCGCTCGAGGAAATCGTGATGGCGCTGCGCACCCGCCATGACGCCATTCCCTCCGCCAACCGGATTGCCGCCCAGAACATCCTCAGGACATCGCGGCTGCTTGCCACCATCACCGGATTCGACGTGCAGCCCAACAAGGCGATCGTCGGGCGCAACGCTTTCGCCCACGAAGCTGGCATCCATCAGGATGGGGTGCTGAAAAACGCCCGGACCTACGAGATCATGACGCCGGAAAGTGTCGGGTGGACACGTTCCAGCCTTGTCATGGGCAAGCATTCCGGCCGGGCTGCCTTCCGCGATAAACTGAAGGCTCTCGGTTATGACGGCATCGGAGACAATCAGCTGAACGACGCGTTTCAGCGTTTCAAGGCGCTCGCCGACCGCAAGAAGGTAGTCTACGACGATGACCTCGTTGCCTTGGTGGATGACGAAGTGCTGCGCATGCACGACCGCATCCGCTTCATCTCGCTCGATGTCCGTGCCGGCTCGAAGCGAAAGCCGGAGGCTACGCTGGAAATCGAGGTTGACGGTGTGGCCTTGACGGCAACCGCAGAGGGCAATGGCCCGGTAGATGCGACCTTCCGGGCGATTCACGCCATCTTTCCGCACGAATCCGTGCTCCGGCTTTATTCGGTCGGCGCGGTGACCGAAGGAACGGATGCGCAGGCGCGGGTGACGGTGCGCCTGGAAGAGAACGGCAAGCTCGTCGACGGCCAGGGCGCGGACATCGATACCATCGTCGCCTCGGCCCGCGCCTATTTGCACGCTCTCAACAAGCTCCTGGTGAAACGCGCCCGCACCGAGCCGGCGGCGCTTTCCGCCTGAAATCCCTGATTGCGCCTAGAGCAATATCGCCCTGACCGGAATCGCCAGATTCCGGTCAGGGCGATGAAATTGCTCGAGAAAATAGCCAAGGAGCATGTTCAGTCAACCTGAACATGCGCTAGGTACGCCTGGCTCCGGGCGTCGCGGCGAGAATGTCGGGGCCAAGTTCGGCGAGGCTGCTGCAGCCGAGCATGGCGAGGTCGCGATCGACCTCCTCGGAGAGAAGAGAGATTGCGTGCCGGGCGCCCGCCGCGCCGCCGAGCGCAACTGCGTAGAGGAAGGGTCGGCCGATGAAGACGAAATCGGCACCGAGTGCGAGCGCTTTCAGCACATCCGTGCCGCGGCGGATGCCGCCGTCGAGCAGCACTGCAAGCTCCCCCGCATTCGCCTTGACGGCAGGCAGTGCATCGAGCGAGGCGATCGCGAAATCGAGCTGCCTGCCGCCGTGGTTGGAGACGATGATGCCGTCGAGCCCGGTCTCCTGGGCAATGTGGGCATCTTCGGGCGAGAGCACTCCCTTGACCAGAAGCTTGCCCGGCCAGCGTTGGCGGAGCCAGGCGATATCCGCCCAGCGGAGCGCGTCGCGCCGGCCCTGCAAACGTTCGGCGTCGGGCGAGAGCACCCGAACGCCGCGGGTTGCCGCCATATTTTCGAAACGCGGTACTCCACTTTTCATGAACGTTGCGAGCGCGGTGCCGAACAGCCAGCCCGGATGGCTGAGCGCATCGAAGACAAGGCGCGGCGTCGGGCGAAGTGGCAGGGAGAAGCCGTTACGCACATTGTTCTCGCGGTTTGCCGACACCTGCACATCCGCGGTGACGACGATCGTCGCGAAGCCGGCACGCCCGACACGCTCAGCCAAGGCGCCGATCCACGCGCGGTCGGCGGGTATGTAAGCCTGGAACCAAGCGGCCGGATTGGCGGCAATGACGGATTCGAGCGGCACGAGCGAAGCACCACTCAAGATGAACGGAATGTTCGCCGCCCCTGCTGCCCGCGCGAGAGCAAGGTCTCCATCCCGCGCACTGAGGATTGTGGCACCCATGGGCGCGATACCGAACGGCGCGGCGTACCCATGGCCGAAAAGAGTTGCGCCCTGGCTGCGCCGCGTGGTGTCCACCAGCACCCGGGTGCGGAAAGAAAGCGCGGCGAAAGCGCCGCGGTTGGCAGCCCGGGTGGCATTTCCTTCGACGCCACCCTCGACATATCCGAATATGAAGCGTGGCAGGCGGCGCCGTGCGGCGGCCTCGAGATCTTCCAGCCCGAGCACGGAGCGGAGCCGGGACGGCAGCCTGCCGGGCGGACGGCGGATGGCGGAGGGATGAACTGCCTCCGGGGCTCCTTCGCTGGGTTGTGAATCCGCAAGCACGTACTCGTTTACGGCCGACATCGGTGCCCTCTCGTCGCGCCATGCAAATCCGAACGGCCGCGTTTGCCAAGACCCCCATCGGCGCCGGGTGATGACTCTTTCGTTTCGGCGCGGAGCGAAAGAATGGCGGCGGCGACTGCCTCCGGTGCTTCCCAGGGGAGGAAGTGGCCGGCCAACGGCACCACCTCCCGCCGATAGGGGCCGCGGAACCGGCAGTGAGCCCGCTCGGAGCGTTGCGCCGGATCGACATCATCGGCTGCGCCGTGCAGGACAACACTCGGCACGATGATGTCCGGCTGGGCAGCAAGCTTTCGTTCGATCCCAGCGAACGCCGGGTCACCGGGCGCATTCCCGTGGCGGTGGCGATAGGAATGGATCACCACTTCGACGAAATCCGGATTATCGAACGAGGTCGCAGTACGGGCATAGGTCGCCTCTTCGAAGCTCCGGTTCGGTGACCAGAGCTGCCAGAGCATTCGGCACAGTGCGTAGCGATTGCTGGCGAGGCCGGCGCGGCCCCGCTCGGTGTTGAAGTACCATTGGTACCAGTAGCGCTGCTCCTGCGCCGGCAGATCGGGCGTCTGGTTACGGG
The DNA here is from genome assembly GCA_050730175.1 of Acetobacteraceae bacterium. Classification (GTDB taxonomy): domain Bacteria; phylum Pseudomonadota; class Alphaproteobacteria; order Acetobacterales; family Acetobacteraceae; genus JAKAWQ01. The sequence continues at coordinate 1,216 of JBOHMN010000203.1, read as the reverse complement.
CGATGTCCTGGATGTTGTAGCCGCCGATCGAAACCAGCGCGTGCACGCGCTCCGGCCACAGCGCAGAGACGATACAGGCCGCCCGCCCGCCCCAGTCATAGCCCGCCAGGATCGCACGGCTGATGCCAAGGCCGTCGAGGAGCGCCAGAAGATCGGCGCCGAGCGCTGCCTGCTCACCGGAGCGCGGCGTCTCTGCCCGGCGGAACCGGGTCGGGCCATAGCCCCGTAGATAGGGCAGGATCACGCGACAACCGGCGGCGGAAAGACGGTGCACCGTGCCGTCCCAGGCGCGCACGTCGTCCGGGAAGCCGTGCAGCAGGACTACCGGCATCCCGGACGATGGGCCGCGCTCTTCGTAGGCGATTTCGAGCGTCGGCGTGAGAAGGCGCTTTGGAGCCTGGGATTCAGCCATCTGGCCTCCGGATCGATGCCGATGCTATCGCTTCAGGATCGGCCGGCTTTTGCAAGAGGATCCCGCCGGGATGCCGGAGCCGGGTGGCAGGAGCTCTTTGCGATGATCCATGTGGTTGCTGTGATTACCGCCAAGCCAGGAATGCGTGAGGCGATTCTCCACGAGTTCCGCGCCAATGTACCGAACGTGTTGGCCGAGGCAGGCTGCATCGAATACGGGCCGGCGGTGGACGCGGCGGGAGCGGGCAGCATCCAGACCGCGTTCGGCCCGGATACATTCGTCGCAATCGAAAAATGGGAGAGCCTGGATGCTCTGAAGGCGCACGCTGCCGCACCGCACATGGCCGCGTATGCCGCGAAAACAGGCGCGATGATCGCCGCGCGTGCGGTCCACGTCCTCGCGCCCGCCTGATCCGTCAGTCAGAACCGGGCGGCAATTTCGAGGGCGCCGTAATTGAACATGCCCCCGCGCCACCGCGCCACGCCTGGGTGTGGACGACCTGGGTGTAGCTGATCCGGATGCTGGATGATCACCGCGACTCCGGCCTCGAAGGTGCCGAGGAACCAGCAGACCGCACAGCACACCGAGGCGCGCCGGTCCGGCATTCGGTTTGGGTTTGCAGAGCGCTCGCTCCGGCGGCCCGGAATGCTGCCGGATGGCTTCATGCGCGGAGAGCGGCGTCGGCAAGGAAAGCATCGAGACGGGCAAGAGCGAGCCTCTCGGCTGCTTCGGCGGAACGCGTGGCGGCGCTGGCTTCAGCGGCGAGGCGCTCGCGTACCGCTCCGTCGGCGATCAGGCTCTCGA
>JBOHMN010000202.1:0-2906 GCA_050730175.1 Acetobacteraceae bacterium | reverse complement strand
GGACCCATCGGCCGGTCGAAGGTTGAACGCCGACGTCCGTCAAAAGTGCCTAGGTAGTGTTAGCGGGTGTTATGGAACAAAAGACCTCGGAACCCCATATCGGGGATTTGCACGACCTCGCGGGTGAGGATCGCGCGGGCGGTCGTGCTGGCGCGGCCCGGCGGGATCGGGAAACTGCCCCGAATCGCCTCCGCGACCTCGCTCGGATAGCCGTAATCCGCGGCGATATGAATCAGCGAACCGTCGAACCGCATCACGGCGCAGTTCTCGGCGGCGGCGAGAATTGTCGCGCTCCTGGCGATCGCCGCGAAGGTCGGCTGCGCGTCGGTCGGCGAACTGGAGATGACGCGCAGGATCTCCGCCATCGCGGTCTGCTTTTCGAGCGCCTCGCGCGTCTCGGTGATCAGCCGCGTGTTCTCGATCGCGATGACGGCCTGGTCGGCGAAGGTGCGCACCAGCTCGATCTGCCGCTCGCTGAACGGCTCGACGCGCTGGCGGGTAAGAGTAAGGGTTCCGATCACCTCGCCGTCGCGCAACAGCGGCGCGCCGAGCAATGTCCGCAATTTGCCCAGCGCCGTTGTCTGCGACAGCGTGTAGTCGGGGTCGGCGGCGATGTCCGGAATGTGCACGACCCTGCCTTCGAGGGCCGTTCGTCCGGCGATGGTGCCGCGATCGGCCGGAAGGATTTGCTGCCGCAGGTAGGAATAGAACTCCTCCTCGACCGAATAGGTCGAGACATAGCGATAGCCGTCGCCCTCGCGCATCGAGATCGCGGCGCCATGGGCTCCGCACAGCCGGGCGGCGGTCTCGCAGACGGTATCGAGCACCGGCTGCAGGTCGAAAGTCGAGCGGCTGATGACCTTGAGCACGTCACTGATCGCGGTCTGGTATTCGAGCGCCTCCTCCAGGTCTGACGTGCGCGTGCTCAGCTCGTTGAACAGGCGGACGTTCTCGATCGCGATCACCGCCTGGTCGGCAAACGTCTTCAACAGACCGATCTGCCCGTCCGAGAACGACGCGATCTCGCGGCGCGTCACGGTGATCGCGCCGATCGGTTTCCCGTCGCGCAGCATCGGCACCGATACCGATCCGCGCAACCCGGCCTTGATGAGGCTCGGATGGGCGAATTCGGGATCGGCAGCCAGATCGGGCGCATGCACCACCTCTCGGGTCAGGATGGCCCGCGCAGTGATGCTGCTGCGACCGGGCGCCAATGGGAACGTGTTTTGGAGAGTATCGAGCTGGGCCGTCGTCAAACCGTGCTGCGCGGCAAAATGAATGAGCGAGCCATCGAACTGGCATACGACGCCGTTGGCCGCGTCGCACAGCTTCACAGCGGCGGTGGCGATCGCGTCGAACGTCGGTTGGACGTCGGCCGGCGAGCTTGAGATTACCCGAAGCACCTCGGCGGTCGCGGTCTGCTGCTCCAAAGCCTCGCGCGTCTCGGTCAGGAGCCGCGCGTTCTCCATCGCGATGACCGCCTGCTGGGCAAAGTTCTGGAGGAGCGCGATCTGCGAGTCGGAAAACGGCCTCACTTCGGTACGGTAAATGATGAAGGCACCGATCAGCGTTGTATCCTTGCGCAACGCCACCCATAACGCTGTGCGCGCTCCGGTCTCTTCGACAAACAGGCGCCGCGAAGGAACGCCGGATCTGTAGACCTCGTCGTCGGTGATATCCGGTGTGTGGATGAACGCCTCTTTACCGCGGGCCAGACGTCCGACCGCGCTATTAGGCTCTATCTTCACCCGCTTGACCTTCTCTGCCACTTCGGGGGCCACGGCTACCCCACGGTAAGCAAGCAAGTTTTGGGCTTCGCCATCGAAGCTGCAAAGTAGTCCCAAATTCGCCTCGCACAGGCGCAAGGCGCGGTCGAGCAGCCCGTCGAGCACCGGCGCGAGATCGCCCGGCGAGGCGTTGATCAGCTGCATGATCTCGGCCATCGCCGCCTCGCGCGCCAGCGCGTTGTCGCGCTCGGCGATGCGGGCCGCAAGTTCGGCGGCGAGTTCGTCGATCCGGCGCCGGAGTTGGGCGGCGCTGCGCGACGGATGGGCGATCGCGGTGCTGCTCATCGGACCTCCTCGGGCGCGAATTCTATCCGTTTTCTCTGTTTTTGTGAATTTCATGACCTGCTCACAGAAGCCCTGCGAACCCCACCATGCGTCGCCAGTCCCATAATGGCGCCAGGGCTTTCCGCCAGCCTCTCACAGGCCCCGCTTGTACTCGGCTGCGGCGACCGGCTTGTCGTCATTGGTCGGATAGAAAGAGCATTATCAGCACGTTGGCAAAATAGGCTTGCGTAGATCTCCAGCGGATTAAGGAAGAAGCCCGGCAATAAGGCATCCCCAGGAGCATTGTTTCCGATTGCGGGTCTGTTACACAATAGATAATAGGGTAACAGGGAGCCCCTGCCGGAGGTGCGCGACAGCCGCGGCGAGTTCCCTGACGCAAGGCGCTCTCTCGAAAGCCCCTGCTCGGTACGGGCCCTGCGGGCCGGATCAAGGGCTTGCTACAAGCCCGCGGCTGTTCCTTTGAGAGTTATCGGGCTGGCTTCTATGAGCGATCAATGACCGCCCGGGCAGGCCGGTGTTGGCGCGGAGCAACCTTAAGTGATACACTTCTCGGGAGATTATGCCCCCGCGCCAGAGGCCGCCGATGGCCCCGCCGCTGCAACTGCCGCTGTTCCCCGACCGGGCCGCGCTGACCCGCATCCGGCCCGAGCGCAACGAGTGGCGCTTCTATCGGCTCGACGTGTGGCCCGACCTGTTCGGCCATGCGCTGCTGGCCCGCAACTGGGGGCGCATCGGCACCGGCGGTCGCCTGCGCCTCGACCCCTATCCCGACCCCGGCGCCGCGCTCAACGCCCTGGCGCGCCTCGCGCGCGCCAAGCGCCGCCGCGGCTATCG
>JBOHMN010000201.1:0-1575 GCA_050730175.1 Acetobacteraceae bacterium | reverse complement strand
GATCCCGCCTGGCACGTTCAACCAAGCCCTTGAGTCGTCGTCCGATGATGGGCGACAGGGCCCACCGCTGATGCGCAGCGTCGACGACCCCGCCGACCGTTTTCTGCTGCTGGAGTGGAGCGTGATCCACGACATCGAGGAAACGATCGGCGAACGGCATGCGGAGTGCGGCGGTGCGCTCGGCGGCAGCCGCGAGGATAGTGTGGTGCGCGCCTTTCACTTCGATCGGGCCGCAGACTGCACCGGCACCACCTATTCGCCGGATACCGTCTCGCTGGGCCGGCTGTTCCATGTCGAATGGAACCCTCGCGGCATCCGCCTGCTCGGCTTCGTCCACTCGCACCCTCCCGGCGTGCCACATCCGTCGGGCGGCGATCTCGTCTATGCGCGGCGCATCCTCGCCGCCAATCCGGGGTTGCGCCGGTTGCTGCTGCCGATTGTCGTGAGTACCGCCGACACCGCAGGCTTCGAGCTGCTGCCCTATGCCGCCGAACTGGACGAGGACGGCTCGGTCCGCATCGAGCAGTTGACGCTGATCATCGGCCGGTTCCCGAAAACCCATCGGCCATGTTGCAGCCGACCGGTGTCATCGGCTGGAGGGCCCCGATCATTGCCTCGCCACGTAGCCGCGGGAGCACGCCCATGCTTACTTTCCCTGACGTTCCCCAGGCCGAACTGGCTGCCATCCTCGGCGAGGGAGCCTGCTTCATCGGCGTAGTGGCCGGGTTCGCGTTCATTTGCGGCTTCCGCTCGGTCGGGCTGCGCGCGCTCGCCGTGGCGGCCTTGCTGCTGATCGCAGCCGCGGGCGCCATGCCGCATAGCGTCCTGCGCTCCACGTCTGCTGGTCTCGTTCGAAACCAGAGAGCGATCGCTTCAGGCGAAATCGCCACGGAGCGCGAGCCGCCCTCGCAGACGATGAGCCGCGGACCTCGATTCGATTGGCACCGAATATTCTTTGGAGCACCATGATGCCACTGCATGGTATCGGCCTACTGGTCCCCGAGTGGCTGGAAATCTGGCTCGCGATTGCCGCCGCTGTCGCGGCAATCGCCGGGCTGCCGCCGCGGATCGTGCTGGGCTTTGCCGCCGCGCCGGCATTCCACTGGGTGATCGGCCCCGCCCTCCAGCCCTGGTTCGTCGCACAGCCGATCGCAGTGCAAGCCGGGATCATGCTCGTCGTCCTGCTGATGGCGATGCAGGCGGGGCTGACCATGCTGTTCGGCAAGGAGCCCGCCGGTCACTTCGTCGGCACCATGCTCGTGCGCATCTTTGACCAGCTCGCCTTCGCCACCTTTCGCGGCCTGGGCTGGATGGCTCGTGCCCCGCGCATGCTGCGGTAGGAGAGTACGAAGCGGACATAGTTTCTGCCGTAGCGGCAATACCAGCGCACCGCGTGGAGCACCGTCTCGCTTCTAAGGTGGCGCCCCTGGAAGTCCGACACCCGTCCTGCCCTCTCACTCGAGCGTTCCGTCACACAGCGTCGAATGTCTTGCAACAGAGCCGTTAGCCGTATCGAACCGCCCATGGCCGGAGGCGGTCTGCACCTCACCGACGGGCGTGGCCACGCCGAGTGCG
>JBOHMN010000200.1:0-2580 GCA_050730175.1 Acetobacteraceae bacterium | reverse complement strand
CGCCGCCGGCGACCCGACGTTCGGCGAATGGGCGGCCCTCGACCTCCACCGCGAAGGCATCGCCGCGGGTCGCGACCCGGCGGGCGATGTCCTGGCGAATGGCGGCAATCCGCTGCTCGGCGCACGCGAGTTCCTGGCGTGCCGTATGGATGCGGCGGCGGATGTCGTGCTGGTCGTCGATATGCGCCGCGCGCTGGCGCTCCAGCCGGGCAATCTCGGTTTCCAGCCCGGCCTTCTGGATCAGGCGGCTGTCGCCCGAGGCGATCGCCTTGGCCATGGCGAACTGGTTGGCTTGGCTACCGGCATCCTCGATACGGCGGATCGTGCGGTCGCCCGACAGCGCTGCCTCGATGAACCGCGCCTTGCGCTCGTTGTTCTGCCACATCGTCGCGTCCATCGAGCCGAGCGTGGCGTAGGCATAGATGTCGATCTCGTCGTGCTGGTTGCCTTGCCGCTCGATACGGCCCTCGCGCTGTTCGATCTGCGAGGGCAGCCACGGCACGTCGAGGTGATGCAACGCCTTGAGGCGGCGCTGCACATTGACGCCGGTGCCCATCGTCTCGGAGGAGCCGATCAGGATGCGGATGCGGCCGGCGTTGAAGTCATTGAACAGCCGCTGCTTGTCGGCCGAACGTTTGAAGTGCTGCATGTACGCGATTTCGGAGGCCGGAATGCCGAGCCGCACGAGTTCGTGCCGGATCCAGCGGTAGGCGGAGAAGCCGCGCTTCTCCTCGACGGCCAGCGTGCCGAGGTCGGAGAAGATCAGCTGTGCCGCGCCGGGATTCGGGTAGGGAGTGCCGTCCGGCCGCTGGTAGCGGTTGCCGGCGGTTTCTCTCCAGATGCGATGAACGTTGGCGATCAGCTTGTTGAGCTTGTTGCCGGGCTCGTTGGCGCTGAACGCGGAGACCAGCCGCATGTCGATGGCGGCGTGGCGGCCGTCGGTGATGACGGCGAGCAGGATGTCGTCGCCCTTCTGCACCCGTCGGTTGCGCCGCTCGATCTCTTGGATCCGGTCGGCGAGGATTTGCTGGTAGTCGCGGAAGGCCGGGCTGGCCTCGGCGGTGACCAGCTGGCGCTGCCCGCCCTTGATGCGGGGCAGCCGGAGATACCGGCTGAGGTCTTCCTTCAGCACGACGTCGGCGGAGGCGCGGAAGATGGAAACGAGTTCCGGCACGTTGACGAACTCAGCGAACCGCTCGACCGGCTTGTACGTGCCGGAGGGCTGCAGCTCGAGCTCGGTGCAAGTGTCGCCGAAGGTGCTGGCCCAGGCATCGAACTCGTGGACGCCGCGCTCGTTGAGAGCCGCCTCGTTCTGAAACCGGAGCAGGGTGAACATCTCACCGAGCGTGTTGGTGATCGGTGTGCCCGAGGCCTGGATCAGGGCACGCCCGGGATTTTTCTGCTCGATGAAGCGGGCCTTGACGTAGAGATCCCAGGCGCGCTGGGAGCCGTCCGGATCGACGCCCTTGAGGTGGAGGCGGTTGGTTGCAAAGGAGAGCTTACGGAACCCCTGCGCTTCGTCGATGATCAGCTGATCGATGCCGATTTCTTCGATGGTGACCATGTCGTCGCGGCGGTCCCTGATCGCCTCGAGCCGCTCGGTGAGGCGCTCCTTCACCGCCTCGATGCGCTTGCGGGTGGTGCGGTCCTGCTCGTCCGCGCGCTCCTTCATGGCCTTGTAGCTGACAATCTGCTCGCTGATGATGCGCCGCTCGAAGTCACTCGGGACGGCGATGAAGCGGAAGGCCGAGTGGGTGATGATGATGGCGTCCCAGTTTGCCGTCGCCGCGCGGGCCAGGAAGCGCGCTCTTTTCTCCTTGACGAAGTTGGTCTCGTCGGCGACAAGAATGCGGGCGGTAGGATAGAGCTGCAGGAACTCGCGCGAGATCTGCGCGAGGCAGTGGCCGGGCACGACCAGCATCGCCTTGGTGATCAGGCCGAGGCGCTTCTGCTCCATGATCGCCGCGGCGATCGAGAAGGTCTTTCCGGCGCCGACCGCGTGCGCGATGTAGGTGCTGCCGGCGGCGACGATGCGCCAGATGACGCGCTTCTGGTGCTCGTAGAGGCGGATGACGGTGCTGGCTCCCGGCAGGCTCAGATGGCTGCCGTCGAAGTGCCGGGGCACGAGGTTGTTGAAGCGGTCGTTGTAGAGGCGGGCCAGGCGGTCGGCCCGGTCCGGGCTGGTCCAGACCCAGTCGGCGAAAGCGGCCTTGATCTTGCCGAGTTTCTCCTTGGCCGCCTCGGTGGCTTCGGGATTCAGAACCCGCCGTTCCTGGCCGTCCTCGATGACGGTATCGAAGATCTGCAGTGTGGCGCTGCTGAGCCCGTCGTGCAGCAGCTGGCCGGCGTGCCGGCGCGGCGTGCCCCATTCCGAGGTGCCGGCGGCGGTGCCGATGAAGCGGCTGCCGTCGACGCTCCAGGTGGCGAGTTCCTCGGTATGGTAGATGCGGACTTCGGTGCCCATGACTTCCTCGGCGAAGCCCTCGATGTCCTCGGTCGGAATCCAGGGCGCGCCGAGACGGGCACTGATCGCGGAGGGCGGAATATCCTCGGGTTGCACGTCCCGAAGGGCGGTCACGT
>JBOHMN010000199.1:0-1555 GCA_050730175.1 Acetobacteraceae bacterium | reverse complement strand
ATCTCAACCGGTCGCGTGGTGCCGGTCCGTTTGATCGGCGAGCAGCATGTGCGCGAGGACCTCGGTTTCATTCCGAGCTTCGCCGACTGGGTGCGCTGCATCCGCCCCGAGCTCTGGATGGGTCGGGCCCAGCCGATCCATCGCGACGTCGATCCCTTCGCCGCCGCCGGCTGATCACCGTCTCACCATTCACCTCGAACAGCCCGGCCATCGCGCCGGGCTTTCGCATTCCTGGAGACCCGACATGGCCGACTACTTCTCACCCACCGTCATTCAGCAACCGATACCTGTTGCCGACATGACGCCGCTCGAACGCCTGGTGCTCAGCCTCATCTTCGACGCCGAGCCGGATGGCGGGACGCTGTACTTCCACACCGCCTTGGGCCCGAGCGACGCCATCGGGCTTTCGATCGACGAACTGCGGGCGGCGTTCAAAGCATCCGCCGCAATCGCCAGCACGGCGACCACCTATGTCGCTGAGCGCCTCGCGGCCGTGCCCGCCGATGAGACCGAGATCGAGATCGATTTCAGCGGCACGTCCTGGGAGTTTTTCTTCCAGGATATCGTGCGCCGCTCCTCAACGCTCCGCTACGTCACGGCTGTCACGTCTTTCACGTGTTCGAAGATGCGGCCCGACGGCTTCGGCGGCATGGCGGCATGGCGGTGCTGATCACCGCGGACGCGATTCTCGGCAAATCCACCAACGACATCCTTGAGGACTTCCTCGCGGAGCGAGAGGGAGATGTTGCCGATGACGGGGCGCATGTTCTGCTCCGCATCCGCGAAGACGCCGTCAGGGACCAGATCGGCCAAGTAATCGAGGCCGATCCCTCGCTCACCCGATTGACGGCCAAAGCGATCAGCGACGCCGAGATTCGCGCCGCTTGTCTCGCCGTCGTCGAGCGCAACGACCTGTCGGAGGAGCAAGGCGCCGCCGAGTTCCGGGCAGCGCTCGCGGCGATCCGCCAAGCCGAGCAACGGCTCGCTCCCGTCGACTGATCATCGGGACTTTCCATCCATCACGGTGCGGCTCTCACCAACGCGCCGTCATCATCCCCTATCGAAAGGAGACGGCCATGGGCTGGCTCTACATGAAATCCCTCAAGGGCCATTCCGGCCCACGCCAATATCTCGACGCTCAGTTCACGCACGAGCGTCCTGACGCGATATCGAAAGTGCTGCGCTCCGCGCTTGTCGGCATGCGCGTCTATTATGCCGCCGTGGAGCTGGTCCGCATTGCCACCGGTCAGCGCGAGGTTTGGGCCGCTATCTGCCTCGTTCGATACAATCCGCGCGACCCCGAGGGCTACATCTTCGGCTACAAGGATATGGAAGAATCGATGGGGCCGTATGAGTGCGATTGTCCTGCACCGATCCTTGATCTGCTGACGCCGACCGACCGCAAATATGCGGTGCAATGGCGGGTCCGCTGCCGCGAAAACATCGCCGCCCGTCGCGCGAAGGCAGCCAAACCGGGCCCACGCGCGGGGCAGCTGATCGTCTTCGACGAGCCGCTCTGCTTCAACGATGGCCGAAGCTTCGATCGGCTGGAGGT
>JBOHMN010000198.1:0-2154 GCA_050730175.1 Acetobacteraceae bacterium | reverse complement strand
GCTCCCTTCGCCCGCGAGCGGATGCCAGCCATTGCCCGGCTTCTACGTCGGTGGCGGCGGCGCCGAAGCCCAGGGATTGGAGTGTTTCGCGCATGATGTCGGCGTCCGCGAGCGGCGCCCAGGTCCGGAATTCCGCCAGACGCCGCGTCAGCCGTGCCAGCCGCAAGGCAAGGTTCACGGCAATGTCCGAGGGGATGGCATCAAACTCGGATCTCTGCGCGGCCGTCGCCGGCAGTGCGCCTTCCAGCCGATCTCTCCGTGCCGCTGCGTAGTAGGACCCAGTGAGGCCGGCGTCGCGCAGCGCCAGGTCCTGCGGGTGAATCCAGACGTGGGCATGGGCGAGCCAGCCTGCCGCTTCGCGGTAGGACGCACGTGCCCGCAAGCCCTCGGCGACAGCAAGGGAGGCGGCTTCCGCTCGTGCCTCCAGCCGAGCCACTGCGTCCTGCGCCCGTGCGAGCGGCGCCAGAAGCGGATGGCTGTCGTTTGGCTCGGGGGGTGGCTGGCGCGGGCGAAACGGGCCGGGTGGCTCAAGGTCGGCCTCTTCGTCCCGTTCCAACGCCGGCTGCCACCACGCTTCTTCCCGCTCTTCGGGGCCAACTGACATGATTTTCCTGAAGATTAGTAGCGCTTTGAAATCCACTCCATTTAAATGCCGACATGAAAGGAAAGGCAACCGTTTCTTGTGCATGCATGAGGATTCTTCCAGCGAGCCCGGCTCGAGTTCGCCGGGAAGGAGCGGCAAGTTGGCGCGACTTTCGACCTTTCGTGGCAAGGCCCAAGGCGCCTGCCGCCTGCGGTGCCGATCGATCGTGCCGCATGACCCCAGACCCCGGTGTCATCCGCGCCACGCAACGGCGGCGGCGAAACAGGCCAACCTCTGCACTGCCAACACTGAAATTCCACTGCATCCGCCAAGACTCAACCGGTCGATTGCGCGCGCGGCTCACCGCACCCGGCTGGGCAGTACGGCAGAATGCTCCCCGGCCTGATCGATCTCCGTGCTACGCTTCGGCCTGAAGAGGCGGGGCAATGAGCACGACTACCAGGGCCGCTCTGGCGGAGCAGGTGATCACGACGTTACGGACGCATGAGGGGGAGCTGCGCCGTGCTGGAATCCGCCACCTGTCCTTGTTCGGTTCCGTCGCCCGCGGCGAAGATCGAGCGGACAGCGACGTCGACCTCCTCGTCGAGTTGGATCCGGAGGCTCGAATCGGGCTCTTCGCACTCGGGGCGTTGGAACGGCGTCTCGCCGAGCTGGTCGGCCGGCCAGTCGAACTGCTGCCTGAGCCAGTCGAGAAGCCGCGTCTGAAAGCAAGGATAGAACGGGACCGGCGCCTTGCCTTCTAAGGACGACCCGACGGACAGCCTGAGCGATATCATCGAGAATGCCGAGCGGATCGAAAGCTACTTACTCAGGATGGATCGTGACCATTTCGAAGGCAACGGCTTGGTGCGCGACGCCGGAGAGCGTTGCATGGAGCGGGTGTGCGAAGCTGCCTATCGGTTGGGAGACCGGGCGACGGAATTGATGCCTGGCCAGCCCTGGGGAGACATCCGTGGCATGGGCAATCGGCTGCGGCACGCCTACGACCGGATCGGCCTCGACGTGCTCTGGAACGCAGTCCGGTACGACCTGCCGGGGCTGGCAGCAGATGCGCGCCGAGTGCTGGAGCGACTGCGTGCCGAGCAGGGCGGCAATCGCTGATCCTGGCGCCTCGTACACGGTGTTCGTGACCGCTGCCCGGCTCTCACCGGGGAGAGCGTCCACAAGCCGCAGCCCAAGCCAACCCATCCGCTGGTTACGACGGCCCCGGCTCTCCGCCATCTCTGAGCGGATCGATCTGGTTGAAACCGCACTCTGGCTCCCCCCGTCTGCTGGCTGCCTGGCCGATCCACGGCCGTTCACAGGCAGGCCCCGAGAGCGCTCAAGCTTGTGTGCGCTCGTCGGGGTGCTCACTCCCACGAAGCGGGCCGAGGTCTTTCGGCCGGTGAACCCTCGGCCTGCTTGCGCATGCCCCAGATGGTCCGTGCGAGGTTCAGCTCACCTGCCTGCGCCTTGGCCACCATGCCATGGAAGTAGCCCCCGGCAGAGCTCCGGAAATGCCCGGGCGGCTTCGCCGAGACGATCGCCACCGCAATCGCCGCCTCCTCCCG
>JBOHMN010000197.1:0-2144 GCA_050730175.1 Acetobacteraceae bacterium | reverse complement strand
CCTTCGACACAGCTCTGGATGTATGGCACGCAGCCAACGATGCGAAATCGATCGAACCGGCTGCATTGATCAAGGTGATGCACAACGTCTCCTTCGAAGGCATCACTGGGAAAGTCTCGTTCCTGCCGAACGGGGATCGTGCCGAGGTGCGTTACACAGTCGATCAGGTCCAGCCTGACAACAGCTACAAGGTTGTCTACACGTACGAAAAGACCCTCAACTGACATCTGCCCCCGGCCACGCGACCCGCGGACAAGCTGGTGTCACGTGGCCGAACGGCGCACCCGAGGGCTCTGTTGCAAAGTTTCTACCGACCACAAGCCGTAGGGGTTCAGTCTGCCCAAGTGGAAGCATCGGAAAGTGTGGGGTGGGTCATGCCGCGGTGGCCTGAGCGGCGCCCGTGTTGTCGTTGGCGAGGCTGGGGTACCAGCACTCGAATTCCGACCGGAGGGTTCCGTCGAGCACGCGCGTGCGGGTCTGCAGCAGAAGGTGGGCGCCGCGCTTCGTCCATTGCATCTGCTGGCGCTTGGCGAAGCGCTTGCCAATAAGGCCTGCCTCCCGCAGCGCTGCGGGAGGCAGGCCAAGAAGGGTTCGGCGCGGCATTCGGGACCTCCGGTCAATGGCGGACGGCCGTTCATAAAGAGATTGCCTTTCGGGGCAATTCTGAAACAGGATTGCGAAAGTAGATTCCTGTGGAAATCCGGTGCCCCGCGATCCGATCCACAAACGGTCGTTTGTAAAAGGCGGCAAGGGCCTGCTGCTTGGCTATGCCCGGGTCTCCAAGGGCGACGAGCAAAGCAATGCCCTACAGGCCAAGGCCCTGCGTGCCGCCGGCTGCCGCCGCATTTTCGAGGAAGCTGCTTCCGGAGGGCGCTGGGATCGGCCCGAACTGCACCGCATGCTCGATCAGCTGCGCGAGGGCGATATAGTCGTCGTCTAGAAGCTCGGTCGCCTGTCGCGCTCCTTGAAGGACGTGCTGCACATCATGGAGCAAATCAGCGACGCCAAGGCCGGCTTCCGCTCGTTGACGGAGAACATCGATACTACTTCGCCGGCCGGCCGGATGGTGACCCAGATGGTCGGTGCTTTCGCCGAGTTCGAGCGCGAGATGATTCGGGAACGGACCTCAGCCGGCCTGGCCGCGGCCCGCGCCGAGGGGCGCATCGGAGGCCGGCGGAAAAAGCTCGACCCCACCAAGCGCCGCGGAATCGCGGAGAGTCTCATCTCCGGCCGCAAGACGAGCGCCGAGATGGCACGCCTCTACAGCATCAGCGCTCCGACCGTGTCACGCATCGTCGCCGCACACCGCACCAGCCTGGCTTAGCGTGCAGTTTTAACCAAATCGTCCGCTGACCCCTATAACGCCGCACGCGACTTCCGCGAACGCTCAGACCGGCAGCGAAAGCCCAAGATGTGGCAATCTGCCCGTGCCGAATTTAATCCGGCATTTACCTGCGCCTTCTAGCCTCATGCGGCGTAGCTGTCCCTGCTACGGTCAGAAGGGGGCGTACCACTGTGACCCCAATCCCCGGAAGCACAATCCATCGAGGAATCGGTTACTCGATCACCGATCTCCGTAACGGCCGATGGAACTGGAAGCTCCATCCTTCGAAGGAGCCTCATAAATTCGCGATTGTTACCTGCGGGCAATCCAGAACGCGCGATGCAGCTATCGCAGCCGCCAAAAGCGCGATCGACACGCGCCTAGATTAAAACCCGGAAACGTCCACATAGGATTTCCGAGATCGAAACATGCGGGAACTCGAACTTACTTGGTCCCGTGTCGCGGCTTCACGGATGCTCTATTCCGGGAAAATTGGCCTCGCGCTATGACTACGGCATGACGATTCAGCGGGCGATCCTGATCGGCGCGGCCATAGTCGGAGCGGCGATCATCTGCGGTAGGGTGGTTGCTCCCTACCAGATCGCCAGCGGGACAGCCGTCGTCTGGCGCATCAATACTCTCACAGGCACGGTGCGCCTGTGCAATGACATAATCTACGCTGGCAAAGGGGACGGCCTACCCCGGTGCCGCTAGAGCGCCATAGCCGGAAGCCGAGCCGATGATTGAAGTCGCCGAGGTTCACACGAACGTCCACGCCTGCGAAATTCAAGGCTTTCGGGCACTTCGCGCGCCCTTGACA
>JBOHMN010000196.1:0-32392 GCA_050730175.1 Acetobacteraceae bacterium | reverse complement strand
GTTGTTGCACTGCACAATAAGGAGTGCAACTGCTGTCTTTTCAAGCCGAGGCCCGAGCCCCGCTCTGGCCGTGGGTCGCCGCGGCAATGATCCTGCACGCAACCGAGACCGGCCAAGGCTCGCCGATCGCGCTCCTGCATGGCCTGTTCGGCGCCGGGCGCAGCCTCGGTCCCGTGCAGCGGCGGCTTGCCGGAAGCTTCCGGGTGATCGCGCTCGATCTGAGAAACCACGGCACAAGCCCGCATGCGTTCGGCATGGACTACCCTGCGATGGCCACGGACGTGGCGGAAACGCTTGCCGCACGTGCGGCTCTGCCGGCTTCTCTCCTCGGTCACTCGATGGGCGGGAAGGTCGCCATGCGGCTTGCGCTCGAACGGGGCGAGCTGGTCCGCGCCCTGGTCGTGGCTGATATCGCCCCGGTGCCCTACCCGCCGCATCACCGGGACCTGCTCGCCGCGATGCAGGAACTCGCCCTTTCTCCGGGGCTCACGCGTGCCGCCGCTGACGCCGCTATCGCGGGGGCGGTCCCGGATGCGCGTGTTCGCGGCTTTCTGTTGCAGAATTTGCTCGTTGGCGCGAATCCTTCATGGCGAATCGGGCTCTCTGAGATTGCCGCCGCTATGCCGGCACTCGAGGATTTTCCAGAGCTACCCGCGGCTCGCTATGCCGGGCCGGCCCTGTTCGTCGCTGGCGGGCGGTCAGATTATCTCCGCCCGGAGCTCCATTCCCGAATTCGCACGCTTTTTCCGCAAGCTCTTTTTGCTACCCTGACGAACGCCGGGCATTGGCTGCACGCCGATGATCCGGCGGGGTTTCTCGCGGTGGTTGCACCTTTTCTTTCCGCTTCAACGCGATAAGCGCCTTCTCCTGGTTGGCCCGCTGCCAGAGATACCAGGCGGCGGTGCTGCGATACGGCGCCCACGCCGCGCCGGTCTCGGCGAGTGCGCGCGGTTTGGGCTGCACCGGCAGCCTATGCAGCAGGCGGTAGCCTTCGCGGATGCCGAAGTCGTCGACCGGCAGCACGTCCGGCCGGCCGAGGGTGAAAATCAGCAGCATCTCGACGGTCCAGCGGCCGATCCCGGGAATCGCGGTCAGCCGCTCGATCAACGCTTCGTCGGAGAGCTTTGCTGCGGCGCGGCGCGCGGGAATGACGCCCGAGAGCGCGGCCTCGCTGATGGCGCGGACCGCCGCGATCTTGGCCCGCGAGAGCCCGCACGTGCGGAGCGCGTCCGGATCGGAGGCAAGGACGGCCTCCGGCTGCGGACAGCCAGGCATGGGATAGAGGGCGAGGAAACGGGCAAAGATCGCCTCGGCGGCGCGGCCATTCAGTTGCTGGTGCGCGATCGCGCGGAGCAGCGCGCGATACGGACTCGTGCCGCGTTCCGGGCCGAGCTCGCAAGGCCCGATGCGGCGGATGAACTGGCCGAGTACGGGATCGACGCGGCCGAGATGGCGAAGCGCGTCGGCAGACATCCGCGTTCAGGACGCCTCGGCGCGCGGTGCCGGGCGGCCGATGCCTTGATAGGAGAAGCCGGCCTGGCGCATCGCAACCGGATCGAACACGTTGCGGAGATCGATGATCTTGTTGCCGCGCATGACTGCCTTCAGCCCCACCGGTGACAGGGCGCGAAACTCGTTCCATTCGGTAGCAACGACGAGCGCATCGGCACCGGTCGCGGCATCGAGGGCACCGCTGCAAAACGTGACGGCTGCCGGCAGCAGTGCGCGAGCCGCCGACATGGCAGCCGCATCATAGGCACGCACCCAGGCTCCTTCCGCCGCCAGGCGCACGATCAGCGGCAGCGCCGGCGCATCGCGCATATCGTCGGTCTCCGGCTTGAATGAAAGCCCGAGCACGGCGATGACCCGGCCGCGCACGCTGCCGCCGCAGGCGGCGATCACACGCGCCGCCATGGTTGCCTTGCGCGCCTCGTTGACCGCGACGACGGTCTCGATCAGCCGTGTCGGCGCCTCGTTCTCCTGTGCGATGCGCACCAGGGCGAGGGTGTCCTTCGGGAAGCATGAGCCGCCGAAACCCGGCCCGGGATGCAGGAATTTCCGCCCGATCCGGCCATCGAGCCCGATGCCGCGCGCGACATCGTGCACATCCGCGCCGACACGCTCGCACAGATCCGCCATCTCGTTGATGAACGTGACCTTCATGGCGAGGAAGGAGTTGGCTGCGTATTTCACGAGCTCTGCGGTTTCGAGCGCGGTGAACAGGATGGGCGTCTCAATCAGATAGAGCGGCCGGTAGAGGCGGCGCAGTACGTCCCGCGCGTGCTCGGTTTCGGCTCCGATGACCACCCTGTCCGGGTGCATGAAGTCGGCGATGGCGTTGCCTTCGCGCAGAAATTCCGGGTTGGACGCGACCTCGAGCGGGAGATCGGGGCGGAGTTCGCGCAGCACCGCCTCGATCTTGCGCCCGGTGCCGACCGAGACCGTGGATTTGGTGACGATCACGGCGGGCTGGGTGAGCGCCTTCGCCACTTGCTCGACGGCGGCGAACACCTGGGTCAGGTCGGCGTGACCGTCGCCACGGCGGGTCGGCGTGCCGACGGCGATGAAGACCGCCTCCGCCCCTTGCAAGGCGCTCGCGACGTCAGCGGTGAAGTGGAGCCGTTCGGCCTTGACATTGCTTGCGATGAGCTCATCGAGGCCGGGCTCGTAAATCGGGATGCGCCCCTCGACAAGATTGCCAAGTCGGGCGGGGTCGGCTTCGACCACCGTGACCTCGACCCCGAATTCGGCGAAGCAGGCACCCGAGACGAGCCCCACGTAGCCGCCACCGATCATGGCGATGCGCAAAATCTCTGATCCTCTGTACCAGGATGTCCGGAAGGCATAGCACAGGCCGGTTGCCTGCCAAGACGCGGCTCCGATACTGTGGAGACCTTCGGCGCCGGCCGCCGCCGCGCATAGCGCTTAGCTTGGACGCCGTATAAAGCGAACTCAACTCCTTGTGCTGTCGCGGCTCGGCTCCGATTCGCCCGACGACCGCATGCGTTATCGGAAGGGTGGCCGAGCGGTTTAAGGCACCGGTCTTGAAAACCGGCAGGGCGCAAGTCCTCGCGGGTTCGAATCCCGCCCCTTCCGCCAGATGGGCGCAATCGCCCGCCACCGTTTCGTAGGCTGCGCCCGGCACCGCGGTCAACCTTCCTGCCCTGGATGAGAGTCAGTGACACGTTCCCGTGGGTGTCGGCGCGCACATTGTCAATTGCCCCAGCTATCCTTACTCTTACACGTAAGAGTAAGGAACTGATCCATGCGCATCACATCGAAGGGCCAGGTGACGATTCCGGCCGATATCCGCGAGCGGGCTGGCTTGTTGCCCCATACGGAGGTCGAATTCGAATTCGACGGCAAGGCGGTCCGAATCGTTCGCGCCAAGGCCGGCAAGAAGGACGGCCGTGGTGCTCGCCTTGTCGTTCATCTGCGGGGGCGCGGCGATGTCGCGATGACTACCGACGCGATCATGGCCTTGACCCGCGCAGACTGAATGACGGCTGTGCTGGTTGACGCCAACGTCCTTCTCGATGTGATGACGGAGGACGCGCATTGGCTCGCCTGGTCGGCACACGCCATCGCGCGCGCTGCCGACCGCAATCGTCTTGTCATCAATCCGGTAATCTACGCCGAGATCTCGATTCGGTACTCGCGCATCGAAGAGCTCGAGGCGGCACTGCCGCGAACCATAGTCGACCGGGAATCCGTTCCCTACGAAGCCGCCTTCCTCGCCGGCAAGGCGTTCTTGGCCTATCGGCGCCGAGGCGGGACGAGGAGCGTTCCGCTTCCGGATTTTTTCATCGGCGCTCATGCAGCTGTCGCGGGGTATTCTCTCATGACGCGCGATCCCGGGCGCTATCGGACCTATTTCCCCAAGCTCTCCTTGATCGCCCCGAACGGAATTGCCGTTTCAGAATAGGGTCATGGCGACGCCATAGCCGGAAAAGTCACTACGCCGCGGCCCGTATTTCTGCAACGCTGCCTCAGGGCAGGCCGCGGGCTTGCCA
This sequence comes from Acetobacteraceae bacterium, assembly GCA_050730175.1. GTDB lineage: Bacteria > Pseudomonadota > Alphaproteobacteria > Acetobacterales > Acetobacteraceae > JAKAWQ01. Next base: position 28,379 of record JBOHMN010000196.1, on the reverse strand, counting down.
ATCCCGGCCTCGACCACGCACTGGAACTCGGGCCGGCGATCGCTCGTGGCGGATGCAGCGGCTTCGATATGGCTCTCGACAAGCTGGCAGCCGAGCGCCGCACAGTACGCCTCGCCCTGGCGCTTCTGGTCGGGGATGGAGACGTCATGCTCCACCTGCCGTGCTGGGAGACATGCAGGTAGAGAGCGGCACCGTCATCCCCGGCACCTCCCCTGTTTCCGTTCTCGGCAACCAGCGGTGGCGCCGTGCAGCCGCCTAGGGTGGCATTGAAATCGACATCAGATGATGATAATATCGTGCCTAATCATGGAGGTTCATAGATGCGAACGACGCTCGCCCTGGATGACGAGCTGGTTGCAAAAGCTCAGGCTTTCACGGGCCTGAAAGAAAAGTCCAGCCTGATTCGCGAGGCGCTCAAAGCCCTCATCGAGCGGGAAAGCGCGCGGCGACTGGCGCAGCTTGGCGGCACCGAGCCAGGTCTGACTGCGCCGCCGCGCCGACGGCCGGACTCGGCGTGATCCTGGTCGATACCTCGGTCTGGGTCGATCACCTGCGTGCCGGTGACACGGTGCTTGCCGCGCTGCTCGACGCTGGACTGGTTCTTACCCACCCTTTCGTTGTCGGCGAGCTTGCTCTGGGCACCCTGCGCCGGCGCGAGACCGTACTGGACGCACTGTCAGACCTGCCACATGCAAGCATCGCCACCGACGGCGAAGTCCTGCACTTCATCGAATACAATGCACTGTTCGGGCGCGGTATCGGATATGTCGATGTACATTTGCTCGCTGCTGCACGCTTGACTGCAGGCGCGGAGCTATGGACGAACGACAAGAGACTGCACGGTGTCGCCAATCAATTGGGATTGGCGAGCACGCGCACACGACGGCACTTGTAGGGCCATCGTGTGCGCGTGCTTGCCATGGTCGGTTGCGGTCCGTCGGCCCGCCCCGAAAGCTGATGTCGTTTCAGCCGCCATGCTGCTTTCAGCGATCGCGAACCGCAGTAGCGTGCCAGTCCTGAGTCCACCATCCGCCGCGCCCCGCGTGGTCGAATTCCGCTCCCGGTCAAATCGGAAGCCAGTTCCCGCCTGTCGTCGCCGCAGGCAGTAATATCCGGGCTCGAGATCGGATCCTGGTCACCAGCTGTCGAAAAGGAACGCCGATGCGCAACGCTCCTGCTCAGACCAACGCCCCCGCACCGCCGCATTTCCCATCGCGCGAGCAGCTATTCGAGGACCAGAGGCGCCTTTTGCCCGATGCGCGGCTGATCCTGGATGTCGGCGCGCATCACGGCCAGTCTTCCCTGCTCTACCTCGACAAATTTCCCGCCGCCCGCGTCTTCGCGTTCGAACCGGAATCGGCGAATTTTGCGGTTTGCAGTTCCGCTCTTGCGCACGTCTGTGACCAGGTGCGGGTGATCCGGCAGGCGGTGACCGACCATGACGACCGCGTCACGCTCCATATCAACACGCATGATGGCACCCACTCCCTGTTCGAGATCGGCGAACAACGCTTCTGGGCAGGCTATGCTGCTAAGCGTGGAGAGGCCGAGGTGCCGGCCGTGACGATCGACAGTTTTCTGGAGCAGGAAGGGATTTCCGCCGTCGATATTCTTAAGATGGACATTCAGGGCGCCGAGCTCGCCGCCCTGAATGGAGCGCGCAAAGCGCTCCAGGAGGCACGCATCGGCCTCGTCGCCTGCGAGGTCGAGTTCAAGGAACTTTACCGGGGGCAGCCGCTGTTTTGGGATGTGGGCGCCCGATTGGCGCTGGACGGTTACAACCTGTTCGGCCTCTACGACTGCTTCTATCACCCTCGCAATCCGAACGTGCTCGCTTGGGCTGACGCGATTTTTATCGGTCCACGGCTGCAAAACGTTCCCGAGTGGTCCTCAGCCGCCTGAGCAGCGGGCCACCGGGACGGCTTTGGCGTAGGCCGCCCGACACCACCGCCCGGTCCGGGTATATCCGCCCGGACATGCATATGCTGCATCTCTCCGGAACATGCTGTAGGCGCGGTGCGCCGCGAGACCGAGTGGCTGGGTGGCTGCAAACTGCCTAGCCCGAATTCCGCAGTTGGCGGCGCGAGCTTACCTCACCCAAAGACCGACAAGCTTCAAGCCGAGCTGAGGCCATAGAGCAGGTTGGCCGGCAATTGGCCTTGGTAGATCAACGCCTTATTCTGCTTCTCCGTGTGCTCACTATAGCCAAGCTGACCAACCTGTTTACCACTGAGCTTATGGAGAGTGAAGTCCACGACCGTGTGCCAGGCGATGTTAACGTAACCGTCGCCGCTGGTTGCTTCTGCCTGGAACCAAGTATGCGCGGGTTGGCCATTGTAGGCAGCCACTCCGAAAAGGATGGAGCCGAAGTCGCCGGGAAACACCAGCTCGAACTGGCCGCCGTAAGCGGTGTTACCGAGCACCTGGCGCTGGGGACCGATGCTGACATGCGAGGACTCTCGGTTGTTCCGGTGCAGCCCGGGCGCGCCCTGGATCAGCGCGAAAACGACGCCATTGTCGCCGTAGATTCGCACGTGTGAGCCGCGAAACAAGTGCGCGCCGCTCGCCATCAGAAGCGTCTGCGTCAGATCGGTCTCGCGATAGGAGCGGAAAAAGATCTCCATGAGTCCCTCGACAATGTCGCAGAGGGTATTGTCCCGCGAGTTTGACTGCCTGATGAGCTTCCGCTCCATCTCGGCAACGTTCGGGTAGGGTTCCAACGTAAAGAAGTCGAGAACGTTGGCGTCTTCGGCGAGGCCGATGCCGGCGTTGGGAATGGTGACGGCCATATATATATCCTTCCTGGGACGCTCGGGCGCGTTGGTCGCGTGCTGCGATTCACAGGGCACCCGAAAAGTGGGATCGCATGGTTGGAACTTCCGCTGCGATCGCCTGAGCCCTTTGTCGATCGCAGCTTCAGAGCTCCTTCACACGACGTTGGGCAGCGGGAAGTCGGCAGGGTCGGACCAATCCTTTCCTCTGTGCTGTGGTGTTCGAGCGCGTCCTTATGGCGCGCAGCCTTCCAACCCCGCCCGGTACTCTAAGACCTTCGGAATGTGAAATTCAACTATACGATGATTAACGCTAAATATAATTCAACTATCTCTCACTAGATGCATTTCATACGGCAGGCTTTTGGCGAGTTGTTAACGTGGATTCGCATGGTGCGCAGCAGACGTCGGCGAGGCAGCTTTGGCAACATGCAAGCGTCGTTGTTGGATCGGCAGCGTTGGGGGGAGAGCTGCGGCCAATGCGCTGTCTGATTCGACTCAGGACAGGCCGCAGTGCCACCCAGCCGGACATAGCCGAGGGCAGGCGTGTTCCGGCTGGGGCAGGCCGAGGCAGTCGCCACTTTGACGCGCCGCATGCTCCCCTTACTGCGGTGCGCTGTGCTTGAGTCGCCTCAGATGGATCGTCCCTGAGCTCGCAGCAGCGAACCAGGTTTGGGCAAAATCGATCCGGCCCGAAGCGCGGGGCAGGACGCAGGCCATGGACGCAAACCAAAGGTGAAGCTGGTCGGCCTGCATGGCTGTGATCGATGTGCCGTCAGCGAACGGATCGCTCTGGCAGTCCTGGACCCTGCTCTCCATCTCCCCCGGCGTCGTAGACCTTCCCGTGGAGTGACCCCGTTGACCACCCTGGGGGCGCCGCCTTGTGAGCCGGCTCGCGCCGGTAAGGCTCCCGACGTCTTTCAGGCGACTTGCGTGGTCTTCTCCAACGGTCCGCACGAAATCGTCGGCCGCTGAGCGGCAGATTTCGGCATCTTGCGCAAGACGCACGTGCCGGCGGCATTCCTCGGAAAATCGCGGCAAACCGCCGGGCAGGGAATTCGCGCTGCCCCCGGCGGCGATAGAGCCGTCACCCCGCCGCCTAGCGCGCCTTCTCCACCGGCGTCATGCGTGCCGCGCAGAACTTGAACTCCGGGATCTCGGCCAAGGATCGAGATTCGGATCCGACTCGTCGATAAGCAGCTTCTCGTGTCGAAAACCGAGGCGGAAACGAAGCCGATATTCGACTTGGCCGCCCGTGTGGCCAAGCCTGATCACACCCGGGTGAGCGATCGCTACGCAAAAGCCGCGAGATTTCCTCTCGCCTCCGACGGAGCCCACTCCCTGCAACAACCGGGCTCCATCGAACATCTTCGATGAGGCCCGCATCCCGCTTCAAGCCGGACCAAAAATCCGGCAGGGCATCATTTACGCCGCAGCTCTGCTCCGCGCCGGCTGTGCACGGAACCCCGTTGTCGCAGCGAGCTGTCCGCCGGGAGTCACACGGACCCCGCAGTACTTGAGACCCGGGATCTTGGCTTCCGGATCCAAGGTCGGATTCGTCAGGAGGTTCGCCGCAGCCTCATAATAGCAGAACGCCATGAACACGTTACCCTTGGCGACCTTGGCATCCGCGCGGACGTAGGCAACGATCGTGTTGCGGCGTGTTTCCAGCGTAACCGGCTCGCCCGGCGCGATGCCCATCTCGCGCAAGTCTTCAGGAGACATGTAGCATACCGGGTCCGGCTCGATGGCGTTGAGTACCCTTGAACGCCGGGTCATCGTGCCGGTGTGCCAGTGTTCCAGCTGACGACCGGTCAGCAGCACGAACGGGTATTTGTCGTCCGGGCGTTCATCGGGTTCAACGATCTCGCATGGCACGAACAATCCCTTCCCGCGCGGGAAGTCATTGACGAACGTTATTGCGTCGCCCGGATCGCCCTCATGCCGGCACGGCCAGACCACCGAACCTTCGCGCCCGAGACGCTCCCATGTGATCCCCGCCATATTGGCGGACGCTTTACGAATCTCCGCGAACACATCAGCGGGTCCGGCGTAGTTCCAGTTGAGCCCCATGCGGCGTGCAAGTTCCTGGATGATCCACAGATCCTGTCGCGCTTCTCCTGGTGGATCCAAGGCTTGACGCCCGAGTTGCACCCAACGATCCGTATTGGTGAACGTGCCGGTCTTTTCGAAATAGGTGCTGGCCGGCAGAACGACGTCAGCGTTGTAGGCAGCCTCTGTCAGGAATATGTCCTGCACCACGAGGTGTTCCAGGTGCGCAAGCGCCATGCGCGCGTGATACGCGTTGGCATCCGACATCGCCGGGTTCTCGCCCATGATGTACATGCCCTTGACGTGGTCGGCAAGGATCGCGTCCATCATCTCCATCGAGGTCAAGCCTTTCTTCGGGTCCAGCTTACAACCCCACAGATTCTCAAATCGGCTGCGCTGGGCTGGATCCTCGACGCTTTTGTAATCCGGGAAGTTGCCAGGCATCAGCCCGACATCGGAAGCACCTTGGACGTTGTTCTGCCCACGAATCGGATGAAGGCCGGAACCGGGGCGCCCAACCTGGCCCGTCAGAAGCGCCAGCGCAATGATACAACGGACGTTGTCCGAACCGTGCTGGCTCTGCGACGAGCCCATGCCCCAGATGATCATCGAAGCCTTGGACGTCGCGTACGTGCGCGCGGCTTTCTTCAGATCTTCTGCCGGTATGCCACAAATCGGTGCCATGGCCTCAGGGCTGTAGGCCTGGATGTGACGCTTGAGATCGTCAAAGCCCTCCGTACGATCGCGGATGAACCCGTCGTCCGTCAGGCCTTCGTTGATGATCGTGTAGATCATCGCGTTCAGGAGAGCTATGTCCGCGTCGGGCTTGAACTGCAGGTGCATGAACGCCCGCCGCGTAAGAGCCTGTTTGCGAGGATCGGCGATAATGAGCTTCATGCCATTCTGATCGATGGCATTTTTTATCCAGCTCGCGGCGACCGGATGATTGATCGACGGATTGGCACCAATAAGAAGGACCGTTTCCGCCTTCATGACATCGCGGACCGGTAGGGACACCGCCCCGGACCCCAGGCACTGCATCAGCGCCACGACCGATCCTGCGTGGCACAGACGTGTGCAGTGGTCGATGTTATTGCTGCCGAAGCCCGTGCGCACCAGTTTCTGCACCAGGTACGCTTCCTCGTTGCTGCCTTTCGCGCAACCCAAGGCTACCAGCGACTTGGGGCCGTGTTGGTCGCGGATGCGCTTGAGGCTAAGCCCGGCGAAGTCAAGCGCTTCGTCCCAACTCGTCTCGCGAAACGCCACTAATGGATCGGCCGGATCCAGAACCAGATCGGCCGACTTGGACGGCGCGTCGTGACGCCGGATCAACGGCCTGGTGAGCCGGTTGGGATGCCTGTAGTAGTCGAAGCCGTAGCGTCCCTTGATGCACAAGCGGCCCTCATTGGTCGGGCCATTCGCGCCGTTTACCGTAATGATGTCGTTGTCACGAATGTCGAGTTCAACGCGACAGCCAACACCGCAATACGGGCAGACTGTTGTGACCTGCTTCATGGCTGTACCTCCGATTCCTGCCCCTGCCAGGCCCACTGTTGCCTTGGACCGACACCTGCATTCGACAACGCGCCGGTCGGGCACGCGGCCACGCACTCGCCACAACCAACACAGGTGCTCTCTCCCATGGGGTCGTCCATATCGAACATGATATGGGCGTCAGCACCACGCAGCGCATATCCTATAACGTCGTTGCCCTGCACTTCACGGCAGGCGCGCACGCACAAGGTGCACTGGATGCACGCGGCCAGATTCACCGCGATGGCCGGGTGTGACAGATCCGGCTGCGGCTCCGCGCGCCTTGCGAACCGTGGCTTGCCGGCCCCGAGTTCCCGAGCCCAGTAATCCAGGCGCGAGCCGACAACGTACGCCTCATCCGAAGTGTCCGCCCCCAGCAGCTCCAGCACCATTTTCTGGCTGTGCACCGCGCGATCCGAGCGAGTATTCACGTTCATACCGTTGGCCGGCATGCGCCAGCACGACGGCTGCAGCAGATGCTCGCCTTCGATTTCACACATGCACACCCGGCAATTGCCGTCCGCGCGCAGCCCGACCTGATCGGGCTTGTAGCATAAATGCGGGATCACGACGCCATGACGCCGCGCGGCCTGCCAGATCGTCTCGTCACGATACGCGTCAATCTCCCGCCCGTCCAAAGTAAAGCGGATAGTCTCGGCCTTTTTTCCGTCTTCCGGTCGGATCGTCATCACACCACTTCCTCCGGGAAGTACTTGAGTACGCAGTTCATGGCGTTCGGCGCCGCTTGGCCGAGGCCACAAATCGACGCATCCACCATGACGCGCGACAGGTCGCCCATCACGGTTTTGTCCCACTGTCGGGCCCCCATCAGCTCCGTCGCCTTGCGCGTCCCCACGCGACAGGGCGTGCACCGGCCGCAGGACTCGTGCGAAAAGAAGCGCATCGCATTCCGTGCCAGGTCACGCGCCTTGTCGTGTTGCGAAAACACGATGATTGCTGCCGACCCGATAAAGCAGTCATACGGCTGCAATGTATCGAAATCCAGCGGGATATCCGCCTTGGACGCCGGCAGCAGGCCGCCGGAAGCGCCCCCGGGGAAATAACCGTAGAGCTGGTGGCCGTCCTGCATCCCCCCGCAATACTCGTCGACTAGCTCACTGAGCGTGATGCCTGCCGGAGCCATGTGCACACCAGGCTTCTTGACCCGCCCGCTCACCGAAAATGCCCGCACTCCTTTGCGCCCATGACGCCCCTGAGATGTGAACCACTCGCTTCCCTTTTCAAGGATGTCGCGTACCCAATGCATGGTTTCCATGTTCTGTTCCAGGGTAGGCAATCCGAACAGCCCGTTGTGCGCGATGTAGGGTGGGCGCAGGCGCGGCATCGCCCGCCTCCCCTCCATGGATTCAATCATTCCCGACTCCTCGCCGGCAATGTAGGCGCCCGCGCCGCGTCGCACGTGAATGTTAGGTAATGCCGCGGGCGCGTCCGCCTGCAACGCCGCGATCTCGCGTTCCAGCATCAGGCGGCACGCCGGGTACTCATCGCGGATGTAGAGGTAAACCTCGCGGCTTTCCACCGTCCAGGCAGCAATCAACGTACCCTCGAGAAAGCGATGCGGATCCCGCTCGAGGAAATAGCGGTCCTTGAATGTGCCCGGCTCCCCTTCGTCGATGTTGATCGCGACCACGCGCGGACCCGGCTCCTTGCCGACTAGCCGCCATTTGCGGCCAGCCGGGAAGCCGGCTCCGCCCAGCCCGCGAAGGGTCGAGTCCTCCATCGCCTTTACCACCAACTCGCGGCTACGCTTCCCGCTCGTGCATTCGATCCACGTCTTGTAGCCGCCGCCGCGGCGATATTCGGCATACGTGACTGGGGTGAGGCGCTCCGGCGCCACATCGTGCGCCCTTACCGCCTCCGTAACGCGTTCGCCGGTTGCCCCCGTGATCGGCTTTTGGCCGCATATCACCACCGGCGCATCCGCGCACCGCCCCACGCACGACACACGCTCGATGCGTACGTTCGAGCCCAGTTTACCCTCGAGCGACTGGACAAGCTTGTCCGCCCCAAACATCGCGCACGTGACCGAATCACACACCCGCACCGTAAGCGCCGGCGGCTCAACGCCCGGATCCCGGATAATGTTGAAGTGGTGGTAGAACGACGCGACCTCGTACACCTCGGTCATCGATAGCCGCAGCTCCGCCGCCAGTGCAGCCAGGTGCTCCAGGCGCAGGCAGCCGTAACGGTCATTGATACGATGCAGGCACTCGAGCATCATGTCGCGCCGACGCGGTATGTCACCAAGAACGCCGCGCACCGCAGCGAGCGCGGCGGGATCGATCTGCCGGCCCTTCGTCTGCGCGCGCTTGCGCTCGCGGCGCGCAAAATCAACGCTTGCCGTATCAGCCGAATCGCTCATCGTTCCTGCCCCTCGTCTGAGATTGCCATTCCATCTGCGAATCCCGCACCACCAGGCGGTAGCCTCTATCCGGCCATTGACCGTGCCGCAGCGTGCGCCCGAGCCGGCAATTCGCCTTCCGTAAGTGGCTTTGATGAGGCGACGCGGACCCGCCGATGAACCAGAAAAATAGTGCGTCCGGCGTACCGCCCGATCCGGGGGCTCCGGATATGGGGTACGCGTGTGAAGCATGGCATGCGGTGCTGTTGCACCGCATGCCATGCCGTTCGTGTGCGGGCGCGAAGAGGAAGCACCCTACCTGCGCAATGCTGTAGCGATCAGACGTCGAGCCTTGGAATCGGTACCGTGCGTCCAAGGTCGGGTACATTAGTCTACTACAGAGGCCAGTGCCAGCTGAGCGAGAAATTCACCCCGGTGGCGAACATCAGGTACATCAGCCACGCGCCGGTCAGGCAGTGCCAAAAACCGAGCGCGCGCAGCCCGCTTCTCGATCCGATACTGGCGAAGAAGTCACTGATGTAAATCAGCGCCAGCCCGATGAAGAGCACCCCGACGGGCCAGTCTCCAACCGCGAAGAATACGACCGCGCCGAGTGCGGAAATAATGAGGTAGCCTACGCACATGCCTGCGCCCGGACGTGCATCATTGCCCTGGTAGCGATTGTAGCCGATAGCGAACCAGTGAATGCCGTACGCCGTGAACGCAAGCGCCGCCATGTAAAGTGGCGGCGCCTTGAAGACATAGAACCACGACATGCCGATGAACAGAATGACCCCAGCAACGAACTGAAAAAAGCCCGGCAACCAGATGCCCCAGATGCCGACTGCTCTGTCGACGGACTCGTTCCGCCTTGGCCAGTCGAATAACTCTTGCGGGCCGTAAATCAAATAACCGGTACCGAGGCCCATGAAACCCAACGCTAACGGTGGAAACGCCGAAGTCGCGAACTCGATCGCCATATGAGTCCTCCCAAGGTGCTGATTTGACAGTACACTACCCCAACAGACCGCAGGCTACGGGCGACATCGATGCGCGTCAAGCGGCTGGGGCCGATAACCGAGGTAATCTCTCGAAAAGTATGCGCGGCGAGGCGGCGGGCTCCTTCTCCGACGCATCCATCCCATGCCGCGGTGCCCAAGCCTCCAAGGCGGTGCGCCGGCGCGCGGTCAATCGGGCAACCGGTCCCTTACGCGCCTCCGGTAACCTCGCGGATTCGCTCGTTGGGCACAAGATTTAGCAAGAGCCTCAATATGAAATGACACCATCTGGTGGATTGCCTTCCGCCGGGCGCTCTTCGTCTTGATCCGGATCGGCTGCCGGTTCGACTTGAGCCACAACCGCGCTGACTGCGATCACCCCAAAACGCGATCCTTGCTGCATGTGCGACGGATGCAGATCCGGATCCAAAGATCGAGGTCTACCGGCGGGCGACCGGGAAGCCGCGACCTTACCCGACGCTCCGGCGACCCTCGCGGCAGCCTCGGACACGCCTTTTCCCACCGTGGCCGTGCCGGCGTCGGCGCCTGGTAATGCGGAAGGCATCGCTACATTGGTGCTCGACAAGACTCCCTCGCTGGCCGAGATCCCCTTGGGCTTGCCGCCCGTCGCACCCTCTTGCGGCGCGAAGTGGCGGGCATAAAGGATGCGATGTCCGAGCTTTTGGCTGATCGCTTCGCGTTCGCTCGGCCGCTCGCGCCGATCAAAGAAGCGCCCAAGATTACTGTGGCGAGTTTGGCGCACCCAGCAGGGGGAGCAAGCGCGTGCCAGTGGCTGAGGTTGCACGGCGGGTGCTCGCCGCAGGGGTCATCGCGCGATCGACCCGCCGCCCTTTGCCACAGGGCTTGCTTGGCCGTGCCCGCTGCCGGGACGGCGGAAGCGATGCAACCGCGGCGGTGACCTGCTGTTGCCTGCGAAACCCGCGATATCCGTACGGTTCATCGGCGGCGCCTCCCCTGCCCCGGCTATGCCTTGCGCTTGCCGCGATCAACCGGACCCGCCAATCTGGGCCACAGTCGATGGGAGGCCGAAAACGCATGCCTGCCCCGGAAAGCCGCATCTTCGGGATCGTGGGATGGCATGGTTCCGGCAAGACGACACTTATCTGTCGCCTGCTGCCCGCCCTCGTCAATCGTGGACTGAGAGTTTCAACACTGAAGCACGCTCATCATAGCTTCGACATTGATCGGCCGGGTAAGGACTCCTGGGCCCACCGCGCCGCCGGGGCAAGCGAAGTGCTGGTCGCATCTCGCAATCGCTGGGCGCTGATGCACGAGCTGCGCGATGGTGCCGCGGAGCCTGGGCTGCAAGAGTTGCTGCGTCGCATGGGCCCTTCCGACCTGGTGCTGGTCGAGGGCTTCAAACACGAGTCGCATCCAAAGCTCGAGGTCTTTCGGCATGCCTGCGGACAGTCGCCGCTCTATCCGGACGATGGCATGATCATCGCGGTGGCCTCCGATGCGCCGCCCGCCACGGCGCGGGTGCCCTACCTCGGCCTCGATGACGTGGAGAAAATCGCCGCCCTGGTCCTGGCCGAAGCTCTGCCCATCGCCCAGATCCGCTGGCGCGGGTGACGACGAAAGGCGCGCCCTTTGGCCCAGCTATCCGACGATTGCTTCGCTTTTGGTGGGCCACTCCTGCCGGTTGAAGAGGCGCTGCGAATCATCGCGGCCAACGTCCCGCCTTGCGTCGGCATCGAGACCGTGCCGCTGGCCGTCGCCGATGGGCGAATCCTGGCAGAGGACGTGATCGCCCCGATCGATCTTCCGCCGTTCAGCAATTCTGCGGTGGACGGCTACGCCGTCCACGCGGCCGACCTCGCAGATGCAAAGGCGTTGCCGGTGGAGGGCCGGGTCGCTGCGGGAGAAGTGGGCGCCGCCGGGCTCAGGCCCGGGACGGCGCGCCGCATCTTCACCGGCGCGCCGCTGCCGGACGGCGCGGACACCGTCTTCATGCAGGAGGATGTAACGATCGACACGGCAGGCCACGCGCATCTGCCGCCGGGTTTGCACCGCGGCGCCAATACGCGATTGCAGGGCGAGGACGTGCCGGCGGGAAGCAAGGCGCTGCCCGCCGGGCGGCACCTCAGGCCGCAGGACGTAGCCCTCGCCGCAGCACTCGGCCTCGCGAGCCTGCCCGTCCGCCAGCCCGTCCGGCTCGCCCTGTTTTCCACCGGAAACGAAGTCGTCGAGGCCGGGCAACCATTGCCGCCCGCCAAGCTGTACGACGCCAACCGCATGCTCCTGGCAGCCCTGGCAAGGCGCGCCGGCGCACAGGTCTCGGACCTCGGGATCCTGCCGGACGGAAAGGCGGAAATCGCCGGCGCGTTGCAAGCCGCAGCCGCAACGCATGACATCGTGTTGACCTCCGGTGGCGTATCAACCGGAGAAGAGGATCACGTGCGCGGGGCGCTGGCCACGCTCGGCCGGCTGGTGTTCTGGCGCCTTGCCATCAAGCCCGGTCGGCCGGTCGCGATGGGGATCATCTCCGGCACTCCGCTTGTCTCGCTTCCGGGCAACCCGGTCGCGGCGTTCATCACTTTCGTGCACGTGGCCCGGCCGCTGCTCGCGGCGCTTGCCGGGGCAACGCTCACTCCGCCTGTTCTGCTGCCGGCGCGTGCCGCATTTGCCTATCGCAAGAAAAGCGGCAGGCGGGAGTATCTGCGCGTGCGCCTGGCGCGCACGGCGGATGGCGGCCTTGCCGCGTACAAGCACCCTAAGGACGGAGCGGGGATTCTGAGTTCGCTCACCGAAACCGACGGGCTCGCCGCGTTGGCCGAGCAGGTGACCGAGGTCACGCCCGGCGACGCGGTCGACTTCCTCCCCTACGCCACTTTATTTTAGCCCCGCGGGCTGGAAATTATCGCATTTGTGCGCCGGCAAGGTGCTCGGCTTCGACGAGATCCTCCGGCGTGTTGACGTTGAAGAAGGGATCGCGCGGCGTGGCGGGCCATTCCGCGACGGCGCATCTGTAGCCCGCAGTAAAGCGGTCGATCTTGCGGATGTCCTGATCGACCAGGGCGTGGCGGAGTGCCGCGGCGATCGCGACGGGCCAAAGCCCGATAACGGGGTGAATCCGCCCGCCAGAGGCAGCCACGGCCAGATCTGCACGCTGCTTCTTTCGTTCTGCATGCAGGCGCTGGACGAGGTCACCAGGGATGAACGGGGCATCGCCCGGAACGGTGACGAGCCATCGCGCCGCAGGGTCGGCGCGCGCCGTCCAATCGAGGCCGGCCAACACACCGGCAAGCGGACCGGGATGCCCCGTGAGGTCATCCGGAGCGAGCGGAAGTCCGAAGCCGGTGAATCGACCGGCATCTCCATTGATGTTGAGCACCAGCGCCTTCACCTGCGGGCGCAGATGGCGGATCAGCCGATCGAGGACAGTTTCTCCACCGACCGTGCGCAGCATCTTGTGCCCGCCGCCCATCCGCCGCGCCAGGCCGCCCGCGAGAATGAGCCCGACCGTTCCGGTTTCGTCAGTCGTCACTTTGGGCAGCCTTGCGGCGATGGCGTAAGCTTTCCTCCGTGACGTAAGAAAGGTCCTGGTCAAAGATAATACGTTCCGCGCCCGAGAGCGCGAGGAAGCGCTTGCCGCGCGCGCGGCCGATCAACGTGAGCCCGGTCTTGCGCGCCAGATCCACGCCCCAGGCAGTGAATCCCGAACGCGAAATCAGAACCGGAATGCCCATCCGTACGGTCTTGATCACCATCTCCGAGGTCAGGCGGCCGGTGGTGTAGAAAATCTTGTCGGCGCCGCCGATCCCGCGTTGATGCATGAAGCCGGCAACTTTGTCGACGGCGTTATGCCGGCCGACATCCTCCATGTAGATCAGTGGTTCGTCGCGCAGGCAAAGCACTGCGCCGTGGATCGCACCTGCTTCCAGATAGAGTGAAGGCAACGTGTTGATGCGGCTTGTCAGATGATAGAGCCAGGAGGTCCTGAGTTCCGATTGAGGCAGCGTGATGCCCTCGATCACATCCATCAGATCGCCGAACGCAGTGCCCTGTGCACAACCGGATGTTTGTGTCTTCTTGCGCAGTTTCTCCTCGTAATTCGTCTGGCGCTCCGTGCGGACGACAACGGCCTGAAGCTCCTCGTCGTAATCGATGCCATTGATCGTATCATTGGGAAGAAGCATGCCTTGGTTGAGAAGGAAGCCAATGGCAAGCTCCTCCGGATAGTCACCGATGGTCATCGCGGTGACGATCTCCTGCGCGTTCAAAAAGATGGTCAGCGCGCGTTCCACCACCACCTTGGAGTGTGCGGTCTGCCCTGTTTCGTCGATCCCCGTGACCGCCATCGTCAGGCACGGGTTGAGCGGATCGGGCAGCACGCGCGAATTGTCAGGAACGATGTTCAGCACGCGCGCATCGCTTGCCATCATGCGTTCTCCGCGACCGGCCGAAAACCCATCGCCTCGAGCTCTCGGCGGATCGTTGCGTCCTGCAAGAGTTGCGCAAAGCGGCGAACGGATGGGGTTTGCAGTCGCGCACGAGGAATGGCGAAGTCGTACTCCTCGGCTTGCAACGGAAGGAAAGCAAGGCCGTACTGGCGGGCCACATTCTCGATCGCCACTCCCCAGTCAGCGCGCTGTTGAGCGATCGCAATCGCAACGCCGTTGTGTGACTTCACTTGGTAACTGTACCCGGCCGGACGTTGGCCGCCGAGCAGGCGGTCGATCAATATGCGCGTGCCGCTTCCGCCGTTCCGGTTGACCATCAGGGTCGATCCGTCCGCAATCGCCAAAGCGAGTGCCGCCGCGGCACTCGCGCACGCGGCGAAGCGTGCGTCATCGCGGCGGAAGACGATGCCCTGCTGGCGAAGATAGCCAGGCAGAAGTACCAGTCGATCGGTGAGGAACGGAGTATTGTAGCGCCCGCTACGCGGGTCCATCAGATGGATGGGCGCGATATCGCACGCACCGCGCTCTGCAGCGGCGAGGCCGCCGGACGAGCCGACATTAAGCGCTTTCACGCGGATCCCCTCGCGCTCCAGGATTCCGGTCAAATAATCCAGTCCGACACAATGGCTGCCGATGATGACAAGGTCAGCGGGTTCCGCTTCCTCACCGATCAGCGTGACAGTCACATCGGTCGCCGCGGCAATCGCTTCGCAATCGGCAGCGATTTCGAAGAATCCGTCAGCCTCAGCGAAGCTCGTCACCGCCCCTGAGCCCTTCGCGATGGGATAGGCAGCAAACCCACCTTGTGCAAGCCGCATTAGCGAAACCATCACGTACTCCGTTCGCCCGCGCTCCGAGGTGACCGCAAGTGGCAGAGTGGCAGTAAGCCGTTTTGCCGCCCCGATCCGCCGGCCCGCCATGCGCGCGATGATCGGAGCGATGAAGCTCTCGAACGTGAATATCGCGGAAGTGGGGAACCCCGGCAGCACTGCGATGAGTTTGCCCGCGCTGACAGCAAGACAAAGCGGTTTGCCCGGCTTCAAGGCAACACCGTGCACGATGACGCCGGGATCGGTGAGCCTGGCCACGACCCGATGCGCGATATCGCCCGCACCCTTCGACGTGCCGCCGGAGAGCAGCACGAGGTCGGCAGAGGCCCGCGCGCACTCGAGGGCCGCAAACAGCGCCGGCTCGTCGTCCGGCACGATGCCGAGGCGCACCGGCTCGCCCCCGAGTTCTTCGACCGAAGCTGCCAGTACCGCCGCGTTGCTGTCATAGACTTGGCCGGGGCGGATCCGGCTCCCGGGGGCCACGATCTCATCACCCGTTGAAAGAACGGCTATGCGCGGGCGGCGCCAGACCGCGATTTCGCCGAGACCAAGAGCAGCCAGCATGGCGATCTCGCGGGACGAGAGCAGCCGTCCGGATCGCAGCACGGTCTCACCGCGGGTGATATCGGAGCCGGCCAGCGCGACAAACCGTCCGGGCGCCACGGGGCGGTGGATTTCGACAGAGGGCGCTCCGCCCTCGCCCGAGGAGGTTTCCGTATCCTCGACCATCGCCACCGCATCGGCGCCTCGCGGCAGCATGCCGCCGGTCGCGATGACGCTCGCGGTGCCGTGAACAACCTCCGCCCGCGGTGTGACACCCGGAGTGAGGACCTCCGCGTTCAGGCGAAGAACCGCAGGTAGCGCGCGGCTCGCGCCGGCCGTCTCGGCGGCGCGGAGAGCGAACCCGTCCACACTCGCACGGTCGAATCCCGGGACATCGACCGGTGCGGTGACATCCTCGGCGAGGACGCGGCCGCGAGCGGCAGAGAGTGGAACACGTTCCACGCCACACGGCGCCGGCTTGAGATAGCGCGCGAGCCGTGCCTCGACCTCTTCGCGGGGAATTACCTCGAGAAACTGCTCCTGCTGTGCGGCACGAGAGAGCGCAGCGAAGCGCCCGGCCGAACCCTGATCCGAGGTCATGGTCAACAATATAAATTCCGGCGGAAGATATCGTAGAGGCAAACGGATACCGTCTCGCCCTCTGCGTAGCCCTCCAGCGTTTCCGGCACCACGACAAACCCAGCGGCCTGGCAGGCGGCCGGCAGCTCGCCGCTTTCGGCGGAGCTGGTAGGGACGACCGCCTCTCCGGCCAACGCCACCGGCACGATATCGGTGAAACCGATCGCCGAAACGATTTTGCGCCCGAGCCTGAGCGCGACGCGGGGAAAGGGCAAATCCGCCGCGAATCCTGCGAGCCTCCTGATCAGGCGGCCGGCCAGCATGTCGTAGGCGGTCAGGCATGCAAGCGGCTCGCCCGGCAGGAGCACCGCCGCCTTTCCGTGCAGCCGTGCCACTCCGCTCGACTCGCCAGGGCGCATGGCGATGCCGTGCATGACGACTTCGCCACCCGCCTGCACCACCGCCGGGGCGGCCACGTCGTCCTCGCCCGGGCCGGACCGGCCTGCGATGAGAATGATCGTCGCGTCGGTCGGCTCGCCGATGGCGGTAGCGAACGGAACGGCAGGACCACCACAGGGCCGCCCGCCGTCTCGCTCCACAAGCGCACGCAGCATCGCTTCCAGCGCCTCGGCTTGCCCTTCTTTCGGTCCGGCGATCACCAGCCTGACCAACGGGGGGGAGACTACTTGCACATTATCGATGCCGAGCATCGCGAGCAGGGCAACATCCTGTGGCCTGAGCGCTTGCCCTGCCGCGAGCGCAATCTGGCCGGCGCGGAGCGCTCTGCCGGATGCGTCGACGCCCTCGCCCGGTGCGGCTTCGGCGATGACCTGCAGCCGATCCGGCGCGGCACGGGAGACCGCCGTGAAACCCAGCACGACGTCGGCCGTCCGCGGCAATGCTGCACCAGCGGTCACAGCAACTGCACGCCCCGCGCCGGGCGAATCCGAAAGAGTCAAGGGCAAGGGGTTGTAGATGCCGGCGCCTGCACTGTCCACGGCGCGCATGGCAAAGCCATCGATCGCTGCGCGCGTTGCCGACGGCAAACCCTGGGTTGCGCAAATATCGCAGGCCAGGACGCGGCCCACCGCGTGGAATGACGGCAGCGTCTCGTAAACCGCGACGTGCGGCACGCGATCGAGCCATGACCACGCGCGTGCGAGCCGGCTCCTCGCGGCGAAGCCGACGCCGCGGATGTCGTGCCACTGAGGCCAGTCCAACTCTGCCATGATCTCAGCCCGCCGCGACCATATGGATCGAATCCGGCGCAATCTCGACCACGGCATCGTCGCCAGGTGCGAGTCCGAGTTCACGCGCCGTCCGGCGGGTGAGGCAGGCGATGAGCGGAAAACCGCCATCGAGCAGCACCTTGCAGAACGGGCCGACGCTGGTAACCCTGACGATGCGCATGGCTAAACGATTGCTTGACGTGCTCCCCGGCTCACCGCCATCGCTCCGAGAAAGCGCGATCTCTTCCCCACGGATGCAGAGAAGGGTCTCGCTCGTCGGGCTCGCCTCAGCGCCGTCGTGCACATTAAGGAAGCGCGCACCGACGGCAACGCGCACGAATGGACCCGTCCGGCCGACCACGCGGGCCAAAAGAAGGTTTTCCACGCCGAGGAATTCCGCAACGAAGCTGTTTGCGGGTGCCGCGAGGACATCCATGACCCTCCCCGCCTGCACGATGGCGCCGCTCTGCATGATCGCGACGCGATCGGCCAGTACGGTTGCGTCCGTCTGATCGTGCGTGACAAAAATCGCTACAACGCCCGTCTCGCGCAGGAACGTGAGAAGCTCCTCACGGAGATCTTCCCGCGTGCGCGCATCGAGTGCCGCGAAGGGTTCGTCGAACAGGAAAAGCGCGGGCTTTCTGATCAGCGCGCGCGCCAGTGCCGTGCGTTGCTTCTCCCCCGGACTGAGGTCAGGCGGCCGCCGTTCCGAAAGGTGCGCGATGCCAAATCGCTCAAGCTCGCGCCGCACATCGGGGCTGCGGATGCCGAGGCCGAAGGCGACATTCCTGGCCACCGTCAAATGGGGAAACAAGCCGTAATTTTGCAAGACGAGGGCAACGTCGCGACGCTCCGGTGGAAGCTCCGTGACGTCCCGGCCGGCGATGAAAATCCGTCCGGAGTGTGGGCGATGGAACCCGGCAATGGTTTCGAGCGTCACCGATTTCCCGGCGCCGTTCGGGCCGAGGAGCGCCCAGATTTCACCAGGCGCGATGGTCAGCGCCATGCGCTGCAGAGAAAATGCGCCGAGTGTCAGAGATACATTATCGAGTACGCAAGCCGGCCAATTCATCTGCCGTACCCGGAAACCTGGCTCTGGCCATGGGCGAAATGGCGAAATACGATCAGGAGAACGAGGGAAACCGCCAAAAGAAGTGTTGCCATGCCGGCCGCCTCGCTCACACCGAAGCGGAGGAAGAGCTCGTAGATTTTCACCGGCGCAGTCATCGGATAATAGACGAGGATGATCACCGCGCCGAACTCGCTGATCGCGCGCGCGCAGGTCAGGGTGAGCCCCGTGGCGATGCTCCGCCACGCGAGCGGCAGCGTGACATGCCAAAAGACACGCCACGGGCCCATGCCGAGGGTGCGGGCCACTTTCTCAAGTCTTGGATCGACCGCTTCGAAGCCGATGCGCGCCGCACCCACCGTGTAGGGCGCCGAAACGAACAACATGGCGACGACGATGCCCGCGACCGTGCCCCAGAACCGGAGGCCGATCCAGGCGGCGGGCGCGCCGAAGACTCCGTCACGACCGAAGACGAAAAGCAGCGCGATGCCTGCCACAGTGTGCGGCACCGCAAGAGGCATATCGACAATCGCCGCGACAACCCCCTGCCCGGGAAACTTTGCCCGCGCCAGGGCATACGCGAGCGGGATGCCGAGCAGGCCAGCGACCGCAGTGGCAGCGAGCGCCGCCTCGATACTGAGGAGGATTGCCTGCCGCACGTCCGGCAGTTGGGCCACGTGCCACAGGCTCGCACCCGATTGGCTGATCGCAAGCCCGATCAGCGGGGCGATGATGAAAGCAAGCAGAAGGCCGCCCAAGAACCACGAAAGGAGGAGCAGACCGGACCCTCCCGGCGCGACGCGAGAGCGGAGCGATTGCTTCGGCTGCCCAAGGAGCGAGCGGTTCAGGTCCTCGTTCGCAAGATCCATCGCCTCCTCCAGGGCCGGGACAGGACTGTCCGGCACAGGGCAGTGTGTCGCCCGGAACGTTCTACCATGCCGGCCATGGCGCAAGCTTCGCCGCCATCGCCTGCGGCATGGCTGCGCGGTGCACGCCGTAAGCCGGGTCGATAACGCGGAAGCCGTCGCGCGCCATGATGGCTTGGCCGTCCGGGCTGAGCAGAAGTTCCACGTATTGTGCCGCGAGCGCCGGCTGGGATGCGTTGGTTGGGATAGTCACGGCATAGACGATCGGTTTGCCGTGCAACGTGCCGGCCTTCGTTTCGGCGATGCCGGCTTCGTAGAGGGCGGCGTCCGCCGGATCGCTGAGATCGATTCGGGCCGGCAGATGCAGGTATTGAAGCCCGCGCTGCATGGCATCCGACCGGTAGATCGCGAGGTAATCGATTTGCCCGAGCTCCAGGGCCGAAAGGAGCGCGGTTTCCGTATCGCGCATGTTGGTCAGTGGAGCGTTCGCGAGAACTCCGGCCGCAAGCTTCGGGTCTCTGTAGAATTTCGCTGCCAGGCTCAACATTTGAAGCATCTGGTAGCCCGAAGGATCGGTATTCGGGTTGGAGCGGCCAATTTCGACGCCGGGCCGGGCCAGAACCTTGTACCAGTTCTCCGCCGTGATGTCGCCCGCGTAGCGGCTTTTGGCGGTATAGGCAAACGTGATCGCATTGCCCGCAAATCCTACGTACCAATTTGCGTAGCTCTTGGCACCCTCAGCGCCGAAGAGATACTTCGGGATGACGTGATAATCTGCCACCGCGAAGACGTCCGCGCGCCGATGTAAATCCGTAATCCGCCGCGCCAGCATGACGCTGCCGCCGAACTCCGGCTGGACGACGACCCCCGGATGCCGTCTTTCAAAAAGCTTGTCGAGCGCGCGAAACGGCACCGCGAGTGTGCCGGCACCGAACACCGCAAGATGCATCTCTTGCCCCGCGCGCGCCGGCCGCGGCAACGCGCTCGGGAACAGCAGAACCGCAGCGAAACTCGCGATCACCACAAAGTGCTTCATCGAACGTCCTTCCGGCGCCAGCGCAAAATCAAAACCCGGCAGGTGAAAAAGCCCGAGGCCGTTTTGCTGCGCAAGGATGTATCACGGGCGTTGGCGAATGTCTTCGCGGATTCTGGGCACGCAATGCGTGGCTAGAGCAATATCACCCCGACTGAAATCGCCGGATGCCAGTCAGGGTGATGAAATTGCTCGAGGAAACCAACCTAGCGTGTTCAGCCATCCGGAACGCGCTCTAATGGACTTGCAGCGTTGCACCCGGCTTGCGTGGCCAGGGATCGAGCGCGAGTGCGAGCTGCTCAGCGGCCACCTCGCCGAGGTCGAGAGTGCCGCCCGAATACGGAATCTCGTCCGGCGCCTCGAGGTCGAATGGAGCCGCCTCGCATCCCTCCGGCACGAAGCGCACGGTGAAATGTTCTTCGATCGACGCCGGAAATGGAGCGAGTGTCACCCGGCAGATCTGCGTGACGCGCGCGCTCAGAACGCCGGATGCGTGAATAGCGGCACCGGGTTCCCGTGTGAGCGTGAAACTGCAGGAGAGGTCCTCGACCGAAGGGAGGTTGAAGCGACGCGCGAGCTTCGAGCGTTCCTCGGGATTCGCCGTGATCTCGACCCGGTACCCCGTCGCGGGGATGGAAGCTGGCCGGAGCGGGCGGAAGAGTTCCGGCGGAGCGGAATCCCGTGTCATGCACCGGCCACGCGGGATCGATCGCTGCCGGGCGTGAGAGTGGGCAAGCTCTGGATCAGAAAGCGAACCGAGCCCTGAGTGAGCTCTGCAAGCGGCTGCTCTGCCAGATGCCGCTGCTCGCTCTCAACCAGCCGGGCCAAAGCCGCCGCATCCTTGGCTTCCGCTTTGCCGCGCCAGACATTGCGGGCAAGCGCCGCCTCAAGCCGGCTCGGGTCAGGCTCTGCCAGAGCGGCAGCGTAGGCCTGCGCGCGCCCGTGGAACGCGGTCCACATCGCCTTCACGCGCTTTCCGACAGAAAGATCGCCCACCCCCATTTCCCTGAGGTTCACATCCATGTCGCTGAACATGGCATCAAAGACAGCCTGAGCCAGGGCGTGACCGAGCGGGGGGTCGGTTTCCAGGCGAAGGATCAAAAGACTGGCGTAGAGGCCGACGAGGTCAAACCGGCCATCGAGCGTGTCGGGCACGCCGAGGTCGCGATAGAACGCAGGACTGCGCGCGGCCGCCACCACTGCGCCGTAAAGCGCAAAGCCGATCCGTTGGTGCCGCCGCCTTCCGAAACCGAACACGAGCCTTCCCCTGCGTTGTCCTTGGGCGTAAGCCCTGGAAAAAGTTGCGTGCGCTACCCCGATGCCGCTCCCGCGGGCGGGACCCAGATAGCGCGCCCGCCACGTTGGTCAACCGGCTGGATCGACTCCTTCCGGGGCGTGCCGCGATGGCAGTGTCCTGCCCCCGCCGGTTGCTGCCCTCGGCAACAACCGTAGGGGGGCGAGCAGGCCACTGAAATCAAAGAGCTCAAGGAGATCGCGCTTGACTGCCGTCGCTGAGCGATCCACGAGTGCACGGAGCCTCTTGACCCGGCTTCCAGGCCGCACGCCGGAGAGACCCTGATAGGGGAGGGATCGACGATTGACGAGCCCCGTTTGCTGCAAACCTGAGCGGGCGAACGCTGCTCGGTGGTGGGCTACCCTCTTCCGCCTCTGGCCCGCCTGCGGCATCCTGTTGCTTCTGACCGGCTGTGGGCTGTTCCAGGCGCCGCTCAACTACCGCGGCCAGAGCGTAACCCAGGATGAGTTGAAGCAGTTGGTACCAGGCACGACCACCGAGTCCGATGTGACGGCCCTGCTCGGCACGCCGACCAGCAAGGGTCTCTTCGACCCAAGTCGCTGGTCCTATATGGGGCAGACCACGCAGGCGCGGATCGGTCGCTTTCCGGGTGTTCGAGACCAGGACGTGGTCGTCCTGACGTTCAACGATCAGGGGGTGCTCGAGAAGGTCGAGCACCTCAACCGGAAGCAATCCGTGCAGATCAGCATGGCCGGGGGTGCCACGCCCTCACCGGGAGGAAGCGCCTCGTTCTTCCAGCAGCTGATCGGCAATGTCGGCCGCTACACACCAGCGCCAGTGCCGAATTCGACGGCCGGCGGCGGACTTGAGGGCGGCATGCCGCAGCAGGGTGCGCTGCCCTAGAAGCGTTCTATCAGCAGCGGTGGGCAACGCCCGTCTCTTCCCCGATCAGCATCCCATCCGGCCCGATTTTCGGCTGGAGGCGAAGGCGGGCGGGCGCGTCGCCGGAGTGGACGAGGCCGGAAGGGGCCCGCTCGCTGGCCCCGTGCTGGCCGCTTGCGTGGTCTTCCGCCAGCGGCCACCGGCTTCTCTCGCCGCCCTGATCGACGATTCGAAGCGGCTCACGCGCGAGGCGCGCGAAGCGGCGTTCCGGGCTCTCTTCACGTGCGGAATGGCGGAGATCGGCCTCGCCGGCGCTTCGGTTGCCGAGATCGCAGCGCTCAATATCCTGGGCGCCACGCTGGTTGCCATGCGCCGCGCGGTGGCTCGCCTGCCTTGCCCGCCCGACCTTGCCCTGATCGACGGCACATCGGCCCCGGCTCTATCCTGCGCGGTGCGCACGATCGTCCGTGGCGATCAGCGTTGCCTTTCGATCGCCGCCGCGTCGATCGTCGCGAAAGTGGTGCGCGACCGGCTCATGGCGCGCCTTTCCGCGCGCTTCCCCGGATATGGTTGGGCGAAGAACGCTGGCTATGCAACGGCAGGGCACCGGGCGGCGATCGGCCGATTGGGCGCCACCCCGCACCATCGGATGGGGTTCGGAATCCTGCGCGAGGAAGCGGCGCCTTCAGCAGTTGACGCGGCTCGGCCAGAGCTTCCACCATAGGGCCAGAGCTTCCACCATAGGGTTTCTCGTCGCCCTCCGGAGGAACGGGGCAATCATCCACGAATTACCGCTCGACCAGTTGCTGCTCGGTGAGTGCGTGCAGATCATGCGGATGCTGCCGTCCGCTTCGGTCGAATGCATCTTCGCGGATCCGCCGTACAATCTCCAGCTTCGCGGCGAACTGCGCCGGCCTGACGACAGCGTGGTTGACGGTGTAGACGAGGCGTGGGACCGCTTCGCCGACTTCTCCGATTACGACATGTTCACCAGCGAATGGCTCGCCGAATGCCGCCGCGTGCTCAGGAAGGACGGCACGATTTGGGTGATCGGTGCCTATCACAACATCTTCCGCATCGGCGGCATGATGCAGGACCTCGGATTCTGGCTGCTGAACGACATTATCTGGCGCAAGGCCAATCCAATGCCGAACTTCCGTGGCCGGCGCTTCACGAACGCGCACGAAACGCTGATCTGGGCGGCGCACGGGCGGGATTCGCGGCATCGGTTCAATTACCAGGCGATGAAGGCCCTGAACGACGACCTGCAGATGCGGAGCGACTGGCTCATTCCGCTCTGCACGGGCGAGGAGCGGCTGCGCAACGCCCATGGCCTCAAGCTGCATCCGACCCAGAAGCCGGAGGCGCTGCTACACCGCGTCCTGATTTCCTGCACGTTGCCTGAGGACGTCGTGCTCGATCCGTTCGCGGGGACCGGAACGACCGCAGTCGTGGCGAAGCGCCTCGGCCGGCATTTCATCGGCATCGAACGCCACCCGGCCTATGTCGAGGCCGCGCTCGCCCGGCTCAAGCGCACCCGGCGGCTGCCGGCGGAGGGGTTCCAGGTCACGCCTTCCAAGCGGGATCAACCGCGCATTCCCTTCGGGAGCCTCGTCGAGCGCGGCCTCATCGCACCCGGAAGCCGGCTCTACGACCGAAGCCGGCGGGTCGTGGCGACCGTAGCGGCGGACGGGACCCTTCAGGCCGGAACGCTGCGCGGCTCGATCCACCAGCTCGGCGCTGCGCTCACCAATGCCCCTTCCTGCAATGGCTGGATCTTCTGGCATTTCGAGCGCGGTGGCAAACTGATCGCCCTTGACGTGCTGCGCACCGAGGAAACGGCGCGCGCCCGGGATGGGGTGGCAGTCGGGCGCCTGCCCGCCGGCGAGGAGCGCCTGCGCTCCGAATGAACGGGCCTCGGCTGGCGGGCCGGGACCGCTCATTGCGAACGGCAGCGTATCGGTAAAAAGCGAGCCGTGAACAAGGCACCTGAAGCGCGCTTGCCGACAGTGCGAAGCAGCGCACCGACGGGACAAAGCCGGCGCTGGCTGCTGGACTTGCTCGCCGCGGTCGTTTTCCTCGGGCTCGGCCTCGGCCTCGTGCTCCCGGCATACATTACCGGCCGCGCAATGCCTGGAGATCTCGGCGATGCCAGGTTCAATCTTGCCATGTTGCAATTCTTTAGCCGTGAGCTCTCCCTCTTCTTTCACGGTCGCGCGACACACTTCCTGAGCGCGCCGTTCTTCTACCCTTGGCCGTTAGTCACCAACTTTTCCGACACTTTCTGGGGCGATGGAGAGGTGTTTGCCGTCGCCCGCGCTTTGGGTACCGGCGGGCTCACCGCTTTCCGCATCTGGTTCGTCGCGGGCTTTGCCCTGACCTTCGTGTTCGCATTTCTGAGTTTCCGGGCGCTCGGACTGAGATCTTGGGGAGCGGCTGCCGCTGCATTCCTGTTCACGTTTCCGCTGCCCATGACCGCTCAGTTCAGCCATGCTCAGCTCATTTACCGGCTCTGGGTGCCACCCGCCGTCGTCGCGTTCGACCGTCTGCTGACAACGCGCAGTGTCCGGGCCGGAGCGGTCACCGTGCTGTTCGTCGCGCTTGAACTGAGCGCCAGCATCTATCTCGGGCTGCTGCTGTTGCTGTTGCTTGCCTCGTACTGTGCCGCATCCTTCCTGGTCAGGCGGCAGCGGATTGCGGCGAATCCTCCCGGCGCACCGCGCCCCAAAGACCGCGCATCCCTTGGCCTTTCGGCAGTCCTCCTGGTTGCGGGAGTAGCACTCCTGGCTGTCGTTGCACTCCCTTATCGGCACGTGCAATCGCTCTACGGCTTCGGGCGTTCCTGGCCGGAGGTTTTGTCTTTGCTGCCGCGCCCCGGTTCGTACCTGCTGGCCAGCGCGTCGCGCATCTGGCCCGATCTTTCACACGCATTTCCCTACCCTGCTGTATGGGAACAGCAGCTCTTTCCGGGCCTCTCGGCGCTGGTGGCGCCGCTCTGGTTCATCGTTTCCCCCCCGACCCGGCGACGGCATCCCCTCGCGGTCGTCATGCTCGTCGCAGCCGGCATCCTTTTCCTCGCAACCATCAATATCGGCGGACACAGCTTTTACCGGCTGATCTTTCCGATCGCCGGCTTCTCAGCGATGCGCGTCGTCGCGCGGGTCATTCTCGTACTGATGCTGCCCCTCTCCGTCCTGCTCGGCTTGCTGATCGATGATCTCATCGTATCCGTGCGGCATGTGCCGGCCCGGCGTGTGTTTGCCGTTGTCCTCGCCGCATTCCTCGTCGTGGAGTGCTCGCTGGTGAAGGAGGACTCTTCCGCCCCGGCGGACTGGCTCAAGCACAACGCTGCACTCAGGGCGCTGTTGCCGGAAAAGCTGCCTCACGACGCGATTTTCGCCGTGAACACCCCATCCAGGCGCGGCAACATCACGGCCTGGACGTACGGCCAGATCGACGCCGAGTTGCTTGCCGCAAGCCACGGTGCGAAGACCATCAACGGGTATTCCGGGAATTTCCCACCCACTTGGCGCACGCCCTCATCGTGCCGGAACGTCGGGTACGATATTCGCGCCGGCCGACATTTCCTGGTCGAGCACGGCTTGCCGGCGCCTGTCCATGCGGCCGAGCGACTCGTGATGGTCGGTTTCGGCGCCTGCAACGTCGCCGCTCTCGGGGCCGAGCCGATGCTTGAGCTCGGTCATCACTACCGCTTCGTCCGCCGCGGCGACGGCAACGTCTTCGCCGGAGACGGGTTTTCCGCCCCGGAAAGCTGGGGCCGCTGGACCGACGCGAAATCCGCCTTCCTCTTCTTCCGGCTGGACGATGCGCCAGCTGTGCCGACTTCGATCGCAATCGACGCGCGCTCATTTTCCGCGGCCATTGATCGCCGGCAAACAGTGACGATCACGGCCAATGGCCGCTTCTGCGGGAAGGTCGTGGTGACCGATCATACGCGCCGCGCGCGGGTGCTGTGTCCTGCGGGGGCCCTGCAGAAAGGCGACAATGTGCTGCGCCTGGCAATTGCGCACCCGGCGCGGCCCATCGATCTCGGCTTGGGCAAGGACCGGCGCCACCTCGGGCTCGGGCTGGAAACGCTGGTCATTTCGCAGCCCCGATGATAACGAATACCAATTCCTCGGAACAGACGAAGCGTCGCGATCAGGCGTTGCGCCAAACCCGAAGTGCGGCTACGCCAGCCGCACGTACTCGGCAGAGACGCGATCCGCCGGCGCGTTCGCCGGCCATTGCGCGTACCACGCGTCGCCGAACAGGAGCGCCTTGAGCCGCTCGCACGCTTCGGCCCATGTCAGCCGGGGTAGTTGATCTGACCTCTCATGCTGACCTTCGGCAAACGCCGCAAGCCACTCACGGATCGCTTGGGCCAGTTCTCCTGCCGTGCCCGCGCGGAAATAATGCGCGTGTCGCCCTGCGACTTCGCGGAAGACGGGAATGTCCCGCGCCAGGATGGGAAGGCCGTACTGCGCAGCCTCGATCAGCGGAAGACCGAAACCCTCACCTTCGGAAGCGGCAACCAGGCAGGTGGCGGAAGCATAAATCTCGGCCAGAGCCTCGTCGCCGAGACTATCGAACCAGAATAGCCGGCGCCCCAGCTCCGGATGCGTGCGCAACCTCCTCGTCAACCGTTCGACCATCCAGCCCTGCCGTCCAATGATGACGAGGCTTGCCTCGACACCATCGGCCCACAGCTGCTCGAACGCCGCCAGTGCCTGGGCGTGCCCCTTCCTTGGCTCAACGGTCCCGACCATCAGAAAGCGGGGTGGAGGACCGAGCGCAATCGTAAGGCGCTTCTCACCGTCGCGCGCGCAACCGTGCGGCGCCACAGGCTTGAGATCGGCCCCGTGATGGATCCACCCGATTCTGAGTGGCCGTGCGCGCGCCTTTCCCTTCACTCCGAGCCAGCTTATCACCTCGTCGGCAACGGTCCGGGAAACGCAAATCAGCCCGTCCGCATAGGAAGTCACCGTGCCAAGCCATCGTTCGTGGATGACAGCCGCGCCGGCAGCAAAGAAACGCGGCATCAGTATCGGCAAAAGATCATGCACAACGAAGTAAATGCGAACCCCGTCCCGCCGCATTTCAGCATAGCTCGTAATCTGGCGAGGCACGACGTGCGGCTGCAAGTCAAGGCCAAGGAACAGGTCGCCCTGGCTGCAGTCGAGCGGGGCATCGGCCAACCCCGCACTCTCGCAACCCATGAACTCCAATGTGAACTGCCGCGCATAACGGTAGCCATTGCTCTCCTCCGCCGCGTATACTGGCTCTACCCGATAGCCAGGCGGTGGGCTGCTGAAGAGCGCGCCGAGAACGCTCCGGACAACCCGTTGCACGCCGCTGCCGACGTCTCTGCGAACCAGTTCCGACACGTCGACCAGGAGCTGCCGCTCCGGCCGGCTCAGCGGCAGGTCGTGATGCATGGCACGGGCCAGGCGCAGCCATTCGCGCGCGTCCGCCGGTGCCGGCTCGAGCTCCGCCAACGCTGAGAGCGTCCGCGCCTTGATCATCTCCCGCCCGAGCGCAGCAAATCGCTCGATCGCAGCGTAATACCGACCCGCGACCGGTCGCGGCGAATGGAACTCTGCAATATAGGCGTGCGCCTTCGCTCCCAGCCGGTCACGCAGACCAGGAGCGTTGCGCACCCGCTCGATCGCTGCCGTCAACTGCTCGTCGCTGAATTGATCGGGGAGCATGATGACACAGTCCTCCGGCAACTCCGCCGCCGCGCCGTGCGCATTGACGATCGTCGGCACCCCACTCGCCATGCACTCGAGAGCCGCGCGCGAGGTTTCTCCACGCGAGAGCGAGCGGAGCTGCACCGCGACATCGGCGGCTGAAAGATATTGATGATAGACCGCAGGTTTAGCGAAACCCGTTATGTGCACGCGATCGACGGAGCGCGATCCCATGATCATGCGGCTCAGCCTTTCCGCAT
>JBOHMN010000195.1:0-1939 GCA_050730175.1 Acetobacteraceae bacterium | reverse complement strand
AGCTTGGTGCGGATTTGGTGACGCTCGATCAACGGCCTGCCAGCGCGGATGCATCGCTGCGGCGGTTGCCGTATGCCCGAGGCAGAATCGGATCAGCCGGTCCTGCAGAGGCGTCCGGAGACAGGGGCGCCGATGCAAGCGCGGACGGCGCGAAGCCGCGCTTGCGCTTTGCTTTCCTGCGTCGACGCCGGGAATGATAAAGTGTCGTTTTGAGGGACGGACGTTGCGGTGACGGCAGAGGGTGGGGTGGATGCCGGCAAGCGTGCGGCCGCGGTGGCCGCCACCCAACTGGTGGAGACCGGCATGCTGTTGGGGCTCGGCACCGGGAGCACAGTTGCGTTCGTGCTGGAGCGGCTTGCCGAGCGGATCAAGGCCGAAGGGCTCTCCGTGGCTGGGGTTCCCACGTCCCGCGCGACCGCGGAGAGGGCGCGGGCGCTCGGCATTCCGCTGGCGGAGCTTTCTCCCGGGCGCGCGCCCGATCTTGCGATCGACGGCGCGGATGAAATCGAGCGCGGGCGGCTTGCGTTGATCAAAGGTCTCGGCGGTGCGCTGGTCCGTGAGAAGATCGTTGCGTCCGCTGCGAAACGATTCATCGTGGTTGGCGATGTGCGCAAGCTGGTGGACAAGCTTGGCACGCGGGCGCCGGTGCCGGTCGAGGTCGTTTGCTTCGCGCATGCGGCGACCGCACGGCGGATCGAGCGGCTGGGCGGCACGGCCGCTTTACGGCGCACGAGAGACGGCGAGCCCTTCGTCAGCGACAACGGCAATCTGATCTACGATCTCGACGGCCTTGGCATGATCGCCGATCCGGTCGCGCTCGAGTGCGCGATCACGCTCATTCCCGGCGTTGTCGCGTGCGGGCTCTTCAACAAGCTTGCCGCCGCTGCTTTCATCGGCGCGCCAGACGGAACTGCGCAGCGGCTCGAAGCGAGCGGCTAGAGCAATATCACCCTCACTGGAATCGCCAAATGCCAGTCAAGATGATGAAATTGCTCGAGAAAACAAAGATAGAGCGGGTTCAGCCGGCCTCGGCGCGCTCTGAAAGCGGCCGCGGTTCGCACCTTCAGGCGCCGCAGCCTTCGCTCTCCAGGAGATCGCGCACAGCGTCCCGGGTGACCTCGCGCGATGTGTAAGCGTGGCCGATGCCGCGCGCGAGCACGAAGGTGAGCGTGCCGTCACGCACCTTCTTGTCGCCCTGCATGTGCGCGAGAAGTGCGCCTGCGGAAAACCGGCGGTTCAGCATGGCAAGCCCGGAAGGAAGACCGACGGAAGCGAGGTGCCCGATGACCCGCGCTGCGTCCTCTTCCGAGGCAACCCCGAGCCGGATGGACAGGCGGAACGCGAGCCCGAGGCCGATTGCCACGGCTTCGCCGTGCAAGAGCACGTCGCTGTACCCGGATTCGCGCTCGAGTGCGTGGGCGAAGGTGTGCCCGAGATTGAGCAGGGCGCGGCCGTCGCTCGGCTTTTCTTCGCGCTCGTCTTCGCCGACCACCTGTGCCTTGAACGCTGCGGCGCGCAGCACCGCCTCGGCCAAGAGCTCGGGGTTTCCCGCGAGCACTGCCGCGCCGTGCTGCTCGCACCAGGCAAACAAGCCGGCATCGCCGATCAGCCCGGCCTTCACAACTTCCGCGTAGCCCGCCCTGAGCTCGCGGGGCGGCAAGCTCTCGAGCGTTGCGACATCGGCCAGCACCAGGCGTGGCTGGTGGAATGCCCCGACGAGGTTCTTGCCCCGTTCCGTGTTGACGCCGGTTTTGCCGCCAACCGACGAATCGACCTGGGCGAGCAGCGTCGTCGGCATCTGCACGAACGGCAGCCCGCGCAAGGTCGCCGCCGCGGCGAAGCCGGCCAGATCGCCGACCACGCCGCCGCCCAGCGCGAGGATCACCGTTTGCCGGTCGATCCCGTGACCCAATATCGCCTCGGCAGTACGGGTATATGT
>JBOHMN010000194.1:0-2966 GCA_050730175.1 Acetobacteraceae bacterium | reverse complement strand
TCCAACACCGCCCATTGCCGGTCGCTCATCCAGAATTCGTTGGCCATCAATCCGCTCCCATCAACCAAGGAGCTTGAATCCGACCCGCCCGAGCCGGAGCAAGGAAATAATTGGGTTCCGAGCCTAGAGCAATATCACCCTGACTGGAATCGCCAGATGCCGGTCAGGGTGATGAAGTTGCTCGAGAAAACAAACCTGGGCACGTTCAGCCAGCCGGAACCGGCCCTTGGGGGGCTTGGCTGTCTGCCCAGTTCCATCGGACCGGGTATCCCCTCGTGGCAGGCCGACGCCCGGACTAATCGGTTTAGTTTTGTCAATCCCGTGAGGCTCGAATTCTCTGCATCTCTGAATCTCACGAGATACATACTGAACAGTCCAGTATAGCGTTGACCAACGGTCCGTCGCGGCCTATCGAACTGAACCGATCAGTTTGATCCACCGCCTTGGAGACCGCAGTGAACCAGCACATTCCTGACCCAGCCGGCGCGACGCGCGCTTTGGGGTGCTCTGCTGGCATGAAATGCCCGTGTTTACGCGCCGCTTTCCACGAACCCGCCACCGCAACCCCCGGCATGACCGCCCGTCGCTGGACAAGCCCGGCGATCCGGCTTTCCCAGCGGAGCTCCAGCCGGTTGGACGAGACTGCGTTCAACGCCCTGGTCAGAAGCCATCACCAAGCGATGGTGCGCGTGGCCCGTTGTTTCGTTGGCAGCCACGCCATCGCCGAAGAAGTCGCCCAGGACACCTGGCTGGAATTCATTTCGAAACCATCGCGATTTGCCGGCCGGTCAACGCCGGAGGGCTGGCTCTTCCCGATTCTCGTCGACAAGGCAAGGATCAGCACGGAACGAGAGGGCCGGATCGCCGATTTCACGGCGCTCGAGGGCGATCTCGCGGCATCCGTCGGCCCGGCCAGGTTCGCGCCCGATGGCAATTGGGCAGAGCGCTCCCACGGCTGGGATGAACGCAATCCCGAGCGGATCACAGCCGGCCGGCAGCTCATGGCGCACGTAGCCGACCTGCTCCACAACTTGCCCGCTGCCCAGCGGAACGTCGTCGTGCTCAGCGATTTCCATGGCCGCACGCCGGAAGATGCATGCCGAATCCTCGGTATCACGGCCGCGAACCAGCGCGTCCTCTTGCACCGCGGGCGCTCCCGCATCCGCAACGGCCTCACCGCACTCCTTGCACGCACTCCGGGCCACGGCCCCTTCTTGTCGCGTGAAGCGATCTAAAAACTGAGAGAGCGACAGTGCCGCGGTTCCGGACAGGCTGCGCAGCTTGGTGTCGGAGGCCGTTGCCGACTGGTAGAAGCGGGTACAATCGGCCTTGCCGATCGCGTCGCACTGGTAAGCAAGATAAAGCACGCCTTCCCAGCAGCTCATGACCAGGTTCTGCTCGGAGCCGGTGCTGCGCTTGGTCTTCCACCAGGTGCCGGATCGCGCAGCATTGCCATGCATCGGCGTACTCGATGCCTACATCAGCTTGCCGACGCGATAGATGCCCTTCTTCACCACCCGGCGCGTCACCGCGTTGCCGATCGTGTTGAGCGGGCCCGCGAAATGCGTCTGCATGGCCTGCTGCACATTCCTGAAATTGGTGGTCGCAGCGCCTCCGGCGCCGAACCGCGCAGTCAGCTACCCGTTTGCCGTGTTGGGCATCTGCTTTCCACCTCTCGTCCAGCCGGCCGCACTGTTACGCCGCCTCGCGCTTCTGGATGCCAAGCTCCCGGAGCGCGCCGTCGATCGCCCCGACCGCTTCCCGAAAATCGTCCGGGCCGAGCGCACCGATCAGGCCGACGCGAAAACTCGGCATTTCCGTGTCGAAGAAGTTGCTGATCACGAACCCGCGGTCCTTCACCCGATCGACGAAGGACTGCAAGTCCCAGCGCGGATCATCCGGTGCGTGCACATTGAACACGATCGGTCCTTGCAATTGCTGCGGCAGATAGGGCGTAAGGCCAATCGCCCGCACGCCGTCGGCAAGAACCTTGAGATTGGCACGGTAGCGCGCAAGCCGCCGTTCGCACCCGCCCTCGGCGGCGAACAAATCAAGCGCCACCGAAAGCGCGTTCAGCACCTGCGCCGGCGGGGTGAAACGGAAGCTGCCGACGCCGTTGCGCTCGCCATGCACGTGGATGTCCGCCAGATCCAGGCACCAGCTCTGCGCCTGACCGACCCGGCCCGCCAGGCGCTGAGAGGGTGAGATCGCGAAGGCGAGGCCAGGGATTCCCTCGAGGCACTTGTTGGCGGTGAACAACGCCGCATCCACCTCCGGCATGGTCGAAAGATCGAGCGGCAGCGCACCGAACGCGGAAACGGCGTCGATGATCACGCGCCGGTGCTCGCGACGCGCCACCCGTACCAGGGCTTCCGCATCATGCACGATGCCGCTGCTCGTCTCGCTATAAACGAACGCGAGGTGGCTGATCGTCCGATCTGCGGCGAGCGCCGCCCCCACCGCATGGGGATCGACCCGCTCGCGCTCCCCCATCGCGAGCTCCAGCACCTCCCGCCCGCATTCACGTGCCAGCCGGGCCAGGCGCACCGCATAACCCCCGGTCATCGGCACCAGCACCCTGGCATCGTACGGCACGAACGTGCGGAGCGCCGCCTCGATCACGAAGTGCCCCGAACCCTGGATCGGCAGGCAGTCGTGCGTATCCGGCCCGACTCCGCTGATCGCGAGCAAACGCGAGCGCACATCCGCCGCGAGCGGACGAAAATCCAGATCCCACGGCGCGAAGTCCTCAGTCAGAGCCGCGCGCACTTCCGGCCGCGTGCTCACGGGTCCGGGTATCAAAAGCTTCATCGAGAAACGCCGAAATTGTGGGAAAAGCGGCGCGACGTTGCCACACCGGGCGGCCGAAATCCAGGACGGCAGGCGCCAGCCCGCCGGACATCGCCCCCGCGTGGACCAGTGTCCTGCCCCCGTCGTTTGCTGCCCGCGGCAGCAAACGTAAGGGG
>JBOHMN010000193.1:0-6584 GCA_050730175.1 Acetobacteraceae bacterium | reverse complement strand
TCCAACACCGCCCATTGCCGGTCGCTCATCCAGAATTCGTTGGCCATCAATCCGCTCCCATCAACCAAGGAGCTTGAATCCGACCCGCCCGAGCCGGAGCAAGGAAATAATTGGGTTCCGAGCCTAGGGCGCCCGCGGTCGTTCAGCAAGTGCCCAGAGCGTCTCTGAACGTGCCGCAGAACGCGATCCCGGCCCCGGCCGGCTTGCAGCATCCCCTCTATCCGCGCGCGGCCAGGCGGTGGCAATCTGGAACGCTGCCGCTTTGAGACGGAGAACTCGGTCCGGCAAGCCCGGCAGCAACAGAATCCCGCAGCATTAGAATCAACGTATGGACGCACTCGTCGCTCTACGGCTACAGCTCGCATGGGGAGCCGATGAGGCGCTGGCGGAGACCCCTCAGGATCGCCTGGCGCAACCGCCGGCGCGGCCTGCTGCGCTGGTGCCGGCTGCTACGCCCGTCCCTATGGGCATCCCCGTGGATGGTGCAACGGCACGCGCCTGGAAGTTGGCGGCGAGCGCAACAACCCGCGATGCGCTACGCCAGACGTTGGCCGGTTTTGACGGCTGTGCGCTGCGCACCACCGCCACCAATCTGGTTTTCTCTGACGGCAATCCGGATGCCGGACTGGTGCTGATCGGCGAGGCGCCCGGCGCAGAAGAGGATCGCTCCGGCCTTCCGTTTGTCGGGCAGTCGGGCCGTCTGCTGGATGCGATGTTGGCGAGCATCGGACTGGACCGGCGACAATTCTTGATCACCAACGTCCTGCCGTGGCGCCCGCCTGGCAACCGCACCCCGACGGACCAGGAGATAGCGCTCTGTCTTCCGTTCCTTCTCCGCCACTTGGCATTGCTGCGGCCGCACCACCTCGTTCTGCTCGGGTCGATGGCAACGCGCGCGCTGACCGGGGCGAGCCAAGGCATTAGCCGGCTGCGTGGCCGTTGGACCCCTGTGAGCGTGCCGGGCCTGCCGCAGCCGGTAGCGGCGTTGCCAACCTATCACCCGGCCTACCTGTTACGGACCCCGGCCGCCAAACGGGATGCCTGGCGCGACCTGCTCCTGCTGCGCAGGACGCTTGACCGCTAATTGGGCCGCGTGGGTCATCACAAAGTGACCGATCACGAATTTGTGAGCCGCAAGTCACGAGCTAAGCCTCGGTTTTGCATCGCAATATCTCATACTATTAGATTCGTCTCACCGTTGGCGGTTGCCGCGCAGGAATGCGCCGTGTAGGGCGCCAGCCATGCTTGTGGCTGGTCAGACGATTTCCCGCGTGTTCGCTGCCCGGGCGATGATTGCCGGCGCCACCTTGATGGCCGGCCTTGCCGCCCATGGTGCGCACGCGCAAAGCCGTCCGCATCGTCCTGAGACGGCCATGGCCGTGCCCCGCTCCAGCCTGCCGAATGGCGCGGAAGTCGCGTTTCCTGAGCCGCTTTCGCCCAGTCAGGCGGCCGCCGTCCGGTCGATTTTCTCCCTGCAACGAACGGGAAGAATCGCCGCGGCGGCCGAGGCAACGGCGGCCTTGTCCGATCGGACCCTGCTCGGCAGCATCCTGGCGGAGCGCTACCTCGGTCCGTACACGGTAACGACGCCGGCCGAGCTCGAAGCGTGGCTCCGCCAATACAGTGACCAGGCTGCGGCGCCGGCAATCTATGCGCTGCTTTTGCGCAAGCTTCCGCGCGGGGCGCCGCGCCCGCCTCCGCCCAGGGTCACGGAACTGCCGCAGCCTTCCTTCGCGCCCGCGCCGCACGGACCGATCGCAGCCAACCCCGTCGCGGCTGAAACCGATGGGATTTCCGCCCTGGCAGTCGCCGTCGCAGATCGCGCCGGGGCCGGTAGAATAAGCTCCGCGCTCTCGCTCATCGCTGCGACTCGCGGTTTGACGGTGGCGCACGTTGCGGTCCTCAAAGCAATCGTTGCGCGGGCTCTCTTCACGCAGAACGAAGATCACCGGGCGCTTGCCCTCGCCGGTGCGGCAAGCCGGGCGAGCGGCGGGGCAGACGGTGCGGCCGCCTATATGGCTGCGTTGGCAGCTTGGCGTCTCGGGCGGATGGAAACCGCGGATCACTTCTTCCGGTCTGCCGCCGAAGCGAAAGATGCGAAGCCGCCCATGGTCGCGGCAGCATCGTTCTGGGTGGCCCGGGCGGAGCTTGCGCTCGATCGCCCCACCCACTGGCTGAAATGGATGCAACGCGCGGCCGCCGAGCGCGGCTGCTTCTATGGGCTGCTCGCGGCGCGCATGCTCGGCTTTGGCCTCGACCCCGGCGGTGGCCGGCCGACGCTCGGTGAAGCCGACATCGACGCGGTGGCGGCGACCGCGGCCGGGTGGCGTGCCTTCGCCCTCATCGAGGTCGGGCAAACCCGCATGGCCGCGGCCGAGCTGGGCACCCTCTGGCCCGTGATCCAGGCTGACAGCGCGCTCGGCAGGGCAGTGATGTTGGTTGCTTCGCACGCCGGGCTGCTCGAGCTCGCCGCACGTCTCTCCGAACTCCTCTCGGCGGGCCCGGAGCACAAGCTCGCCGCACTGCCCGCACCCCCCTTGCCATCCCTCGCTCCCGCCGGCGGGTTCACAATCGATCCGGCACTCGTCTACGCGCTCACAAGGTTGGAATCGAACTTCGAGGCCGGCGCAGTCTCCCGTAACGGCGCGCGCGGACTGATGCAGCTCATGCCAAGCACGGCCGCCGCCGTGGCGGGGCATTGGGGAAGCGAACTCAACAATCCGGCCGTCAATCTCGCGCTCGGGCAACGCTACGTGAGTTATCTCGCGCGGCAGCCAACCGTGCGGCAAAACCTCCTGAAGGTGCTTGGCAGCTACAATAGCGGGCCGGGAAACTTCGCTTCCTGGTCCCGCTCCATCCAAGATCAGGGAGATCCGCTGCTCTTCATCGAAGCGATCCCGAACGGACAGACCCGGCATTTCGTCGAAGCAACCCTCACGTACCTGTGGCTTTACGCCGAGCGTCTTGGCTTGCCGCAACCAAGCCTCGATGCACTGGCAGAAGGTGACTTCCCAACCTTCACGGCCGAGGAAGACTGGCGCAGAATGCTCGTGGCAGGAAACACGTTGCACTGAGGCCGCCAGTGCCTTGCCTCCACCGTTTGCCGCCCGAGGCAGCAAACGTAACGGAACCAGCCGGCCGCGCGAGACAATGCGCTGCTGTTCCGATGCGGCACCTGGGGCCGTCGCCATCAGACCCCAGAGTCGGATCACCAGCCGGAGAGCCTGCCATGACCGGCATCGATGAAAGCCGTCAGTTTCTGCTCGTCAACATCGCTCTACTCACCATCTCGGACACCCGCACCGCGGCCAATGATACATCCGGCGACGCTCTGGCCGAGCGAATCACCAAAGCGGGTCACCGATTGATCGCACGCGCAATCGAGTTGGACGATGCCGACCGGATCGAAGCCAGACTTCGTCACTGGATCCACAATCCTGAAATCGACGTGATTATCACTTCCGGTGGTACCGGAATCACCGGGCGCGATGTGACGCCGGAAGCGTTCCAGCGCGTTCTTGAAAAAGAGATCGAGGGGTTCGGTGAACTGTTTCGGATGCTGAGCTACAACAAGATCCGTACATCGACGATTCAGTCGCGGGCGCTGGGTGGTGTCGCGGGCGGCACATACCTCTTCGCATTGCCGGGTAGCCCCGGCGCCGTCAAGGACGCGTGGGACGACATTCTGCTCTTCCAGCTCGACAGCCGTCATCGGCCCTGCAACCTCGTTGAGCTCATGCCGCGCTTGATGGAGCACAAGGCGGGGGCGGCAGAGTGACCTGGCACCCAGAGTCGCGTTTGGAGCACCACGCTCGCTGCGCCGCCGCGCGATCCCATGACACTGCCCGTCAGCGATATGCATTTCCGCATATTGGCCCTTTATTTCCAGTGACACGCTCCTCCCGTTACGTTTGTTGGTGGAGTGCCTCCTTGCTGCGTTTGATCACCCAATCAAAGCCCTGGCTGACCGACCGACTACCCCTTGCTGCTACCTGGGTTCCATGGCCCAGGGATTCATATCCAGGGATTCATATGCAGTGGCCAGCGGGCCGGTCAGACGCGAGTGCTTCGAGGTGCAAGCGATGATGCTTCTGACGGGAGCCTCCGGGCGAGTAGGACGGCGCACGGCTGAGCTCTTGGCTCGCAACCGGATGCCGCTGCGTCTGATGACGCGAACTCCCGAAAAGGCGCCGCACCTCGCGGAGGTGGAAATCGTTCACGGGGATTTTGCGGAGCCGGATACCCTCGAAGCCGCCTTTGACGGGATCGACGTCGCCTTGATTATTTCCGGCTCTGCCCAACCTGGCATGCGCGCGCTCCACCATCGGAATGCCTTTCTTGCCGCCGCCCGGTCTCCTGTTCGGCAAGTGATTTATCTGTCGCTTCAAGGCTCTGGCGCGCAGTCCAAATTCGCCTACTCGCGCGACCATTATGAAAGCGAACAATTCCTTTCGGACGCGGGACTTCCATCGTTCACGATCCTGCGCAATGCCTTTTACATGGACATGCTTCCGGAATTCGCCGGTGCGGACGGTGCGGTACGCGACCCTCTGGGACAGGGAAGGGCCGCCTTCATTTCCCGGGAGGACGTCGCACGCACTGCCGCCGCCGCCATGCTCAGCCCTCCCGGCGGCGTGCACGACGTCACCGGACCCGAAGCTCTAAGCGTCGCCGAGGCGGTCCGCCGGCTTTCGCTTCTGACTGGCGTTCCGCTACGCTGCGAGCACGAGGGTTCAGGATCAGCGCAGGGCGGAAGAACCGGGCTTGGGACAGAAGAGTGGCGGGCTGATCTGTACACCGGTTGGTTCGCCGCTATCGCCGCCGGAGAACTCGAGCGCGTGAGCCCGACGGTCAAACGGCTCACCGGCATCGATCCCATGACGTTCGAAGGCTATTTCTCCGCGTTCCCCGAAGCGCTCGGCCCATTGCACCTCCCTCCGAGCGTACGCGCTCGAGCGGCGCAACCCTGACCCTCCAGAGGTATAGGCTCGCGTGCGAGCGTGCTGGAAGTGTACGATACCGCGCGAAGCAGGAACTTCGCGACAATGCCAGCACCTGGGTCTCCTGCCCGCGGCGCGAACCGCCCAACGGCTACCTTCTGGAGCGGGGACGCGTCCGTGCCGTCGTGAGGTGGTCGGGTCCCCGCCGTCCGATCAGCCGTCTGCCACATGTCCGGTCCTCGCCGCCTGCCTGACGGAGCTGCCGCTGAAGAGGCATTCGCAATCGCTACGTGGCGCCGGGGATGTGTTTCCTTGTCCGCACCTGCGCCCTGTCTCATTGAATCACGGCGCGTCGAACGCATCTAATCGCATTCGACCTGTCGGCCCCGTCGCCTGGCGTCAGTCGCGCGTCGCGCGGGGATTTGTGGAGCTTCAGAATGAACGACGTATCTTCATACGTACCACCGAAAGTCTGGGCTTGGAACAAGCCAAACGGTGGTCGATTCGCCAGCATCAACCGCCCGACTGCCGGCCCGACACACGAGAAGGAGCTACCAGTCGGCAGACATCCGCTCCAACTCTATTCGCTTGCGACCCCCAACGGCCAGAAGATTACGATCATGCTGGAAGAGTTGCTCGCTCTTGGCCATAGCGGAGCAGAGTACGATGCATGGCTGATCAAGATCGGGGAAGGTGACCAGTTCGGCAGCGGTTTCGTGGCCGTAAACCCGAATTCGAAGATTCCCGCCCTTGTCGATCGCAGTGGCCCGAAACCCATCCGCGTTTTTGAATCGGGTTCGATCTTGCTGTACCTTGCACGGAAGTTCGGTGCGTTTCTGCCCGAAGATGTCGCCGGCCGTACTGAAACGCTGAACTGGCTATTCTGGCAGGTCGGGAGCACGCCCTATCTCGGCGGCGGTTTCGGCCACTTCTACGCCTATGCGCCGACCAAGAGTGAATACGCGATCGACCGCTTCGCTATGGAGGTCAAGCGCCAGCTCGACGTGCTCGATCGCCGCCTGGCCGAGAGCGACTACCTTGCCGGCCGCGAGTACACAATCGCCGACATCGCGGTGTTCCCCTGGTACGGCGGACTTGTGAAGGGCTGGGTGTACGGCGCAGCCGAGTTCCTGAGCGTCCAGGGCTATCGGAATGTCGCCCGCTGGGCGGATGCGATCTTCGCGCGGCCGGCCGTAAAGCGCGGCCGCATGGTCAATCGCATGAGCGGCGATCTCTCTGAACAGCTCCGCGAGCGTCACGACGCAAGCGATTTCGCCACCAGGACGGAAGACAAGCTCGCAACAGCAAGCTGATCGGTCCAGGCAGCGTGGTCCCGCGCGACCTTTCTTCAGTGGCATCCCGGGCTGAGGGAGGGTAGGGCGGAAACAGGCGAAGCCCGCTCAGACGGGTTCCCATCACGCTCGCGCGATGGGGTCCCGGGGCCGCAGCGGGCATTCCGCCATTACCGGGGACATCTGAAATCCTCCGGCCTTCGACGAACACCTGTCCCCTGTCGGTCCGCCTCAGTTGCATATGATTTGAAATATTAGCGCCATCGCGAAACGCGGAATCGTCCTCCCGCTCCGTCCAGGGTGGCAGGAGCACCAAGGGGCAACGTGAGGTTCTTTTCACCATGTCCCGCCG
>JBOHMN010000192.1:0-1535 GCA_050730175.1 Acetobacteraceae bacterium | reverse complement strand
AGGTATGGGTTGGCGACGAGGTCGAGCACCGCGCCGAATTCATCCGGCTTGTAAGTGCGCTCCCGGACAAACCCCAGAAAGTGGACGCGGTCGCGCACCTCGACCGCGCCGCGGACGGCTGTCCGTGCGCTGAAGACGCCGGAGATTGGTTGCCCCTGCCAGGCGAGGCGATATTGAGGGGCGACGGATTCCGCGCCCAGGGCGACATGAAGCCGATCATGGACGTCACCGCCGTTAAGGACCGTCCGGAAATCCACCAGGATCATGTGATAGGCGTCTCCGGGCGCCGGGAACTTGTGGGGTCGCCCGCCTTGCTCGCATTTCTGGCAAATCCTCTGCACGGCTTTGAGCGTTTCGCCTTCGGTCGATTGCGTCGGATCCTCGGCGACCGTCGACAAGACCCGTCCGCTCCATGCAACGCCGCCTTCGTCGACACTGTGTCCGGTTGCCGCTTTCACCGCCTGCGTTTCGCCCAACCGCAGCAGCTCCACGGCCCATGGCCGGCCCTGCGATGCAAATCCAAAATCGATCGTGGATCTCGCTTCGCCCGGTATCTCGTAACGGGGCGTAATGCCGGTCCGATGCAGCGCGTAGGCGAATCGCAGCTCAAAGAGGCGGTCCTTGTTCTCGCGTTTGAGACCGCCGTTGTCGTTGATGCCCGCGACGATCGGTTGAGCCCAAGGCTGGTTTGCTAGTTCGAGCATGATCGCCTGAACGAAGTCGGCTTCGTCCTGGCTCAGGATATCCCAGAAGCTGGCGGTGGCGGGCATCATCGGCCGAGCTTATCATGGCGGTCACGGTGGCGTCGTTGACCGGGCGCGGCCATCGGCAATATTATGGCGTTTCCAGGGTACAGCATCGCCGGGATGGCCCCGTGCTTCGAGCGCCCAGATTTGGGACGCGACCTGGAGTCACAACTATGCCGGACCTCGCCGCTGAGCTTTGGGCTGTTCAACATCTCGCCGCTTTGTGCGGCATGAACGTCACGAACATTCGCGATGCGAAGACCGCGCTCGGTCCGGTCGAGCGGGGCCTGGACGTTGTTTTCGATCTGGACGGCCGGAGGGTCGGCGCCCAGCACACAATCTTTCACGCGGACGAGGGTCAGGCGCCTGGCAAGCGTGGATCGCTCGCCCGGGCGAAGGAAGAGGCGACGGCGCGGGCGACGCAGGCGCCGTTCGGCGTCTGGGGCGTTGCCGACTATCGCCCGGCGCTCGCGCTTCGCCTTCAGGAGAAATGCGCCATCGCTGCGCGCCATGACACCCGTGACGTGGTCGCCCAGACCTGGTTGGTCGTCTCGGGTTGTCTCAATCGGTGGGGGCAGCCGCGTCGACGATGATCGTGTCGGGTCTCGTGCAAACCGGCGAACTGAACCGGCTCTTCCATGGCCCGCTGTGCGGCTCACGGTTTGAGCGCGTCTATCTGGTTCTTCATATCGGAAGCGTCGTCTTCGGATGGACGCGCGCGGAGGGCTGGCGGATCGTCGCCGATCCGGACGCCCGGGAGCGCGAACTGCACCGGGCGCGGATGAACGA
>JBOHMN010000191.1:0-2951 GCA_050730175.1 Acetobacteraceae bacterium | reverse complement strand
ACCGTCTCTTCGCCGGTCGGGCCCTCGTACTGCATTCCTTCCAATGCCTTGATGATGGCGGCCGGCTCGGCCGAGCCGGCTTTTTTCATCGCGAGCATGATCAGGTCGGAGCAGATGTAACCGCTGACCGAAACGTAGCCCGGCGGCCTGCCTCCGGCGCGCTTGTAGAGTTCGAGGATCTTTTTGTTGCCAGGGCTTTTGATGGCCATGTCGTACTGGCAGCCGACGTAGACGCCCTCGAGCACGTCGGCGCCGATGGTCTCGTACTGGTCGAGGCCGGCTGCCCAGACCATCAGGATTTTCATCTTCTTTTTCATGCCGAAGTTAACGGCCTGGCGGAGGCAGTTGGTGGCCTGCGTACCGAAATTGAGCAACAGCAAAACGTCCGGCTTGGCGGCCAGGGCGTTGGTCAGATAGCCGGAAAACTCGGTTGCGGAGAGCGAGTGGTAGCTGTTGCCGACCAGCTCTATGCCTTTCTCCTTGAAGACGTCCTTCGCATTCCGAAGGAGGGATTCGCCGAACACGTATTTCGGGGTGATGGTGTACCAGCGTTTGGCGTTCGGGAACTTTTCGACCACGGGGCGGACGGTTTCCTGGATGGCGCCGTAAGTCGGGACGGACCAACGGAAAGTCGCGCGGTTGCAGTCAACGCCGGTCACCTCGTCGGCGCCGACGGCGGTGGTGAAGATGCCGTTGGCCTTGTTGATCTGGCTGCCGACGGCGAGTGCCACGGAGGAGAGCACGCCGCCGAAGAAAAGGCCGCGGTGATGCTGGTCGATCTCGGCGAGCGTCTTGGTGACCGCGTTGCCGGGATTGCCTTCGCTGTCGACAGAGACATAGTCGATGTTCTGGCCGTAGCCCGGGGCGAGATACTTGATGGCGATTTTCGCGCCCGTTACGCCGGGCGTGCCGTCGGCGGCGAAGGTGCCGGAAAGCGCGTAGAGGCTGACCAGGGTTGCCTTGAGCTCGGCGGCCGAGGCGGTTGCGATGATCGCGGGCGAGGCGAGCGCGAGCGTGGCAAAACCGGCGGCGCCTTTGATCAGGTCGCGGCGTTCGATCCTGCGCATATCCTGTTTCCTCCGCTGCGGTTGCTGTAGTTTCTCCCGAGACGCGGGTGACGAGCCCACGCGTCAGAGTGGACCGCGGGCTCAGGCTGCGTCAAGCTGTGCGCTGCGTTGCATCGGCGTGGCGAGCGGACATTCTGCCCAGTGGCGAGTAGAGCGTTTCCGTGGTTGGGGAATCGTATGGACTGACGGGATTGACCACTGGTGCGGACAAAAGGCTGGATCGCCACGTCACGCCGCGCACGGCGCTCCTCGCGATGACGAAGCCAGGGTTGGCGCTCAAGGCAGGGGCGTGGC
The DNA here is from genome assembly GCA_050730175.1 of Acetobacteraceae bacterium. Taxonomy (GTDB): domain Bacteria; phylum Pseudomonadota; class Alphaproteobacteria; order Acetobacterales; family Acetobacteraceae; genus JAKAWQ01. The sequence continues at coordinate 1,590 of JBOHMN010000191.1, read as the reverse complement.
GGCTGCACGAACTGATCGGTTTCATGGGGTCGATGTATTTACCCCGAATCGGGCCGGAGTCAGACGAACGGGCAGGCGTGCGTGGGGGACCGGAGAGCCTGAGCGGTCCACGCGGTGGCGGAATGCCCGCCACCCTACATCCTGCTGCCGTGCACATGTGTCGTCTCTGGGTCTCATGGTGCAATCACGCGCCGCCGACGCCGTGGCCGATCATGTTTTTCGGCACGATGGTCCGGTCGTATTGCGCGGCGGTCACCTTGCCCGACTTCAGCGCGGCTTCCCTGAGTGTCGTCCCCTCGGCGGCGGCCTGCTCGGCGATGTGCGCGGCGTTCTGGTAGCCGATGAGGGGTGAAAGCGCGGTGACGAGCATCAGGGAATTGCCGACATAGGCGTCGATCTTCTCGCGGTTCAGTTCCGTGCCTTCGACCGAGAAGGTGCGGAACTTCTCGCAGCCGTCAGCGAGGATCTGCGCCGAGTGCAGCAAGTTGTTGATGACGATCGGGCGCATCGTGTTCAGCTCGAAATTGCCCTGGCTGCCGGCAAAGGCGGTGGCAGTGTCCTCGCCGATCACCTGGATCGTGATCATCACGATGGCCTCGCAGTGGGTTGGGTTGACCTTCCCGGGCATGATCGAGGAGCCTGGCTCGTTTTCCGGCAATTTGAGCTCGCCCAGGCCGCAGCGCGGACCAGACGCCAGCCAGCGCATGTCGTTCGCGATCTTCATCAGCGCGACCGCCGCCCCGCGCAGCGCCGCGCTTGCCTGCACCATCGCATCGAGTGAGCCAAGCGCTATGAACTTGTTGGGGGCGGTGACGAAGGGCTTGCCGGTCAGCTCGGCGAGCTTGGCGGCGACCTCCTTGGAAAAGCCGGGCGGAGCGTTGAGGCCGGTGCCGACGGCGGTGCCGCCAAGTGCGAGCTCGTAGAGGCCGTCGCGCGAGCGCTCGACCCCGGCAAGGGCGGCGCGGATTTGCGCGGCCCAGCCGGACCATTCCTGGCCGACGCTGAGCGGCACCGCGTCTTGCAGATGGGTGCGGCCGATCTTGACCACGCCCATCCAGCTGGCGGCTTTCCGCTCGATGGCCTGGGCGAGCTTGTCGAGCTCGGGGATGAGCCGGGCATCCAGAACCGACACCGCGGCGATGTGCATGGCGGTGGGGAAGGTGTCGTTCGAGGACTGGCACATATTGACATCGTCGTTCGGCCCGACCGGTTGCTGGGAGCCGAGCTCGCCGCCGAGCAGCTGGATGGCGCGGTTCGCAAGCACCTCGTTGACGTTCATGTTGGATTGCGTGCCGGAGCCGGTCTGCCACACGTAGAGCGGAAAATGCGCGTCGAGCTTGCCGGCGATCGCCTCGTCGGCCGCGCGGACGATGGCTGCCGCCTTCCATTGCGGAAGCCGGCCGGCTGCCCGGTTCACCAGCGCGCAGGCTTTCTTGACGTAGCCGTACGCATGATAGACCGCCTTCGGCATGCGATCGTTGCCGATCGAGAAATGCTGCAGCGAGCGCTCAGTCTGCGCGCCCCAGTAACGATCAGCCGGGACATTGATCGTGCCCATGCTGTCGAACTCGCGGCGCGTGCCCGTGGCAG
>JBOHMN010000190.1:0-12316 GCA_050730175.1 Acetobacteraceae bacterium | reverse complement strand
GGTTAGCCGAACCCGACCGTCCGCCTCATCCGAAATCACGGAGAAAAAACTGGAAGTCGGGCTAGCGCCAGTATCAGATCTGTCATCGACGCCAGCGCGACCGGATTATCGGCTGCCCCGTCGGGCCGCGTCGCCTCGTGGATGAGGAAACCGATCTGACCTTTCAGGCTGGCGGTGAGCCCAGTGCTCCAGTCGACACCCGGCGCGAATTGGAGACGCCTGCGCAAGCGCTCATCGAGCATACCTTCCAACGCATGCTCAAGAGCATCGGCTTTAATCCACAAATTCTGACGCTCGCTGACGTCACTGGTCAGAATCTTCGCGCCGGGATACTCATCAAGAACGGCGCCGTCGGCACCGGATTGAATGGCCTCGCTTTCGCTCCACAGCAGTCTGACTTTGCCTTGGAGTATCACTTGGAAGCAGAAACCATTGATTCCATCACCTTGAATATCAAGCTGGGTTGCGAACTGATTGCTGGAATGACAGATCAGCATGTTGCCGACACGCCGCCCCGCCAGGATCGCTATCGGCTGATCGAAACTGGCTCGGAGAAGACTGCGATCTTGCAGCCGATAGCTGAAAAGAGCGCCCTCACGGCGCAGGCGCTGGCTTACCCGGGAAGTGGCGTCCATCTCCCTGGGATCGCGCACCTCGACAATGTCGGATGCGATGAGCGGCGTGCAATCAATCGGCAATAGCGGCTTCGGCCGCGGCACGTGACCTTCCGTCTGCGATCCTGGTCAGCCCGATGCACGAGGCCCAGCTTGTCCGCGGCGACGACGGCAAGGATCACGTCGAATACAACCTCCTCGTCGTCAGCGTATTTCCCGAACCGGTGACACTGACGAGCGTGACCGTCCGCGATCCGGCCGGGAAGAAACTCATGCGGATCGCGGGCGGCGCCGTTGCGGCCGCGACCCAGCCCCTCTTCGCCCACACCGGCTCTGCCGTCATTCCCGCATCGCAGGCCGCCTCGGTCGAGGTCGATCTCGTGCTACCGCCGAATGTTGCCCCCGAACGAGTCACGAACGAGGTTGCCTACACCCTCAAACCCGGCTCTGATCTCGCGCCGATGATCGCCGACCTGGAGATTGATACAGAAGTCCTGATCAACCGCCAGCCGGCAATCGTCATCGAGCCGCCCATAAGGGGGAAAGGCTGGCTCGCGGCCTCCGCTTGCTGCAGGCCCAACCTCCACCGGGACCTTCGTGTCGCGGTAGACGGCGCTCGCATCGAGACGCCCGAAATGTTCGCTGTCGACTGGGCCAAGGTGAAGAACGACAGACTCGTCGAGGGCGACGGCAAGACGAATGAGCAGTACTACGGCTTCGGCCAAGACGTCTTCGCCATCGCCGATGGCACCGTGGTCTACGTCCACGGTGGCATGCCCGATGAGACACCGTTTGTTATGATGGTCCCCAAGTCGAAGGCGGACTACGGCGGCAACAACATCATTCTCAAAATCGCTCCGAACGTCTTCGCCTGGTACGCGCATTTGCGCGAGGGCAGCATCACGGTGAAGGTCGGCGAACGAGTGAAGGCCGGCCAGCTTATCGGCAAGTTAGGGAACAGCGGCCCCTCCGAAGCCCCCCACCTGCATTTCGGTCTTCTCGACAAGCCAGACCCCGTGGCCGGGCGAAGCCTGCCTTTCGTCTTCGCGAGCTCCACCCTGGACGGCTGGCTCGATTTCGGCGCCTCGAAGGAGGATCGATTGGTGATCCAGCCGGATGCGCGGCAGGTCCGGTCCGCCTATCCGCTCTACGGCAGCATCCAGAATTACCCGTAGCGCCACGTCAGCACCGGACAACAGCGAGCTATGCGCGACGTAATCGCAAGAGAAGGAAAGCAGGATCAGCAAGGGAGGATCACCATGCGCCGCCTGCCACGTCGTACCGTCCTCGCCGCCGCTCCCGTTGCATTGGCTCTCGGCGGGCAGCTTCCGGCCGCCCGGCCGGCCCGCGCCGCCGTGAAAGACAGGCTCAAGCTATTCGACCCGGTCGGATTCCAACGCATCGTGGAGGCGACAGTGAAGGAGCTGCTGGTGCCGGGTGCGATGGTTTTGTTGCGCACGCCCGAGGGCGAGTTTGCTTTCGGCTACGGCACGACGGAGCTCGGTGTGACGACATCGCCACGCACGGACACGCGCTTCCGGGCCGGCTGGAATACCAAGACGATGACGGCCGCGGTGATCGTGCTGCTGGCGCAGGAAGGAAAATTGCGTTTCCATGATCCAGCATCGAAATATATCGCGCGCGTTCCTGATAGGGATAACATCACGATCAGCGAGTTCCTGAAGATGCGGAGCGGCGTCTATGACTACACCTCGGCCCCGGAAGTTGCGAGAAGCCTCGATCATGCGATGCCGGGCATGCCGGCGCCGCCCGCGCCCTCGGCATGCTCTATCTGAGCGGCGCCGACGTCCCGCACGATCGCAGCGAAGCAGTCTGCTGGCTCCGCGTTTCCGCCGCCGCGTCGCCGATGGCGTCGTGGACGCAGAGTACTGGTATGGCCGCATGCTTCTCGAGGGCCGCGGCGTCCCTCCATCGCCGAAGGAAGGCCGTGCTTGGATCTCCCGCGCCGCCGCAAGCGGAATGCTCGATGCGAAAGTCGCCCTCGCCGTGCTTCTGCTCAGCGGTCGCGGTGGCTCGCGCGACCATCGGGGCGCGCTCGCGCTTTTCCGCGAGGCCGCGGAGCAAGGACATATCGGCGCCAGGTTCGGCCTCGGCGCTATGCTCGGCGGGCACGACGTTCTGCCTGATCGTCCGGCTGCCCAGCCCTGGTATCTCGCCGCCGCCGGGCACGGGCACGCCCACGCTGAGCTCATGCTCGGCCGCTACCTTGCGCATGGGGCTGCCGGAGACCCCGATGCCGAACGGGCCCGCGCCTGGCTTGCGCGCGCCCTCAGGCAGAGCCTCGCGGAAGCACGCGCGGATCTCGATGCCCTACTCCGGCAGCGGCCCGAGGTCGTATCCCCTCGGCCTTTCCTTGAGCGCGGCCCGGGATTCCGGACGCGATCTGTCATCAGGAATAACGAGGCGGCCGAATGAGGTCGCGCTCGAAATCTCACCGCCGGCCAGGCACGGCCGGCACGAGCCGCCTCAGCACGCAGTTATCGTGCCGGCCCCGTGCGTTGTCCGGGCAGTTGAAGCGGCTTACCCACGTTCAATGGGGGTCAGCACCCAGGCAGGCACGACGATCCCGGGCTTCAGGCCTTCAGGCACGTTATCCGCGTTGTCTGCGAACACGCCAAACTGCTTCTGGCCCGGCGGCTTGTCCGGAAGGTCGAATGCATCGAAGACAAACACCGGGATCGTGATCTTGCCAGCGGCGAGCAGCGCGCCTGCCCAAGCGAACATCTGGCCGAGTACCTTGGCCTCATCCGGCACCCCGCTTCCGAACTCCGCGGAAAAGCCTGTCTCGCCAACGAAGACATCAGGCTCGTGCTCGAATGCGGAGCCAAGCCTGTCGAAATAGGCCGCCACAGGCGCGAAGTTGGGGTCCTTGCCATTATCCAGCGTGTACTGATTGAACATCAGGAACGGATGGCCGCTGTTCCAAGCGGAACTCCAATAAGTTGCGCTGGTCACGAAGGTGGTCGTCTTCGATGCGACGGGGTTGGCGCTGGGGTCGCTCGGATAGTTTGCGATGATCGTGCTCACGGGAATGCTGCCGAGCCCCTGCGCAGCCATCGACGCCTTGAGGTTCGTCAGCCCGTTCGGGATCCACGTATTCAAATAGGCGTTGAAGTCCAGCGCATCCGAAGGTGGTGGCCCGTTCGCATCGATCTCGTTGCCGATCAGCACCGCCCCGAGATGCGTCCTGACCGCGTCGGCATCGCCGAACGCGCCGATCAGCATGCTGACCCATTTGTCCGTGTAGGCCTTGGCGTTCATAAGGCCGGGGCTCCACGGCGTGCCGAAACCGCCCTGCGCCAGCGCGCTGTTGTTGGTGCCCATCACAAGCTGCAGCGTTGACTGCGCCACGATGTAATCGATCGCGCTCTGCTGGGTGGGTTCTATGATCGGTGTCGTCGGATCTGACGTGCCAACTGCAGCGTCGTGGAACGTCTTGATCAGGCGGTAGTATTTGGTGATCTGATCGAGATCGGCGTTGATGCTCCGGCGGTTCCGGCCGAGCGTCCAGGTTTCATAGTTGATGCCCGCGTTGTACAGGAACGGCGTGCTGGCAGGTACTGGTGCCGGGCTCGAAAGGACAGGCACTGCAAACCTCCACTACGTTTTGGCCAGGATACCGCTGTCACGGGCGGTCGAACAAGCCGCTGAAGCCGCTCGTGCAATTCTCTTGGTCCGTTATCGAGAGCTCGACCGCAGGCGGCGCACCGCCCCTCTCACTTCGGCGAAAAGGAAGCTCGGCCTGGAATGTGACGTCGTGATGCCGCATGGAAACATGCTCCTCCAGTCGTGCGGTTCCCGCTGGCACCCGGCACTCGATAGCGCAAACAACTGCGTTGCCACGCGGCGAGAGGGCCGCCGCCTGTGCCCGGAGCGGCGTCGCCTTCATGCAAGCACGCCGGCCATGGGTGGTACGCGCTCATGCCAGTCTGTCGCGTTCTGATGCGCCCAGCCAATCCTGAGCGCCATCGCCTCGTCATAGGCGCGGCAGACGACCTGCAGCGATGTCGGCAGGCCTGCTTCGGTAAACCCATTCGGCACGGCAAGCCCTGAGAGGTCGAGCAGGTTCACCCAGCGCGTCAGAAACGCCGGCGTTGTACTCTGATCGACATCGCTGAGCCTGATCGCCGCGGTCATCGTGGTCGGCAGCAACACCGCGTCGAGGCCTTCCATGGCGGCGGTAAACTCCGCCTTGAGCCGCTCGCGCTCGGCGAGCGCGTGGAGATAATCGCGCGCGGAGATCGTGGCGCCGGAGCGAATGCGCGGCCGAACGGCCTCGTCAAGCGGAAGCTCGGTGTTGTCAGCGATCTCCCCTATCAAGGCATAGATTTCGGCCGACATAATCCGCCCGTTCAGCGCGCCAAGGTCGCGAAACCTGCGCGGCAGAGAGAGCTCGACAATGTCAGCCCCCAGATTGCCCATGAGCTGGATGGACCGGTCGTAGGCGGCCAGCACTTCGGAATCGATGCCCTCACGCTCCGCCTCCGGCATCCGCGCCAGGCGCAAGCCCTTCATGCCGCGCCGTAGTCCAGGCATTGGTTCCGCGTCGCGGTGACGCAAAGTCTTTGGGTCCAGCGGGTCGGCCCCTTGCAGCACCTCGAGCAGGATAGCGGCATCTTCGACACTCCGGGTCATCGGGCCGGGCGTATCCAGGGTCGGGCTGAGCGGCACCACGCCGTACGTGCTGATACGCCCGATCGTGGTTTTCAGTCCGACGATGCCGCAAAATGAAGCGGGCAACCGCACCGAGCCGCCGGTATCGGTGCCAATGGCGCATGGCACCAGCCGCGCTGCCACCGCGACGCCCGAACCGCTGCTCGATCCGCCCGGCGTCCGCGCCTCTGCAGCGTCCCACGGGTTGCGCGGCGTGCCCATGTGCTGGTTGGTACCCCAGCCGCCGTAGGCGAATTCCACGGTATGCGTCTTGCCGATCACGATCATGCCCGCGGCAATCATGCGCCGTGCGAGCGTCGCGGTCCGCTCCGCCCGACGGTTGCGCCAGACCGCGCTGCCCCCGGTCGCAATCCTGCCTTCGATCTCCACCAGGTCCTTCAGCGCAATTGGGATGCCGTGCAATGGCCCGATCGTATGGCCCGAGCGGATCGCCTTATCCGCCGCCTCCGCCGCCAGACGAGCCTCCGCTGCATAGACATCGACAAAACAATGCAACTTCGGCTCGAGCTTCCCGATGCGCGCGAGGCAGTCGGCAACCAGGTCCACCGGCGAAAGGCGCCGCGCAGCAATCTGGCTGGCCGCAGCGTGGACCGAAAGCCCGGCTGGCGAGGTCACTCTGTTGCTCATCGGAGAATCCCGGCGCCTTCGTGATCATTGTTGGAGTGGGCGAAGCAGGCGAGCTCGAAGCCTATGCGGCGACGGGGCCTGCCTCAAGGAGGGGTTGCCGTGCGTGCTTGGCTTGACGCACTTCGAGCGCCGCCGGCAGCGCCTGGCATACGTCGCAAACCGCGATTCGCTGCTGGCCCTCTCAGGCCCGAGACCCACACTGCGTCTGCCTGAGCGGGAATCGGAACCCCCGGCAGATCGCATTCAGGCCGCGCAGGAATCCAATGACACGCTGAGATTAGATGTTTTCTCGCGTGTAGATATCGAACGGCAGGATAGAGATGAGGTTCGCGCTTTCCGCCTGTGATGCGACGGCGCGGATCATCACGGCAATCGTTTCCTCGGCGAGACGTGCGAGAGGATGAGAGATAACCAAGGTCAAAATGCCGTCCACCAGCGCCTGCCGGGTTACATCCATGAGTTCGTAGCCGACAACCGTGATCTGGCCGGCACGGTCGCTGGTGCTGAGGGCGGTCACCGCGCCGGTAATGCCACCCCCGGAAACATAAAGCCCAACGATGTCGGGATGGTCGTGCAACAGTTTTTCGGTCATGTCCTGCGCGATCGCACGCGATTCGAAGGTCGAAAGAGGCTCGAGGAGAGTGAACCCGGGTGCGCATTCCCGGAAGTAGGAGCGGAACCCGCTCTCGTTCATTTCCTGACACTGATAGCGGTGGTTGCCGACCAGGATGCCTAATTTTCCAGGCGCCTTGCAGATGTGCGCAAACGCCCAGGCGGAGGTTCGTCCGACCTTCCAGTTATCGAGCCCGACAAAAGGCAGTTCGGCCGTCGCTGAGAGAGGCGATATCAGTGCAACGACAGAGACGCCGTGCTGCTGCAACGTCTTCACCGCTTGGGAGACGACCGGGTGGACTGCCGAGACAACCGCGACTACGCCGCAGGTCTGTCCGAGGGCAAGCATTCGCTCGGCGATGGTCTGCGGCGCCAGATCGTCCAGGAACTCGATTCGCGGCTTAATCTGGCAATCCTGTCTGTCCTCGGCGGCCTGCTTCAGTGCCCGGGCGACGTTCTGGTACCAGGGCCGCGTCGGCTGGTGCAGCAGGAAGCCGAAGTCATAATGGTCCTGGACCGCGGAAACGCGGCTCTTTATCGCACCGAGCCCGTCGAAGCCGGTGGCTTCCGCGGCGTCGTGCACCCGCCGCATGGTGCTCTGCCGCACGGCGCCGGAGCCGCCAATGACCCTGTTCACGGTGGCAATGGAAACCCCGGCAGCCGTTGCAAGATCGCGGATCGTCGGACGGCGCACACTCAAGCTTACCTCATTTTGTATCATGCACCCCTTCTGGGATGATATCAATGATATATACAGCGTGGCGGCATTTGTTTCATCTTGATTCGTTGGCTCCGGATTGTCTATCGCATCCGCGACGCGGGCAGACCCGGCCACGGCCACAACCTCGACCGGGAGAGCTCACAGGCAGCGCGGCAGCTGCTGGTCCGACCGGGGGGCGCAGGCCGGAAGCCGTCGGCGTATCGATCATCGCGCGTGCCATGCCCGCTCGTGGAGGAAGTTCTATGGACGATCTGCAATTCGGCACCCGGAACAAGCGCGGTGACTGGTCACCGCGCGAGCCGGCCCAATACGCGCCGCTGTTCGTCCTGCCACTGCGTCCCAAGGCGCTCCTGAAGTGGCTTCCACACTACTTCCTGCCTTGGAACGTGCTCTTCGCTCTGTCAGCAGTGGCGTATTGGGCGTGGATCATTCCGTCGCCGGCGACGATGCGGACCATGAACTGGGAATGGCCGCTCCGGCTCTACGTGGTGAATGCTGTTGCCACCTTCCTGTTCTACGGGGCGTTCGAACTGTACCTCTACGTGCTCAAACGGCAGGGGCGGCGGTTCAAGTACAACGCCAAATTCCCGTCCGAGCAGAGAAGTGAGGCGTTCTGGTTCAAGAATCAGAACATCGACAATATCCTCCGTACTTTCCTCTCAGGCGTGACGATCTGGACCGCTGTCGAGGTGGTCGCCCTCTGGGCGTTCGCCAATGGCTACGCGCCGTGGCTGAGCTTCGCGCAGCATCCTGTTTACCTCTTCGCACTCGCCCTGGTCGTGCCGATCATCCACGAGGTCCACTTCTTCTGCATCCATCGGCTGCTCCACGTACCGTTTCTGTACAAGTGGGTGCATTCGGTACACCATCACTCGGTAAACGCCTCGCCCTGGTCGTCACTGTCGATGCACCCCGTGGAGCACCTGCTCTACCTGAGCACGATCTTCTACCACCTGATCATCCCCTCAAACCCGGTGATCGCGCTCTATCAGCTTCATTACGCCGCCTTCGGCGCGATCCCGGGTCATGTCGGCTTCGACAGAGTCGAGATTGGCAACGATACCGCAATCGATAGCCACGCTTACGCGCACTATCTGCACCACAAATATTTCGAGGTGAATTACGGCGATGCGCTCATTCCCCTCGACCGGTGGTTCGGCACCTGGCACGACGGCTCGCCGGAAGGCGAGGCCCTGATGATGCAGCGCTTCCGGAAGCGCAAAGAACGGACCGCCGCCCGACAGGCCCACAAGGCCGCGCACGCGAGTTCTTGAGACCTGACTTGCGGCCCCTCCCCCTGTCAGGCGGGGGCGGGCGCGCCCCGCCAGCCCCTGTGCAGACTCCGGCGAACGCCCTGAGACCAGCAAAAGGAAAACGAACCTATGTCCGGATGGGTTGCCGCCTGTGCGACCAACGACATCGCAACAGAGAGCGTAATCCGCTTTGACAACGCAGGGCGGACGTTTGCGATCTACCGCGATCCCGACGATGCATATGACTGCACCGACGGCCTCTGCACGCATGGGAAGGTCCACCTCGCCGGCGGGGCAGTGATGGACTTCGAAATCGAATGCCCCAAGCATCATGGCGTCTTCGACTACCGGACTGGCGAGGCCGTGCGGCCGCCTCCTTGCATCGACCTGAAAACCTATGCGGTCCAGGTAAAACACGGCCGCGTCCTGATCGATCTCTGATGATGACCCAGCGCTTCACCCTTGCCGCCTGTGCCGAGATGCTCTGGCAGGATAAGCCGATCGACTGGCGCTGCCGGTGCCTGACCGAGATGGACTTTCAGGTCGGTCTCTGGAACTGGCCGGAGCATGACCTCACCAGGCTGGAGAAGACCGGTGCGACCTTCTCGATCATGAACGGCTATCTGCGCGGCCGCCTGACCGACGACGAGGGCGCCGAGGAACTTCTGACGACCGCACGCGAAACGGCACAGGTCGGCAAGCGGCTCGGCGTTGCGCGGCTCAACCTGCATGGCACGGGGCTCGGTGAGCGCGGCCTGCCGGTGACGCCGGTGGCGGTGGTCACCGGGCGAATGTGGCTCAAGGCGCGCGATACGCTCTGCCGGGTTGCCGATCTGGCAGAAAAGGAAGGGGTGACCTTCACACTTGAAAACCTCAACGCGCCCGTCGATCACCCCGGGGTCCCGTTCGGCCGGGCGGAGGACACCCTGGCGCTGGTCTCCTCCGTGAACCATCCACGACTCAGGCTCAATCTCGACCTGTACCACGCCGAGATCGGCGAGGGGAACCTGATCCAACTCTGCAGCGCCTGCCTGCCTTGGATCGGCGAGGTCCAGGTGGCTGACGTTCCGGGGCGGTGCGAGCCGGGCACCGGTGAGATCAACTACAAGAGGATCGCGATCGCGCTGAGCGAGATGGGCTACCGAGGGCCGGTGACCATGGAGGCGTTTGCCTCCGGCGATCCGAAAGTCGCCCTGGAGGCGTTCCGCGCCGCCTTTACTGTCTGAGGAGACCGTCAGGGACGGCGGAAGAGCGCCCGCTGCAACTTCCTTGCGCGCGACTTGAAAAGCTACGTCGGAACTGCACGGCGCTCAGTCAACGGGCTACCCGATCTGCGCCGTGGCCTTCATCCGCCCGCCCGACACTCAGAAATGGAAACTCGCCAGCATGATGAAACCGCCGAACGAGAGATTTTTAACCGCTGCGTTGCTCCTGTTCTGGAAATCCAGGTAACGATATCCGGCGGAAACGTTCCACCAGCTCGCCTGGTAGCCGAGACCGCTGAACGCCTGCCAGGTCAGCGGCGCGCCGCCCGTGCCGACGTCGAAATAGTAGGGCACGAACAGCCTGGAATTCGGAATGTTGAGCCGACCGTGGATGCCACCGATCGCGTCCCAGTAGTCGGGACTTGTCGTGAAGCCGCCGGTGCGCGTGAGAGCAACGGTGCGGTTAGCAAAAAGAAGCGACTGCGTCAGGGAGAAATTCGTCGTCGCGCTGATCGCGAGCAGCCGGAGCCCGATCAGCGCGTCGAGATTGCCCCAGGTGCCCTCCGCCAGTGTGTAGCCGCCAGCCAGTGTCCAGATCGTTGTTGCCAGCCGGGTCCAGACATGAGTCTGCAACTCCCTTCCGATGGTCACGTGTCCGAATGGCCCCGTGATGGATTTCAGATGCGCGTCGTTCTCAGTGAAGCTCAGATTCGAGTAAAACACATCAGTCAGAATCGAGAATCTCTGGTAGCGCGCTTCCGCGGCGGTGGCGAGCGCGAAGTTGATGTTGGAGATGTAGTCGCCGATGCCGGCCGAGACGGACGTCGTCGCGGTGTCTCCTCCGGGCGTCGTGTAATTGATCGTGGAGCTTACTGTCGGCAGCCACACGTAGGGCGCAAGCGAGAACGACCAGCCGCCGAACGAACCGCGATCTGCCGACTGAGGCTGGGCCGCCGGTGCCTGCGCTGCTGCGTTGATCGCGATGCCCTGAGCGCAGAGCATGGCGAGAATCGCGGCCACGCAACCCCGGTGCAACATTGGACGTCTCCCCTTACCTGTCGCTTCGTTCGTCACCATACGGGATCGCAGGCCGATCACGTTCATCAAGCTGGCTCCTGAGCTGAAGCCCGCCCGCATTTCACAAGACCATAGCACCGACCAGGAACAGGCTCACTACGGCGCCGGCACGACGGCGTAATAGATGCCGTTGGCGCCGTAATACGGGCGGAACCGGACCCCGCCGCAGGCATAATAGGCATTGTCGCCGACAGGCGTGTATTCGCACCCTTGCGGCACATGGGCCAGCGGTCATGCGACCGCACATGAAGGCCGGACACATGACCGCATTCGAACCGCCGTCGATTTCTGCAGATCAGGCCTTGAACCGAGGGGGCCGTCGCGCGAGCCGCGGCGTACGGCAAAATGTAATTGTGAGCAAAAATCCGCGCAGGAAGGCGGGACCGGCACCGTCATGACGGCGAGGCGGGGCTGACGGACCCGTTGGAGCCGAGGTCTGCTTGAACCATGGATCGCTTCGCCATCGGCTCGCGATGACGGAGGAAGTTGGCTCGCGATCGTCTGTCGAAGATGGGATAGAGGGGCGGGGCAAGGCCCCGCGATGGCGAACAGGTGACCGGTGGTGCGAGGCGAGGGCGTTTCGGCCTGGGATCTGCGGAGCTTCGCGCTGCCGCGGTCGAGGAGCGCAACGGTGGAAGGGTGGACTGCTTCGGTGCCGCGCGCAAGCGCGCGCTGTGCCTCGCGATGAAAGAGGAAGAACAGGCGCCGGGAGTTTTTCCCGATTGCAAAAAACGCGGCGGATTTGCATCCGCCGCGCCAAGTCTGGGAGGGAAAGTAAGGGTTATGGCGTGATCGCGGCCGTGGCGCCTGCCGTGCCGTTTGCGTTAACCGCGGTGACGGACGGGTTAGCGGCTGTTGGTCCGCCGGACGCGCCCTGGCTCGCGTTCGCCATCGTCGTGACGGAGCCAGTGTTGCTGTTGCCGGTGGCGTTGGCCGTGCCGGTGCCGGCGGCGCCGAACGGCGCGCCGTTTGTGCCGGGTAGCTGGCCCGCAGCGGTGCTGGCCGCGGAGAACGAGGCGACCGGGTTACCGTTGCTGTCCGAGAGCTGGCCGGCGCTGCTGCCGTTTGCGTTGAAGCCGGCCGTGCCGGACCCACTCGCCGTGAGCCCGCCCAGCGACGTCGTGCTGCCGCCGAACGTGGTCGTGCCTTTGCTCGTGCCGATCGTGGCCACCGCCTGGTTCGAAGCGTGCGATGCCGCGGTTCCGGTGCCGTTCACCGCGCCGTTCGCGTTCGCGTTCGAGGCGATGGACGCCGGGCCGGTGCCGATCGGTGCCGTTGCGGTGCCATTTGCCATGGCATTGCCGGTGGCACCGTAGGAGCCGGTGGCGTTACCGGTAGCGCTCGTATTGCCGCTGCCGGACGCGGCGGTATTCAGGCCGTTGGCTGTCATCGCCGCCGTTCCGTTCGACGTTGCGAGGCCGCTTGACGAGCCGTTGCCGTTGCCGCTCAGGGCGCCAGCGACAGCACTCTTCGCACCGGAGGACATCGTTGATCCGATGGAAGCTGTAGCGC
>JBOHMN010000189.1:0-3188 GCA_050730175.1 Acetobacteraceae bacterium | reverse complement strand
CACTCGGAGCTTTTGTTTCCTAATCGTTCGTGCATTATCCGGGTTAAACGCAATGGCACTTACATAAGGGGTTGTGGATTAGGAAGGTAACCCAATCGGCGTATCTGTTGGCGCGCTTTTGCGCGCGGCACTTTGAGCCATTGGTAAGGTTTGGGTCGCCGTTTCCGCGCTCGGGGTTCGATACGTCTGGGGCGATGGCCGACCTGTTGTTGGGCGATCGCATTGAGCAAGAAGGTGCGACGCAGGGCGTGCGCATCGACCAAACGCAAAGTAACCCAGGCAGTCCAAAGCTGCACGGCATGTTTGAAGCTAATCTCGCAGGGCGTGACGTGGGCTTGCAGCGCGGCTTGAGCCATGAGCAAACGGATCAGGTTGTAGGCGAGCAGATACACCCAGAGTTCTTTCTCGCACATCGCGGGGCTCTTGCAGCTGAGGATCTCCAAGCCGAGCGTGGTTTTGATGTGCCGCAGGTCGAGTTCGATGTTCCAACGTTGCACGTAGAGCTTGCCGAGTTCGCGCTTGGGAGCTTGGCGGGGATTGAGCAGAGTAGTGACCAGAACGCGGCCACCGACCCTGACCTCGCGCACGCGCAGCGTGGCGGGGGCGCGCTGGTAGTGCTCGGGACTCATCCACTGGGGGCAGGTCGCGGGCTTGCGCCAATCCACGAGGTGATCGCGGGCCGCGAGCCGTTCACCGCGGCGAAAGTCGGTGCCGCGGGAACCGTTCTGCTCACACACCGCGTCCACTCCGCGCTCTTGCGGGCGCGCGAGCAGGAAGTAGTTGCAGTACAGCGCATCGGCCAAGAAGATGTCGCCCGCTTGCAGGGTATCTTCCAGCTCGCGTATCAGCGTGAGCTCCCCGCTGCCCTTGCCGGCCGAGGGTCCGATGGCCGCTCCGAGCACCGCGCCGGTCGCAAGGCTGATCACGCCGGCGAGCCGCAACAGCGGAAAGCCCACCCCCGGGGCCTGAGTACAGGGCTGGGGATAGCGTGCCTGGTTTGCCTCGGTGTCCGGCATCGAAAGCGTGGTGCCGTCCGCGAGCTTCACGACCCGGCCCCGCCAACGCCAGGGCGCGGGAGTGTGCGCCGACAGCCAAGCCCCGCTCTCGCGGGCGAGGGTGCTCACCATCGAGGTTGGTAGCCGCGCCCGGGCCCGGCTGTAGCCCCCGGTGCGCGCACTCGGGGGCGCGAGCCCCTCGGCCACACACTGTGCGATCCACCCGTCCACCGCGCGCTGACAGGAACGATCGGCCGACAACGCTTGCCGCAGAAACATCGCCAACGTTACGGTCGGCGGATACCTCCGTTCCCGGTGCTCGGGCAGCAGCGCTTCGGTGCGCTCCAGCAGCTCGGCTCCGGTCAGCATGTTGAAGAAGTCTACGGCCTGCATTTGGCGGGCTTGGCGCTGAATGCGCGATGGGTGTTGCCGGGGGTGAAAACTCGCATTACGATCTGCCATGGCTGGCCTCCGGGATGGCAAAGAAGGATGTGTTGCAACACCATCTTACCCATCCCCGCCAGCCTGTTTCCCTTCTTCTCTCCGCGCCTTATCTCAACCTGCTCCTCGCGCTTGCCCTAAAGTAAGTGCCATTGGCTTTAAAGCGACTATGGTTCCGGATCTCGCCGGAGTTTGAAGCACCGAAAGTATCTATACCGGCAGTGTTCTGGTCCGGTTGAGGAGAAATTATTCCAGCGACTTGATACTTTGAATCAAACGCGTCACGGCTTCCTGGCCGTCGCCGTACAGCATGCGTGTCTGGTCCATGTAGAAGAGTGCGTTCTCGATGCCGGAGAAACCACGGCCCTGCCCGCGCTTGATGACTATCACGTTCTTGGCCTTGTCGGCGTTGAGAATGGGCATGCCGTAGATGGGGCTGTCTTTGCGATTGCGTGCGTCCGGGTTCACGACGTCGTTCGCACCGATCACGAGCGCCACGTCGGCGGTCGCGAACTCGGGATTGATCTCCTCAAGATCGCCGATCAGATCGTAAGGTACACCGGCTTCTGCGAGCAACACGTTCATGTGGCCAGGCATGCGCCCCGCAACCGGATGGATCGCGAATTTCACCGTGACATCGCGGCTTTGCAACAACTGCGTCAGCTCCCAAACCTTGTGCTGCGCCTGCGCGACCGCCATGCCATAACCCGGCACGATGATGACTTTGTTCGCATACGCCATCATGGTGCCGGCGTCGGCGGCATCGATAGGCTTCAAGCTCCCGGCGATTTCGCCGCCGGTTGCAGCCACTTCGCCGAAGTTGCTGAACAGCACGTTCGCGATCGAGCGGTTCATGGCCTTGGCCATTAACTGGGTGAGCAGCGTGCCGGCCGCGCCGACCAGCATGCCGGCGATGATCATGGCGGCGTTGTGCAGCGCGAAGCCCTCAAAGGCAACCGCAAGGCCGGTGCAAGCGTTGTAGAGCGAAATGACCACCGGCATGTCGGCGCCGCCGATCGGTACGGTTACCAGCACACCGAACAGGAGCGCTGCTACGAAGAACGCGACTACGATCCAGGCCGTCGGATTGCCGTGCAGCACCATGATCCAGATGCCGAGCGCCAGCGCGAGCGCGAGCAACAGCGCGTTCACGTATTGCTGTAATCGATAGCGCAGGGATTTGCGCAGCAGTCCCTGGAGCTTGGCAAAAGCGATCAAGCTTCCCGAGAACGACACCGCGCCGATGATCCCCCCCACCACTGCGAGCACCACCGGACCCATGGCGAAAGGCGCACCGCGGATCAATTCCTGGCAGGCGATGGCGGCCGCGGCGCCGCCGCCCATGCCGTTGTAGAGCGCCACCATCTGCGGCATCGCAGTCATCGGCACCACGCGTCCGCTCCACCACGCCGCCACGCCGCCGATGAAGATCGCGACGATGATGAGGATGTAATTGCTCATCCCCGGCGAAAGGAAAGTAACGAGCCCGGCGATCAGCATGCCGACGCCCGCCCAGATGATGCCGTTCTTCGCCCCCTTGGGCGAACTCATGCGTTTCAGGCCGATGATGAACAACAACGCGGCGATAAAGTAGGCCGCGTGGATCAGGTCGGCCGCGAAGCGCGGCGCCAGGAACTGGCTCATGCGTGCTTGTCCGCGCGCTTGCGGTCGCTGGTCTTGAACATCGCGAGCATGCGCTCGGTCGAGACGTAGCCACCCACCACGTTGCCGGCGGCGAGCAGCACGCCGATG
>JBOHMN010000188.1:0-12159 GCA_050730175.1 Acetobacteraceae bacterium | reverse complement strand
GGCCGGCGTGGGCGGCACCGGAGGAGCGGGCTTCGGGGGCGGGGGCGCGGGTTCCGCGGGGGTTGGCGCAGGCGGGGGTGGGGGTGGCGGGGGTGGCGGCTCGGGCGGGGTTGGCTTCGGCTTCTGTTTGACAGGCGGCTTTTTGAGCGGCTCCGGTGCCGGAGCAGGAGCCGGGGTCGGCGAGGGAGCCGGTGCCTTCGGAGCGGGTCCCGCGAATTCCAAGTTGACCGCGAACTGGGACTGCGCCTCGGGCGGCAGGGAAGGGCGCACGACGACAAGCACCAGCAAACCGACCAGCACATGCAACGCCGCGGAATAGGCCGCGCCGCGTTTCAGTTCCGGGGTCATAGCGAAGCCAATCCGGCCGCGTCCGGAACTTTCAGCCCTTCGTTCCCGCAGGCTTCGTGCGTGCGGGGGTCACAGGCTCGGTTGCCTCGGCAAGCAGCGCCACTTTAGTGAAGCCGCCATCGGTAATGAGCGCCATGACCTGCACGATGCGCCCATATGGAAGGCTGCGGTCACCGCGCACGAAAATGCGCCGATTCGGGTTGTTGTGGGCGATCGCGCGCAGCTTTGGCACCAGCTCGTTGAGCGGAATCTGGGTGTCCGCGAGGAATATCTGACCCGTCGCATTGATCGAAAGGGTGATCGGCGTCGCGTCCTGGTTGAGAGGCGTCGCATTGGCTTTCGGCAAATCGACGGTCACGCCCGAGGTCAGCAATGGTGCAGTCACCATGAATATGATGAGAAGCACGAGCATGACATCGACCATCGGGGTGATATTGATGTCGGCCATCGGGCGATAGCCGCGACGACTGCCGGATCGGCCCTGCAGCTGGGCGGCCATGTTCAGACGTGCTCCTCGGTCTGGCGGGAGAGGATGGCACTGAACTCGGCGGCGAAGCCTTCGAGGCGAGCGGCGAAACGGGCGAGGTCAGTGTTGATCTTGTTGTACGCGAGGACAGCCGGAATGGCGGCAAAGAGCCCCATTGCCGTCGCAAACAAAGCCTGAGCGATGCCCGGAGCCACAACCGCGAGGTTCGTGTTGTGCATGGCGGCGATTGCCGAGAAGCTCGCCATGATCCCCCAGACCGTGCCGAACAGGCCGACGAAGGGTGCGGTCGCTCCGACTGAGGCGAGGAAGCTCATCCAGCGTTCGAGGCGGTCCATCTCGCGCTGGGTGATGACAACCATCGCCCGATCCACTCGCTCCTTGACGCCGGAGCGGCTGATATCCGCGCCCACGGCGCGCGCGGTCCGCCGCCATTCTCCGAGTGCAGCGCTGAACAACGAAGCCATCGGGTGGGAGGGGTTCTGCCCTTCTTCGTCGTAAAGGGCATCGAGGCTACCACCTGACCAGAAGCGATTTTCGAACACGTCTGCGGCTCGGTTCACCTTGCGGAGCGAACTCCATTTCTCGAACAGCACCGCCCAGACCCAAATGCTCGCCGCGAGAAGGCCGACGATGATGATCTTGACGACGATATCCGCCTCGACGAACAGGCCCCAGATCGACAGGTTGACCCCTACCGGCCCGAAGTTTGCGGCGTTGACAGCCTGATCCACCAGAAGAGCTCCTATTCAGCCTTTGCCTGCGGCCGGTCGGCGCCGTCCCTCACCCTCTGCCGCGGCAAACTTGGCCAGGGCATCACGCCACCGCGGCGGAATCCTGGCCGGCCTGCCATCCCGCAGCCGCACACAGGCTAGCGTCACCTCGGCGTCCGCCAGCGTCTCGCCCTCTCGCCGGACGACCTGCGAGAGCCCGACCCTGCTTGCCCCGAGGCTCAGCACGCAGGTGCTGATCTCGAGCGAATCGTCGAGTCGGGCGGGACGCAGATAATCCAATTTGATGCGCCGCACCACGAAGATCAGACCGAATTCAGCGAGCAGCCTTGCATGGGGGACGCCAAGGTTGCGCAGGGCTTCGGTTCGGGCGCGCTCGGCGAAGCGAAGATAATTCGCGTGGTAGACGACGCCACCGACGTCGGTGTCCTCGAAATAAACGCGACACGCGAAGCGATGCCCGCTCACTCGTTGTTGCCCAGCAGGTCGGGCTGCAAGAGCAGCGCGGGTGGCGCGAGGCCGAGATGCCGCCAGGCCGGCTCACCCAACATCCGGCCGCGGCTAGTACGGAGCACCAGGCCCTCCTGCACGAGATAGGGCTCGATCACGTCTTCGATCGTGTCGCGTGGCTCGGCGAGGGCGGCGGCCAACGTCTCCACCCCGACCGGGCCACCGGCATGGTGCTCGGCGATGCGGGTGAGGTAGCGGCGATCCATCGCATCGAGGCCAAGTCGGTCGACCTCGAGGCGGTTCAGAGCCTGGTCGGCGATTGCCCGGTCAACCGGCGATTCGCCGGCCACTACCGCGAAGTCGCGCACGCGACGCAATAGGCGGCCGGCGATGCGCGGCGTGCCACGCGAGCGGGAGGCGATTTCGGCCGCGCCGTCTGCGGTCAGAGCGAGGCCGAGGCGGCTCGCTCCGCGCGCGATGATCTGTTGCAGCTCGGCTGGCGTATAGAACGTGAGGCGGAGCGGAATGCCGAAACGCTCGCGCAAGGGGCTCGCGAGCAGGCCTGCGCGAGTCGTTGCACCGACCAGGGTGAAGGGGCTGAGGTCGATGCGCACGCTGCGCGCGGCCGGCCCTTCGCCGATCATCAGGTCAAGCTGGAAATCTTCCATCGCCGGGTAGAGCACTTCTTCGATCGCTGGCTGCAGCCGGTGGATCTCATCGATGAACAGCACATCATGCGGCTGCAGATTGGTCAGCACGGCGGCGAGGTCCCCGGCACGCTGGATCACCGGCCCGGAGGTGGCTCGGAAGCCGACCCCGAGCTCCCGTGCGATGATCTGTCCAAGTGTCGTCTTGCCGAGTCCGGGCGGACCATGCAGCAGCACGTGGTCGAGCGCTTCGGCGCGCTTGCGCGCGGCGGCGATGAAAATATTGAGATTGGCGCAAAGGCCCTGCTGGCCGACGAATTCGCTGAGGCGCTGCGGGCGGTGCGAAGCCTCAGCAAGATCCTCGGTGAGCGCCGCCGGGTTCAGCGCCCGCTCTGCCTCGGCGGAAGACGGGCCCTCGGGGCGGTGCTTCACTTGGCCAGTTCCTTCAGCGCTTCGCGAATCCAGGCAGCGAAAGGAGCGCCTTCACCGAGACGGGAGGAGGCACGCTCGAGTGCCGCTTCGGCCTCGGCGCGGCGGTAGCCGAGATTGACGAGCGCCGAAATGGCATCGGCGGCGACGCGCGAAGCTGGCGGCTGTGCGGCAGAGAGAGCCGGCAGTGCAGCCGCGGGCTCCCGGAGCTCGCCGAGGAGCCGCTGCGCCAGCCTTGCCCCGACACCGGGGGCGCGCATCAGCCAAGCACGATCGCCCGCCGCGACTGCCATGGCGAGATCAGCCGGAGAGAGGGTGGACAGGATAGCGAGTGCGAGCTTGGCGCCGACCCCCTGAACGGCCGTGAGCAGCCGGAACCAAATCCGCTCGCCAGGGTCAGAAAAGCCATAGAGGACGATTGAGTCATCCCTGAGCTGCGTTTCCACCAAGAGATGCGCAAGCGCCGGCGGAACGGGGAGAGCAGCCAGCGTCCGGCTGGAGGCATGGACGCGATAGCCCACCCCCGCAACGTCGATGACGCAGCTCCGTTCCTCTGTCGCCGCGACCCTGCCGGTCAGGCTTGCGATCACATGTGCCGCCGATCAGCCGCCGCCCAGACGGAGCGGGTCGAACGATGGTGGGCATGACAGATGGCGACGGCGAGCGCGTCGGCCGCATCAGCCTGCTGAAAAAGCACCCCGGGCAGGAGGCAGCGTACCATCATCGCCACTTGATGCTTGCTCGCCGCCCCGGTCCCGACAACCGCCTGCTTCACGGTGCGGGCCGCGTATTCGGCAATCGGAATGCCGGCGAGCGCCGGAGCAAGCAGCGCCACGCCGCGCGCGTAACCGAGCTTGAGAGACGCGGCGCCGTTGCGATTAACGAATGTTTCTTCGATTGCGGCTTCCTCGGGGGCGTAAAGCGCAAGCAGGCGGGAGAGCTCCTGATGCAGAGTGCGCAGCCGCTCCGGCACAGAAGCCGACGAATCGGTTTTGATCGCACCGCAGGCGAGCGGCGAGAGTCGACTGCCGGCTGTCGCGATGACGCCCCAGCCCGTTACGCCGAGCCCAGGATCGAGTCCTAGCAACCGCAGCATCGCCCGATTGTCAACTCCGCTCAAACATCGATCTCAGCCAGCACCGAGTCGGGTATTTCGCAATTCGCACTGACATTCTGCACATCATCGATCTCCTCGAGTGAATCGAAAAGTTTCAGAACGATGCTGGCCTGCTCGGCATCGAGCGGGAGGAGGTTTTGCGGCCGCCACTCCAGGCCGGCCCGCTCGGGTGGGCCCAAGCGCGCCTCCAAGGCATCGCGAACCGCGAAGAAACTCGCAACCGACGTCGTGATCTCATGCCCTTCGGCGGTGCTTTCGACGTTTTCGGCGCCGGCCTCGATTGTCGCCTCAAGCGTCGCTTCGGGGCTCACCCCGCTCGCCGGGTAGCGCACGACACCCTGGCGCTGAAACATAAACGCCACCGAGTTGGTTTCCCGGAGCGCGCCGCCGCTCCGTGCAAACGCGGCACGGACCGCCGCGGCGGTCCGGTTTCGGTTGTCGGTCAACGCCTCGACAATGACGGCAACCCCGGCGGGGCCATAGCCTTCGTAGCGGACCTCGGTGAAATCGGGCCCCTGTCCAGCGCCGCCTGCCTTGCGGATCGCCCGCTCAACCGTGTCCTTTGGCATGTTGGCTTGGCGTGCCGCAGCAACGGCCGCGCGCAGGCGCGGATTGGAATCGACCTCGGCGACACCGTGGCGGGCAGCCACGGTGATCTCACGGATCAGGCGGCCGAACTGCCGGGCGCGGCGGGCATCCTGCGCGCCTTTGCGGTGCATGATGTTCTTGAACTGCGAATGTCCGGCCATCGCAGGAATCGGGTCCTGGAACAAGAGGTGAATCGAGCACCCCTTTTTATCAGCCGCGCCGCCTTCAGGCCAACCTCGCCTGCCTGACCCGGCGAACGGGCGGGTCCGTCGCGGGCGGCGGCCAGAGGCGCTATGACAATCCCGGGCCGCCGGCTGCCCTGGAGCAATGGAGATATGACGGAGGAATTCACGACGCTCAGCGTAAGCGAGCCGACGCCCGGGATTCTCGAAATCATGCTCGATCGTGCGGAGGTCGCAAACGCCATCAACACGGTGATGGGGAGGGAACTTTGCGACTTGTTCGATGGCTTCAACGCGCAGCCGGCGCGGGCGCGGGCGGTAATCCTGACCGGCGCGGGGAGCCGCGCATTTTGCGCCGGTGCCGACCTCAAGGAGCGGCGTGGCATGACGGACGCTGCCTGGCAAGCGCAGCACCTTGTCTTCGAGCGGATGGCACGGGCCATCCTGCTCACCCCGATGCCGCTGATTGCCGCGGTGAACGGCGCTGCATACGGGGGTGGTTTGGAACTCGCGCTGTTGGCGGATTTCGCATATGCTGCTGATCATGCGCGGTTCGCTCTGCCGGAAGTGACGCTTGGCATCATGCCGGGCGCGGGCGGTACGCAGAACTTGGCGCGTGCGGTGGGGACCAGGCGAGCAAAGGAAATCCTGTTGAGCGGGAAGCCGTTCAGCGCGACTGAAGCGGCCGCATGGGGCCTTATTAATCGCGTCCTGCCGCCGGCGGCGCTGCTTGCCGAGGCGCGGGCAACGGCAGCGGTGATCGCCGCCAACGCGCCGCTTGCGGTCCGCCAGATCAAGCAGGCGGTGAATGTTGGGATTGCGATGGGATTACCCTCGGCTCTGATGCTGGAAATCGAAGCCTACAACAGGTTGGTCGGAACCGAGGATCGGCGCGAGGGTATCGCGGCGTTCAACGAAAAGCGCCCACCGCGCTTTTCCGGGTGCTAAAGGATTTTCCCGATGGCTCGACGTGCGCGCGTTCGGATTGCCGACCGGATTGACGTGGTTCTCGGTCGCGTCTCGATGCTCCTGGGGCCCGATTGGCGCTAAGCGGTGAAGTGGTGCCTCTGCTTGCCCTGCATGCGGCGCTCGGGGTCGCCTCTGCCGCAATCATCGACGGCCGACGTGTGCTGGCCCTCGAGGCCGACCCGGCGGGCGCCGCCCAACTCGCCGTGCTGGCGAGCCGGGTGTTACGGGTAGCCGGCGTCGTGAGCGGCGATCTTGGGGGGGTCGCCGCTTCGGTCGGGCCAGGCAGCTTCACTGGAATCCGCACCACGCTTGCCCTTGCCGCTGGTATCGGGCTCGCCGCCGGCAAGCCGGTGATCGGCGTCAGCGTTGGTGAGGCGCTGGCGGCCATCCTGCCGCCGTTTGCCGCGCGCACGCTTTGGGTTGTCATTCGCGCCAGGCGTCAGCGGGTCTTTCTCGAGCGTGCTGGCCAAGTCACCAGCTTCGAGCTAGCCGCCGTGCCGGTGCCTTCCGGACCGGTCCTCCTCAGCGGCGACGCGGCCATGCCAGTGGCGGAGCGGCTCGCGCGGGCGGGCGCCGACGCTGCACTGGCCACGATTCTAACCGCCGATGCCGCCGCCGTCGGACTGGCAGGGGCCGCCCGCCTTGCTGGGAGCCTGCCGCCGCGCAGGGCTCTTCCGCTTTACGCCGAGCCGCCAGCCGTGCGGCTCCCCACCGGCCTTCGGCCAATCCCGATATGATCGCCCCGCGGGCATGATTCGGCGTGCCGGGCCGCCCGATGCCCGAGCGATGGCGGCAATCCATGCCGAGGTGTTTGCGGACGGCATCAGGCCGGCCTGGGGCACGCCGTGGGGCGCGGCTGCCTTTGCCGCCCAGCTTGGACTGCCGGGCGCACTCGGCCTCATCGATTCCGAAGGGGGCACACTCCTGGCCCGTGTGCTCGGCAGCGAGGCAGAGCTCTTGACTTTGGCGGTAATCCCGAGGGCGCGTCGACGGGGCCTTGGCGCTGCCCTTGTTTCACTGGCGATGCGCGAAGCAGCCTCGGCGGGGGTGGAGCGCATCGTACTCGAGGTAGGCGTGACGAATACTCCGGCCCGTGCCCTCTACGAAAACGCCGGGTTTTACCGGGTTGGGCTGCGGCGCGCCTATTACGCCGACCACTCAGACGCACTCCTGCTCGCCGCCCGCCTCCCGCACTCGCATTAACTCATCACTCAAAATTTGTCCTTCAGGGCACGGATGCGGGCGAATTCTGCCGCATTTGTCGCCAGCAGGAATGGATTGAGGCGGCATTCCTCTTCGAGCTGGGTCGGTACCGTCGGCTTGCCCGAGGCGCGGGTTCGCGCGGCCTCTGCGGCGCGTGCCTTGAGTGCAGCATCCTGCGGGCGAAGCGAAAGCGCGAAGCGCGCATTGGCGAGTGTATATTCGTGCCCGCAGCAGACTTGCGTCGCCCCCGACAAGGCGGCGATGCGGCGGAGGCTTGCGAACATTTCTTCCGCCGTGCCTTCGATCAGCCGGCCGCAACCGAGGCTGAAGAGCGTGTCGCCGACCAGCAGCGCCGGTCCTGATACGAAGAAATAGGCAACGTGGCCGCGTGTATGGCCTGGGGTGTCGATCACCGCGGCAGCATTCCGACCGACTGCAACCTGATCGCCGGGGTTGAGTGCGCAATCGAGTCGCGGCAAGCGCATGGCATCGGCCGCGCTGCCTGCGACGCGAGCTCCGAAGCGCTTCCTGAGCCCGTCGGTGCCCGCCACATGGTCGGTATGGTGATGCGTGAGCAGGATCATGTCGAGGCGCCCTCCTGCCGCCTTGATGGCCGTGGCGGCCGGACCCTCCTCGCCCGGATCGACGAAAGCGGTGAAGCCGCCCTCGTCCTGGAGGAGCCAGCCGTAATTGTCAGAGAGCAAGGGAATCGGGAGAATGCGCAACATGGCCGGAGTGTAAGGCCTGGCAAGCGCGCAAGACAGTGGCGCGTGCCATAATGAGGAATTCTCATTTTGCCTCGACACAATAACCAAGGGGCAGAGTGGGCTGCCCCCCGAGCGGTCGCGATGATCAAGGTCCGAGAGGTGGGGGTCTGGTGAAGGCCAGCGTCCCGAGCAGATGGTCCCATGAGGGGAAGATGAGATAGGTGGTGATGGCTCGGAGGTGCTGGAAGAAGCCCTGGCGGGTGCCGGCGCCGTGCATGGCTGCGCGCCAAGGCTGCCCCACCAGTTCGCAGACTGTGTGGCAGGCGAACGCCAACAGGTTGAGGGTGGCGAGCACGGTGGAGAGGTTCTGCTGGCCGTGCCCGAAATTGTGCTCCAGGTGGTAGCCCTTGGTCTTCAGGGTGTTGAACGCCTCATTTTCCAGCTTCCAGCGGGCTCGGCCGGCTGCCGCCAGCTCCGCCACGCTGTCGCGGCCCACCGGCAAGTCGGTGACGAAACTGTTGCGGTATGTCACCTTGCCGGCCGGATCGAGGATCTCGATCATGAACCAATTGACCTTCAGGGCATCGTCGCCGTCGCGCAGAGGCACATCGGACAGCCAGCGATAGCGGTGGCGGCCCGATGCGCCGCGGGCCTTGACCCGGGTGGTCAGCTCCGCAAGTTCGATACCGGTGCGGTATTCCTCGATGGTCTGATGGGATGCGGGCTTGCAGACGAAGATGAAATGCGCCGCTGCGTCGAGCACCGCTTGGCAGGTGGGCTGGCGCGAGTACAGGTCATCGCCCAGATACACCGGCTGGAGCCGGGCGTAGCGAGCCCCATGCGCCGCCAGCCAGCGCTGCGTGGCGCGACTCTCGCAGTCCTGCTTCTCGTGGCCATCCTGAGGAACGATGAACTCCGGTTCCAGCGGCACCGCGTGGTTGTGGCCGGGGCAGACCAGCGTCGCGGCGAGCAAGGAGTGATGGTACTCCACTTGGCCATTGCTGCGTTTGCGGATCGAGCAATTCGGACAGTGGTGCTGGTTCGAGCAGTAATATTCGGTGCCATCCAGCGCGATCAGCAGGTGACCGTTGAGGACGCGCAGCTGGTCGATCGCGCCGGATTGCTCCAGTTCGGCGAGCGCGGCGGTGAAGGCGGGATGGAATTGTGTCGGCTCGATCGGGTCGAGCATGACGCGAATTTGATTGTCGCAGGGGATCCGGTCCATCGCGAACAGGGTCTGGCAGTTGGATCGGCCGTGCCCCGCCGCCAGATGCCGCTGATGCGCCAGAAAGGACGGGCTCTGCATGAAGAACGCGGAGAACGCGGCCAGGCCAAAGTCCGCCATGCCCGTAGGTGACGTTTCGTCCCTGCCGCTGGTCGGGCATCGCCAGGCAACAACGCCGAACAGCAGCGATCAGGCGGTCCGTGGTGCTCACCCAGCCATCGAATCGACAAAGCCGTCGCGCCGGAAGCCGCCATCCGCCTATTGCGGCCGATTTACCCCGAGCTGTTGCAATCCAGACTCACCCTGGCACGCCCAACCAGGCAACGACGCCACTCCAATGCTCCTATCGGGCATCCCCATCGGCCGCGACTGGGCAAAATGAGAACTGCTGTGTTGGCTGGCATCGACTTGCTCACCGGACAGGTTCATGCCTGCGTCGAAGACCGCCATCGCTCGCGTGAGTTCGTCGCCTTCCTGAGCAAACTCGACGCCGCCTATCCAGCCGACACCACCATCAAGATCGTCCTCGACAATCACTCCGCCCATATCTCCAAGGAGACGAACCGGTGGCTCGCCGCCCAGCGCGATGGCCGCTTCACCTTCGTCTTCACCCCCAAGCACGGATCCTGGCTCAACCTGGTGGAAGGCTTCTTCTCCAGGATGGCGCGCTCGCTCTCGCGCCACATCCGCGTCGCTTCGAAGGCAGAACTCAAGCAACGCATCATGGCGTACCTCGACGATCTCAACCGCGATCCTGTCGTCCACACTTGGTCCTACAAACTGAAATCAGCGGCATGATAGGAGTCGATCCACGAAAACGCTCTACTAGGCGCCACTCTCTCCCAGAGGGAGAGGGTGAGGTAAGCTGAATCCGAATCGAAGGAAACGCCAATGCTAAAGACGCTTACCCGACTGCACACGCCGGAGCTCTTGCATTTGCTCGCCTCGATGGGGCACGGCGATGAAGTGGCCCTCGTCGATGCGCACTTTCCGGCGGTGGCGCTGGCGCGGCGGCTGGTGCGGCTGGATGGGGCCGACCTGCCCGACGTGCTCGATGCCTGCCTTATGCTGATGCCGCTCGACGATTTCGTGCCGGATCCCGCGCTCCGGATGGAGGTCGTGGACAAGCCTGAGCAGGTTCCCGAAGTGCAGCGCGCCTGCCAGCAGATCGTGGACCGGCGCGAGGGACGGCCGCTGCCGCTCAAGCGCGTCGAGCGGCACATCTTCTATGCGCGCTCGCGCGACGCGTTCGGGATCATAGCGACCGGTGAATCGCGGCCCTATGGCTGCATCCTGCTCACGAAGGGAGTGGTTCTCTGAGATAATTCAAAACGTCGACAGGGCGACCTCCTGGCTGGTCAGGAATTCGAGCAGCGCGGGTTTTCCTTCCTTCGTCGCGGCGATGCCGCGCCTGATCGCGGGAACGATCTCTCCCGGCCGGGCGATGCGTTCGCCGTACGCGCCGAAGGCGCGCGCCATGGCGGCGTAGTCGCCGGAGATGTCGGTGGCGCGATATTTTTCGGTCGCGACCGGCATGACCTTGAGCTCGATCGCCATCGAAAAGTTATTCAGAAGTACCGAGAGAATCGGAATGCGCTCCCTGACCGCCGTTTCGAAGTCCATGCCGGTGAAGCCGATCGCGGCGTCACCCCAGACGTTGATGCAAAGCTTTTCCGGTTCGGCGAGCTTCGCGCCCATCGCGAGACCGAGCCCGTAGCCGAGCTGGGTGGTCTTGCCCCAGCCGATGTAAGAGAGCGGGATCGAAGACATCCAGAACGGGGAAAGCTGGTCGCGCGGGCTGCCGGCATCGTGGGTGATGACGGTATTGGCGGGGTCGACGGTATTGTGCAGGTCCCAGATGACCCGATAGGGCGAGAGCGGCGACGCGTTCGAGGTGAGGCGCGGCATCCACTGCGCCATCCATTCGGCGCGCATAGCGGCAATTTCCGCGGCAACCGGCGCCGGGTCGCGGCGCTGCGGCAGCATTTCCTCGAGCGCCGCGTTGAGCGCGGCCAGGGTGAGCGCGGCATCGCCGATGAGCCCGTCGGCGACGGCGACGTCCTTGCCGAGATCGGCGGGGTCGAGCGTTGCCTGGATGATGTCCTTGCCCGCCGGCATGCGCACGCCGAAGTTGGTTTCGGTGAAGCTGCAGCCGATGCCGAAGATCAGGTCGGCCCTGGCGAGGAAGTCGTGAACCGTTCTCGGAATGGCACGGCCGCCGGAGCCGAGAGCGAGCGGATGGTCCTCGGGGAAGGCGCTCTTGCCCTGGAGGCTGGTGGTGACCGGGGCGGCGAGCCGTTCCGCGAGACGCTTCAGCTCATCCCAGGCGCGGGCGTAGTGCACGCCTTGACCCGCGTAAATGACGAGCCGCCTCGCTTCGACGAGCCGTTTCGCTACGCGCTCGACGGCGGCCGGGTCGGGGCCGCTGCGGACTTTCGGAACCGGCACATAATTGATCTCGCCGGGGAAATCCTCGGCGAGGACGTCACTCGGCATTTCGACGAGCACCGGCCCGCCGCGGCCGTTCCGGAGGCGGCCGAAGGCGCGGCGGAAGACGTTCGGGATCTCGGCGGCGCTCGTCAGCGGCTCCGCCCACTTCGTGACCGGCGCCATGCTTCGCACCGCGTTGAAGTTGGGCGGGATGTGCGCGATGCGCCGCGGATAGCCCATCGGCAGCACGAGAATCGGCGACGATTCTCCGAACGCCTGGGCGACGCCGCCGTAGGCGTTCTCGGCTCCAGGGCCGTGCTGCATGGCGAAGACGCCAGGCGTGGCGCCGGAAGAGAGGCGCGCAATTGCATCGGCCATGTGCAGGCCGATCCGCTCTTGGCGGATGATGACGGTCCGGATGTCCGCCTTGGCCGCGTGCTCGAGGACGTGGTTCACCGGATAGCCGATGATGTTCCGCACGCCCTCGCGCTTGAGGATTGCCGCGATTGCGTCGCCAGCTTTCATGTTCGTCTCCTCCGTGGCCAAGGGCCCTCACCCCGACCCTCTCCCAAAGGGAGAGGGAGAACTAAGGGCTCGTCAGGAATCAACCGCGCGATCCGATCGGCTGCGGGCGTGGATGGTATAGTTG
>JBOHMN010000187.1:0-4859 GCA_050730175.1 Acetobacteraceae bacterium | reverse complement strand
ACTCGATCGGCAACGAGATCGAACCCAGGTACCTCGACCTCGCGCGCGCCCGCATTGCTGTGGAAACGGGCCAGACGCGCTTTTTCGGACCGCTTCAGGCCACCATCATCTGATGCCTGTTTCGCTGCCGGCGACGATGGATATTCTTCTGAGCCGTCGGACCCGGGATCCTGGCCGCTTCGATATGCTGGCAAGGTAGCCCGAGCCGATCATCCGGCCGACAGCGGCGCCGTAACCGCTTCCGCGGGCACGGAGCGGTCCCGCAGATTGCGGTGTGCGGCGATTGCCCAATTGCACGCCAGGTCGCGCCCGGATATTTTGCCTAAATGATAGGCAATGAGGCATTGCAGAGACTCGCACCGATCCGCCTCGAAGGCGCGGGGCGGAGCGTCGTCATCGATCCGCCGGTGATCCTGGCGCCGATGTCCGGGGTGAGCGACCTGCCATTCCGGAGGCTCGCCCACGAACAGGGGGCCGGCCTGGTGGTCTCGGAGATGATCGCCTCCTGGGCGATGATTCGTGAGAATCAGCGCACGCTTTCGATGGCCGGGATCGCCGCCGGCGGGCCGAACGCGATCCAGCTCGCGGGCTGCGAGCCCGCGGCGATGGCCGAGGCAGCGCGCATGGCGGAGGATCGTGGGGCTGACCTGATCGACATCAATTTCGGCTGCCCGGTGAAGAAAGTGGCGCTGGGTCAGCAGGCGGGCTCGGCGCTGATGCGCGACGAACAGGGCGCAGCAAAACTCCTCGAAGCGGTCGTCGGGGCGGTTGCCGTCCCGGTCACCCTCAAGATGCGCCTCGGCTGGGATCACGCGAGCCTCAACGCGCCAACGATCGCGAAGCTCGCCGAGAATGCGGGGATCCGCATGGTGAGCGTGCACGGACGCACTCGCCAGCAATTCTACACCGGGCACGCGGACTGGACGCTGATCCGCCGGGTGAAGGAGGTCGTCCGGATTCCGGTGATCGTCAACGGCGATATGCTGGAGGAAGCCGATGTCACGACGGCGCTCACAGCCTCCGGAGCCGATGGCGTCATGATCGGGCGCGGCGCCTGCGGCCGGCCGTGGTTTCTCGGCCAGGTGGGCGAGTTCCTGAAAAGCGGAAGGCGCATCGAGGACCCGGCCCTGGAGCAGCAAAAGGGGATCGCGCTCGGACATTTCCGCGCCATGCTCTCGCACTACGGCTTGGCCGCGGGAGTGAGGATCGCGCGCAAGCATCTCGGCTGGTATGCGCGCGGGCTGCCCGGAGCTGCCGCATTCCGCGGCTCCGTCACCCGGCTCGAAGAGCCGGATGAGGTCGAGCAGCAGCTCGCAGCATTTCTCGACCCGCTGATCGCTCGAGGGATTGCGCGGCTGGCGGAGCCGGTGGCGCTGGCGGCATGAGGCGCACGGCGCTCGGACCAGCCGTGGCTGGGCGGCCGGCCATCATGCCACTCAAGGCCGCGGCGATCCTGGCGCAACTGCCGGTCGCGGTGGTGGCGCTCGACGCCTCGGACCGGTTCGTGTCCGCCAACCTCGCCGCAGAGCAGTTTTTCGTTGCCTCCGCTTCACAGCTTGCCGGGATGACTCTCGCCGACTTCGTGCCGGGAGAGAGCACGCTATTTCAGATGATCACCGAGGTCCGGAGCCGCGGAGTGACGATTGCTGCGCACGCGCTGGCGCTCGAAAGTCCAAGACTCGCGCGGCGCGAGGTCAACGCACAGGTGGCGCCGTTGGCCGAACTCGTGGGAGGGGTGGTCATCGGCTTGGAGGGAACCGAGGTTGCGCGCGCCTTCGACCCCGGGGCTCGCATTGCCTCGGCCACCCGCGGCGTCGCCGGCATGGCCGCTCTGCTGGCGCACGAAGTCAAGAATCCGCTCTCCGGAATTCGCGGCGCGGCGCAACTCCTGGAGGCGACCAGCGGCCCTGCCGACCGCGAACTGGCGGTGCTCATCCGCGACGAAGCAGACCGGATCCGCGCGCTGATCGAACGGATGGAGATGCTGGGCCGTGACCCGGTAGAGCGCGGCGCGGTGAACATCCATCGAGTGCTCGAACATGTGCGGCGACTGGCTGAGAACGGCTTTGCACAGCATATCCGGCTGGTCGAGGCCTATGATCCGTCGCTGCCGCCTGCCTTCGGCAACCGCGACCAGTTGGTGCAGGTGATGCTCAATCTGGTGAAGAATGCCGCTGAGGCGATCACGGCAAGCGGTCAGCCTGGTGGCGAGATCGTGCTCTCGACTGCATACCGGCAAGGCGTGTGGCTGGCCGGGGAGGGGACCGGAGAGCGCCGGCACCTGCCCCTCGTGGTCGGCGTGCGCGACAACGGCCCAGGCATTCCGGCAGCACTCAGGCCGGATCTCTTCCAGCCGTTCGTCTCGGGCAAGGACGGAGGGGGCGGGCTCGGGCTCGCGCTGGTCGCCAAGATCGTGGGCGAGCATGGCGGGCTGATCGATGTTGAAAGCCGCCCCGGGCGTACCGAGTTCCGCCTGCATCTGCCAGTGCTCGCGGCAGCCGAGGCGCAGGAAGCGCAATCCCAGTGAGCGTGGCGGGAGGCGGCATGCCGACGGTGCTGGTGGCCGACGACGATCGTTCGATCCGCACGGTGCTGGCACAGGCGCTCGGCCGCTCAGGGTACGAAGTGCGCTGCACCTCGAATGCGTCGATGCTGTGGCGCTGGGTCGAGGAGGGCGAAGGCGACCTCGTCATCACCGACGTGGTGATGCCGGACGGCGACGGGATCGATCTCATTCCGCGTATCCGGAAGCTCCGCCCCGAACTCCGCGTGATCGTGATGAGCGCGCAATCGACGCTGCTGACGGCGGTGAATGCGGCGCAGCGGGGGGCGTTCGAATATTTGCCCAAGCCGTTCGATCTGAAGGAGCTCCTGACAGTCGTCGAGCACGCGCTCATGGCGCCGGCGCGGCCTGAAGCAGGCCCGCCGGCAGAAGCCGGGGAGCGCCTGCCCCTGATCGGGCGGAGTCCTGCGATGCAGGAGATCTACCGCAGCATCGCCCGCATGACGACTACGGATCTGACGGTAATGATCACCGGCGAGTCCGGCACCGGGAAGGAACTCGTCGCACATGCCCTGCACGATTACGGGCGGCGGCGCGGCGGGCCGTTCGTCGCCATCAACATGGCCGCGATTCCGCGCGAACTGGTGGAGGCCGAGCTGTTCGGGCACGAGCGTGGTGCCTTCACCGGTGCGATTGGACGGAATCTTGGGCGCTTCCAGCAGGCGGACGGCGGCACGCTCTTTCTCGACGAAATCGGCGACATGCCGCCGGAAGCGCAGACCCGGCTGTTGCGTGTGCTCCAGGAGGGCGAGTTCAACAGTGTCGGCGGGCGCGAGCCGATCCGAGTCAACGTGCGGATCATCGCCGCAACTCATCGCGATCTCGTCGAGTTGATCCGGCGTGGCGTGTTCCGCCAGGATCTGTTCTATCGGTTGAACGTGGTGCCGATCCGGCTGCCGCCATTGCGCGAACGGGTCGAAGACATCGTGCCGCTGGCCCGGCATTTCCTGCAGCAGGCGCGCACCGACGGCATGATGGCCAAGCTGCTCGACGCCGGGGCGATCGAGCGCTTGGCTCGCTATCGCTGGCCGGGCAATGTGCGTGAGCTTGCGAACCTGATGCGCCGGCTTGCCGTGCTCTGCCCGGGCGAGACCATCACGGCCGAGGCGGTGGGGCGGGAGTTTGCCGCGCCGGCCGGACCGGCCGCCCCGGAAAGCGAAGCCGCCAACGGGCTATTTTCCGAACTTTTGGAGCGGCACTTCCGCGACCTGCTGGCCCGAACTCAGGCCGGCCATGCTGGCACGATCCATGAGCAGGTGCTCGCCGAGATCGAGCGGCCACTGATTCGCGCCGCTCTCTCGGTAACGCGCGGCAATCAGATCAAGGCAGCGGCAATCCTCGGCCTCAACCGCAATACGCTTCGTAAGAAGATCCGCGATCTCGAGATCGAGGTCCTGCGGGGAATCGGCTGACCATGGCCGGCGACAGCAGATGAACCACGCGCCTCCAGGGCCACTCTTCGGGCCGGCGCCCGTGCTCGGCGGAGAGCGCGCGTCCTGGCTCGGCCGTGCGCTCGAGGTGGCACTCGGGCGCGTGGTCACGCTGGTGCTTGCGGCGAGTGCACTTGCGCTCGGTATCGCAACGTTCGCCGTGCTCGCGGGCGGCGTGAAGTTCGGGGTCTCGCCAAACTGGGTGGTGGGCATGGTGCTCGCCAACCTGATCGTCCTGCTGCTGCTCGGGCTGTTGCTCGCGGTCCGATTGACGCGGGTCTGGGTGGAGCGAAGGCGCGGCTCGGCAGGCTCGCGCCTGCATGTACGGCTGGTGCTGCTGTTCAGCGTGGTTGCGGTGGTGCCGGCGATCCTGCTCGCGGTGTTCGCGACGGCGTTCTTCCACTACGGCATTCAGGCCTGGTTCAACGACCGGGTGCGCACGGCGCTTGACGAGAGCCTGCAGGTCTCGCGCGGCTATCTGGAGGAGCATCGCGACACGATCCGCGCCGACGCGCTGGCGATGGCCAACGACCTCACGCGCGCGGGCGAGGTGTTCGCCAATGCGCCCGGGCAGTTTGCGCAGGTGCTGGCGACGCAGACGGCGCTCCGGGGGTTGACCGAGGCGGTGATCTTCGAGCCTCTGACCGGCCAGGTGATCGCCTCCTCCGGGCTGATGGCCGGCTTCGGCACCGGGCCGCCGCCGGCCTGGGCGGTGCAGCAGGCGCGGTCGGGCAACGTGGCCGTGCTCAACACGGACCATGGCACCTCGGTCGAGGCGGTGGCGCGGCTCGATTCGATTCCGCCGCTGATGCTGACCATCAGCCGGCCGGTTGATCCGAGCATTCTGCAACACATGGCCGAAGTCG
>JBOHMN010000186.1:0-3531 GCA_050730175.1 Acetobacteraceae bacterium | reverse complement strand
GCCCAGGCATCTCACTCTGACCCGAACGGATGGCAGAGCCAGAAGACAAGCGCGTTCACGCCGGCTGAACATGCTCTGGGTTTGCTTTCTCGAGCAAGTTCATCACCCTGACTGGCATCTAGCGATTCCAGTCAGGGTGATATTGCTCTCGCCGCACGCTGATAGCGATCGCGAAGAGACTGGCGGGGAAGGCAACCGATCTCCATTTTCACCGCCTGCGCGCAAATTGCCGCCAAACAACAAGCAATACGGGAGGTGCGTGTGATGAAGCTGCATGCGATGGGTCTCGTCCTCGCGTTCGGTGCGGCTGCGGCCGCATCGGGGTGTGCCACCAAACCGGCCAAGACCGCGGCACCGGCGACGCCACCGAAAGAGGTCGCCGTTCCCGCGGCTCCGATGCCGCCGCCAAGCAACCCGGCTGCGAACGAGGCGTCCCACTCGCTGGTGCGACAGGTGCAGCATATCCTGGCAAAAGATCACCTCTATACGATCCGCATCGACGGCATCTGGGGGCCGCGCACGGAAAGCGGCGCGCGACAGTACCAAGCTGCGCACGGGCTCGCGGTCACCGGCCAGCTCGACTGGGCGACGCTGCACGCGATGAACCTGCATCCGGCAGGATAAGCAACGCCGCTAAACGACATGTGGCAGCGGGTCGGCCGGACTGGATTCCCGCCTCCGCTCGTGCTGCGGAGTTCGCGCTGAGACTGGCGGCAAAAAGCGATCCGGTCACGCCGGTTGCGCCGGCCCGCCGGGCTCAGGGCGAGGCGGTCTATCGTCCGGCCCCCGCACCAGCGCTGCGATCAGCACGGCCAGAATGCCGGTGAGAAAGACCCCATCGAAGGTTCCGGCACCGCCGATCGAGGCGACTGGCGCGCTGAGCTGTTGCAGCTTCTCGAGGTTGAGAAGATCGGCGCCGATGAGCGTGCCGACGCTGCCGCAGATGTAGGCGACCGGCGCTGCCCTTCGCCGCGAAAGCACCATTGCGATCACCGCGGCCGCGATCGCCGGAGCGAAAATGGGAAGCGCGATACCGAGGCCGGGCACCGGGTGCGCGATGGCATGCGTGACCGCCGCAACGCCAATCGTTGCAATCGGAGCGCTCAGCCAGAGGTGGTGGCGGAGAAAAAGATAGACCGATACGGCAACCGGGATGATTGCTCCGCCGACATTTACGGCAATCACCGTCCCCGGCCAGTCGACGACGACCGGGATCACATATCCGACCCCGAAATAATCGACGACGCGGCCCGAGACAACCTGCCGGCCCGGCAGGCTGGCAACCGGAACATTGAAGTAGGAACCGACCAGGCAGCCGCCCAGAATCAGGATGACGGCGCCCGTCCTGAGGCCCAGGCGATGATACGCATAGGCGAACGCCTCGATCTGGAGCAGCCAGATGAGGACGGCGAAAACCACCACCAGGGCGGAGAACGACGAGAGCGATAACGGCAGATAGTCCATAGCGCACTGCAACAATTGGTGAGCCCGGGTTAGTACCCTGGCGATTTCGGATCCGCCAGACTACCCACTTCCGCCAAGTCAGGCGATTTGCCGCGCGCGCTCTGGGACAAGCGAGCCGGGCGTCCCGCAACGCCCTCCGCCGCCCACGCCGGGGCAACGTCATCCGGCTTCATCGCCGCCTGGATGACCCATCGCATCGGGGCATGCGCCGCGGGACTCGGTGCGGCGGGCAACCCCAGGATTGCCGGGGAGAGCGGCGGCCGGTTTGAGCGCAGCGGCAGGCCTTCGCATCCGCGGGTGACGCATTGTGCCTGCCGAATAGGCAAATGCCTACGAAACAGGCATACGGCGGCGCGCCATCGGGTAGCACGGCGCCCTTGGCGCGGCGTAATCACCGCGCCGACAACGCCGGAGCCGGATGGCACACCGTTTGCTTAGGGAGGAGGTAGACCAGGATGCCCGCCTCCGTTCCTGAGGAAGGTTCGGGCGCGGAAAGGCACCCTGGCGGAAGGAAAGCACGGGCCGAGCCACGCTCGTCCACCCCTGGTCGGAGGCAATGCGATGCTGGTTCCTGGCCCGAGTTGGCTCAACGCCGGAGACAATGCCTGGCAGCTCACCGCGGCAACCTTTGTCGCGCTGCAAAGCGTGCCCGGCCTGGTCATTCTCTATGGCGGGATCGTCAAGAAGAAATGGGCCATCAACTCCGCATTCATGGCGATTTACGCGTTTGCCGCGGTGATGCTGGTCTGGGTCCTTTGGGGATACAAGATGGCGTTCGGGACACAGCTTTTCCCGTTCGTCGGTACGCCCGGCCCGGCGATGGCAGCGCTGGCCGAGACCGGGCGGGCGGCGATTCCGGCCGCCGCGTCCGGCATGCCGCCATTGCGCTACCCGATGGCGACGCTCGTTTACTTCCAGTTCGTTTTCGCCGCCATCACCGTGATCATTCTTGCCGGCGCGGTCGTCGGCCGCATGCGGTTTTCCGCCTGGCTCATTTTCGTGCCGCTCTGGATGACGTTCATGTACACGATCGGCGCCTTCAGCCTGTGGGGCGGCGGCTGGCTTGCTCAGATGGGGGTCGTCGATTACTCCGGCGGCTACGTCATCCACTTGGCGGCGGCTTCATCAGGCTTTGTTGCGGCATGGATGGTTGGCCCGCGCCTCAAGTCGGACCGGGAAAACTTTCAGCCCAACAACCTGCTCATCACGCTGGCCGGCGCCGGGCTGCTCTGGCTCGGCTGGAACGGCTTCAACGGCGGCGATCCGTATTTCGCCAACGCGGATGCCGGAGCCGCGGTGCTCAACACCAACGTCGCCGCCTGCGCCGCGGTGCTGACCTGGACGATGATGGACATGTCGGCGTTCGGGAAGCCCTCCGTCCTCGGCGCGGTCAACGGCATGCTCGCCGGCCTCGTCGCCATTACGCCCGCGGCAGGCTACGTCAACGGCTACGGCGCGCTGATCATCGGCATCGCCGCGGGGACATTGCCCTGGCTCAGCATGAACAAGCTCGGCAAGACCGCTCTTTTCAGCAAGGTCGATGACGCGCTCGGCGTCATCCACACGCACGGCGCCGCGGCGATCGTGGGTGGCCTCTCTGTCGGGATTCTCGCCGATCCGAACATGCTCGAATACATCGGCACCGGCAAGGACGCGCCAGGCGTGAGCGTAACCGGCCTGATCTATGGCAATCCGCATCAGCTTCTGCTGCAAATCTACGGCGCCCTCTTCATCATTGCGTTCAACGTCGCGGGCACCTTCATCATCCTGAAAGTTGTGAGCCTGTTCGTGCCGCTCCGGATGGATCAGGAGACGCTTGCGATCGGCGACGATGCCGTGCACGGCGAAGCGGCGTACGCCATTTTCGCGGATCACGCGTTCGACGAGGGCGTGCCAGAGAGCGCGATCGGCGACGATTGAGCGCCATGCGAGTGTCCTGCCCCCGTCGTTTGCTACCCGCGGCAGCAAACGGAAGGGGACAAGCAGGCCACTGAAAATGAAGAGTATCCTGCCCCCGTCGTTTGCTGCCCGTGGCAGCAGACGGAAGGGGACAAGCAGGCCACTGAA
>JBOHMN010000185.1:0-8306 GCA_050730175.1 Acetobacteraceae bacterium | reverse complement strand
AGACCGGGTTCGACCGCGGCGACGCCATAGCCGGCAATGCGGCCCATGGGCTCAATGCCTTTCGACTCGGCGAAGCCGCGCTCTGCGACGATCATCGCGGCCGCCGCGCTGTTCAGTCCGGGCGCGTTGCCGGCGGTGATGGTGCCATCCGGACGGAAGGCCGGCTTTAGCCGCGCGAGCGTCTCGATAGTCGTCTCGGGACGCGGGGCCTCATCGATGGCGAAACTTTCTATCCCTTTGCGGCCTTTGACCTCAACCGGGACGATCTCGTCCGTAAAGCGGCCAGCGTTCTGCGCGGCGGCGAAGCGCTGCTGCGAACGCGCCGCGAAGGCGTCCTGATCGGCGCGGCTGATCTGGAACTTTGTGACGAGATCTTCCGTGTGCCAGCCGGAATGCTCACCGGAAAAGGCATCGTTGAGCCCATCGGTCAGCATGCTGTCGAGGATCTGGGCCGGTCCCATCCGGTAGCCCCAGCGCCCGCCACTCATCAGATACGGTGCACGGTCCATATTCTCCAGGCCGCCGGCAACGGCGGCATCGCTGTCGCCGGCCGCGATCTCCAGTGCAGCGGTCAAGATCGCCTGCGCGCCCGAGCCGCAGACGCGATTGACGGTCATCGCCGGCATAGAGACCGGAAGTCCACCGCCGATCGAGGCCTGCCGCGCCGGGTTCATCCGGTTGCCGGCCTGGATGACGTTGCCTATCACGATTGCGCCGATCTCATCACCGCCGAGCCCGGCGCGGCGCAAGGTTTCCGGCACGACGATCGCGCCCAGTTCTGTGGCGGGCACGTTCTTTAGCGTGCCGTTATAGGCGCCGATCGCGGTCCGTACCGGATGGCCGAGAACGATGTCGCGTGTGCTCATGATGATCTCCTTTGCTCGGATGGCGGCACCTGTCGGGCGTAGCGTTCAGGCGACTGCCGTCACGGACTTTTCATCGGAAGCCCATGGGACGGGCTTCCGTTTCGGCGCGGATGGGTCGATGTCGCTGACGGTGTCGAGCCTGTCGAGGTGTTCCGCCGAAAGCTCCAAGCCGAGCGCACCGAGATTGCTGCTGAGTTGCGTAAGAGAGCGCGGACCGATCATCGGGACCGCGCCGTGAGTCCCGGCCCAGGCAATGGCCACCTTGTCGGCGCTGACGCCGAGCTCGCCCGCCACCGCGAGCACGTTGTCGAGGATCTGCGTGCGCTGAGCCGAGTTCTCCGGCTGGAAGACCTTGCCGCCGAGACCTTCTGCGCGGCCCTTCTCGCCCTTCCGGTATTTGCCGGTGAGCATGCCGCCGCCAAGAGGCGACCAGGTGACGACTCCGAGCCGGAGCGCTTCGGACGCTGGAAACAGATCAGCCTCGGGCTCGCGATGAACCAGGCTGTGCTCGAACTGCGCGGCCGCGATTGGCACCGAATGGCTCAGTTCCGCCAGAGTGACCGCGCGTGCGAGCCGCCAGGCCTGGAAGTTCGAAAGGCCCGCATAGAGAATCTTGCCGGCGCGCGCGAGATCCTCGAAGCCACGGACGATTTCCTCGGAGGGGGTCACATTATCGGGGTAATGCACCCAATAGATGTCGATCCGGTCCGTCCTGAGCCGCTTGAGGCTCGCTTCCACGGAAGCAACCATGGCCTTGCGGCTATTGCCTGTAACAAGCCGGTCGGCATTGGGTGCAGCGCCGCTGGTGAACTTGGTGGCAAGCACGAAATTCTCGCGTCGGCCCTGCAACAGCGAGCCCAGAAGCTCTTCCGATTGCCCGAACTGGTAGATGTCCGCCGTGTCGATGAAGTTGCCGCCGGCGTCGGCATAGGCCTCGAAGACCGCCTTGCTTGTGTCAGGGTCGGCACCATGGCCCCACCCGGTCCCGAAATTGCCTGTGCCGAGCGCAATCTGCGAGACCCGGAGGCCGGTCTTCCCAAAGGGTGTGTATCTCATGTCCTGTTCCTTTCCTTGCTTCGGGACGGCCTCGGCCGTGCGATCTCGCCGCGCGTACCGTGAGCGAGGCTGAGCCCTCGCGCGCGACGGTGATCGCAAGCGCCTCCCGATATTGTCCATTGGTGAGTTCGGCAGGCATCAGCGCGCGAGGAACTCGAGCGCCTTGCTCACAAAGGCCTCGTGATACTGAAAAATGCCGCCGTGCCCGGCATCCTCATAAAAAGCGAGTTCCGAGTTCGGTAGGCGCCGCGCCAGATCGATCGCGTTGCTGCTGGGCACCATGATATCGTGATCGCCATTCGCGACCAGAACCGGCTTCCGGATCACGCTGAGATCCTGTGGCGCCTGCGTGCCCCAAGCCTTGATCGCTTTGAGTTGCCTCAGGAACGCGGCCATCGTGATCGGCTTGTCGCGATCCGCCTTGCGTTCTCGCAGCCGATCAAGGAAAGCCTGCGCGGCGCGGCGACCGTTCGTGGTCGAGGTGAAGAAGAGGTAGAATTTTGGGTCCCGGAATGTCAG
This sequence comes from Acetobacteraceae bacterium, assembly GCA_050730175.1. Lineage (GTDB taxonomy): Bacteria > Pseudomonadota > Alphaproteobacteria > Acetobacterales > Acetobacteraceae > JAKAWQ01. The sequence continues at coordinate 5,865 of JBOHMN010000185.1, read as the reverse complement.
CATACCTTTGATGATGAGCGGCCAGGACACAGCACCGACCTTCTCAATGCCTTCGCCGCCTGCCGGGCCAGTGCCGGCTAGAATAACCTTCCGAACAAAGTCAGGTGTTTTCAGGACAATGTCCTGCGCCACGAAACCGCCAAGCGAGAAGCCGATCAGGTCGACTTCCTTGAAACCCAGCGCTCGGATAAGGGCGATAGCGTCCTGCGCCATCTCAGCCACAGTAAGCGGCGCCTTTCCGCCCGACGCGCCGACGCCCCGATAGTCGACGGCGATCACAGGCCTGGTCGCGGCAAGGCCGTCGACGATGCGCGGATCGAAATTGTCCAGGACCGCGCCCCAATGATTTAGCGCGACGACCGGGACGCCGGTCGCGGGGCCAAGCTGACGGTAAACGAACGTCGTCCACGCGACATCGGCGCTTTTGGTGGGCGTGTCCACCCAGTTACTTATCGATCCGGTTTGCAGTGGGTGGGGCATGTCGTGCTCCTCTTCTTGCCTATTTTACCTTAACGGCGACTTTGCCTTTTGACCGCCCCGTTTCGATGTAAGCCAAGGCTTCGTTCGTCGCTTCGAACGGGAAGAACCGGTCCATGACGGGGCGAATGATCCCGGCTTCGATCAGCGACGTAACGTGGCTCAGCTGCTCGCCGTTCGCGCGCATGAACAGGAACGAATAGCTGACGCGATTGCGCTTGGTCTTCCTTCGGATGCCGAAGCTCAGAAGGCGCGTGACTTGCTGCAGGAACCAGTTCAGTCCTTGTTCCCTCGCGAAATCGGGGTCCGGCGGACCTGATGTCGAAATGAGCTTGCCGCCGGGCTTCACCACGCTCAGCGATTTTTGGAGCGTGTCGCTGTCCAGGCTGTTGAGCACGACGTCATAGCCGGACAGGACCTTCTCGAAGTCGTCCTTCTTGTAGTCCACAGCGACATCGGCGCCGAGGCTCCGGACTAGGGCGATATTCGCCGTGCTCGTCGTCGTCGCGACCGTCGCACCGAGATGCTTTGCCAACTGGATGGCGAAGGTGCCCACGCCGCCGGAGCCGGCATGGATAGGGACTTTCTGCCCTTTCTTCAGGTTTGCTCGCTCGACCATCACCTGCCAGGTCGTCAGCCCTACCAGGGGGATGGAAGCGGCTTCCTCCATGCTCAGGTTCTTCGGCTCGAGCGCCACGTCGGCTTCATTCATGGCGATGAATTCCGCGAATGTCGTGACCCGGCCGTCTCGCGGTCGGGCATAGACCTCGTCGCCCGGCTTGAATTGCCCGGCTTTCGATCCGACCCGAACCACGGTTCCGGCCACATCGTGTCCCAGGGCGAAGGGCAGGCGATACGGCAGGATAAGTTCGAACTCTCCGTCCCTTATCTTCGAATCGAGGAGATTGAACCCGGCCGCATGAACCTGGACCAGGACATCGTCGTCCTGCAGCACTTGCTCCGGCATGTCGCCGAGGCGCAGGGCTCCTTTCTTCTTGTATCGATCGACGATGAAGGCTTTCATGATGTTTTGTTTCCAAATTTCTTATGAAAGGCCGGCATCAGCCCAGTATCGCTGAGGTCGCCAATCGCAGCATCTGTCACGCGTTGACGTCGACGACCGTGCGGCCCTGAACTTTCCCTTCGAGCATCCGGGCCGCGACTTGAGGAACGTCAACGAGGCCGACCGTCTGCGTGGTGCGGGCAAGCTTCTTGAGATCGAGATCGCGCGCCAGGCGCGACCAGGCTTCGACCCTGACCTCGCGCGGCGCGTTGACGGAATCGATGCCAGCAAGCGTGACGTTGCGCAGGATAAAGGGCAGGACAGTCGCGGGAAGATCCATTCCCTGCGCCAGACCGCAGGCCGTCACCACACCGCGATACTTGGTTCGCGCCAGCACATTTGCCAGCGTATGGCTGCCGACGGAATCGATGGCGCCGGCCCATCGTTCGCCCGCAAGCGGTTCTCCCGGCTCCGAGAGCGTACGGCGATCGATGACTTCCGCCGCACCCAGCTCTTTCAGATAGTCTGCTTGCTCCAGACGACCGGTGGATGCGATCACGCGGTAACCGAGGTTGGACAGAAGAGCGATCGCGATCGAGCCGACCCCGCCATTGGCGCCTGTGACGAGGATGTCACCCCGTTTGGGCGTGATACCGCCATATTCGAGAGCGAGCACGCTCAGCATCGCCGTATAGCCGGCGGTGCCGATGGCCATCGCATCCTTGGTCGACAGGGGCGCCGGGATCTTGATAAGCCAGTGGCCAGCAAGCCTTGCCTTCTGGGCGTAGCCACCGTGATGGGTCTGGCTCAATCCCCAGCTGTTGGCAACGACCCGGTCACCGATTTCAATTCCGGGATAAGAGGACGCTTCCACTATGCCCGCGAGATCGATGCCCGGGATGAGCGGAAACTGTTTGATGACGTCAGCATGTCCGGATAGCGCCATCGCATCCTTGTAGTTCACCGTCGAATAATCGACCGCGACCGTGACATCGGCCGGCATCAAGTCATTCTCATTCATCTCGACGAGGGTCGTCGAAATCTTCTCAGCTGTTCTTGTCGCCAAAAGTGCTTTGAATACCATCGGGATCTCCTCGTTGTCGTATCGACAGGGTGTTTCGATGGCGCATAAAGTCGCGATGCACATGTTTGGTCGGGCCGATTTACGCGGGTTCCATGACGGCAGGGGCGTGCCTCCACCGCCGCAGCAGAAGCAGCGGGAGCAGGCCAAGCGCGGTGATTACCACCATCACCCACCAAGCAAGACGAAACGCTGCCATGTGCGCCTCCGCCGAGCCGGAGGATCCGACGATGGCGACGAAAATCGCGACGCCAACGGCGAGACCGAGTTGGCGAACCATGTTGATCACGGCGGAACCGGTTGCGAACGATGACGCCGGAAGCGCCGACGTGCCGACTCCCATCAGCGTCGGCAGCGCCAGCCCGACACCGATGCCCGACGGCGTCATGCAGACGGCGGCGAACCCCAGGTCGGGGTGCGATCCGGCCATCGCGACCCATGGGATCAGGCCTGCGGCGAAGATAGCCAGTCCGGCCGCCACGACCGTCGCGGCGCCGAAACGGGCGATCAACCGTCCGGCCAACAACGACGACGTGACTGGAACCATGAAGGGACCCGGTGCGATCGCCAGGCCGATCTTCATGGCAGGCCAGTTCCATACGCCCTGCTCCCACAGCACGATCGAGAGCAGAAAGCCGCCGAACGCGACGGAAAACGGCGCCATTGTCAAACACGCACCGGCAAAATCCCGGATGCGAAACAGGGTCGGGTCGATAAACGGGTTGCCGGACCGCAGACAGTGCGCCACGAACAACGCCAACATTGTCACCGCCGCCGCGAAGCTCAGCGAGACGCCATACGAGTTCCACCCCCAATCGTTCAGCTTCACGATCCCGAATGTCAGCGTAGCAATGCCGGCGGAGATCAGAGCGGCCGCCAAAAAATTCGGTGCCGGAACCTCGTGGCCGGAAACCCTGGGAAGTTTGATCCAGCCGACCACCAACGCGAGCAGGCCAATCGGCACGTTGACCAGAAATATCCACCGCCAACTGTACGTGACCAGCAATCCGCCTACCAAAGGCCCCAGGGCGGCGGCAAACCCGCCGACCGCCGCCCAGCTGCGAACCGCGCCGCCACGGCGCTCAGCCGAAAAGGTCGCCAGGATCAGCCCCAGCGACGTCGGGGTGAGCAGCGCCGCCCCGGCCGCCTGCACGAGGCGAAAGGCAACCAGGGTTTCGAGACTGTTCGCGAAGGCGCAGGCGGCCGACGCAACGGTGAACAGGGCGATGCCCGCGAGGAAGCTGTGGTTTCGCGGAAAGCGTTCGGCCAGCCTGCCACAAAATACCAGGAGCGCCGCGTAAACGATGGCATAGCCATTCAAAATCCAGGACAGATCCCCCAGATTCGCGTCGTTCAACTCCTGCCCGATGTTCGGCAGTGCCACATTGACGATGAAGAGGTCGAGACTGGCCAGCACGACGCCAGCGCAGACGATGGCCAGGACGAGACCCGGCCTCGCCGGCGCGGTCACGCTGCTTCGCCCGTTTTATGGTACCGCTTGGCCGCGTGTGCCAGCGACAAATTCGGCGCCAACGCGAGACGCGCGTCGTTGAACCGCGACCACTCGACCATGTCCGGTAAGGATGGGATCGTCACCGTCTCGCCGATGTCCAGACCCGCCAGCGCCGCGTCCACGAGTTCATCGGCGTCCATAAGCATGTCGGCAGGCATCGCCGCGACATCTACGCCGGCCTTGCTCCAGAGTTCGGTGCGGGTGGCGCCCGGCAGCACTACCTGGACGCGGATGCCGGTGTCCGCCAGTTCAGTCTGCAGCGCCATGCTGAGGCTCAGCATGAAGGATTTGGTCCCGCTGTAGACGGCATTGAACCGCTCGGGCGCCAGGGCCAGAACGGAAGAGACATTGATCAGCGTCCCGCGGCCACGCGCCACGAAACCCTCGACGGCGGCATGCGCCAGGCGGAGTGCTGCGGTGATGTTGATGTTCACCATCGCCTCCAGCCGGTCCACGTCCGAACCATGCATCGGCCCGGCAACGGCGATGCCCGCATTGTTCACCAACATGCCAATGGACGGGTCCAGGCGCAGCCGGCGGTCGACCCGCAACAGATCCGGCGGTGCCGCCAGGTCCGCGGTCAGAATTTCCACGGAACGGCCGGTCTCGGCACGCAGGCGTCGGGCCAAAGCGTTCAGCCGAGCTTCATCGCGAGCCACCAGGATCAGGTCACGGCCGCAGCGCGCCAAGCGGTCGGCGTAAACGGCGCCAATGCCCGCGGAAGCGCCGGTAAGGAGCGCGGTGTTTGCATTCGACATCGTCGGACTCCGGCAGTTGGGCGATCGCCATATTGATGACGATCGTCATGATTGACAATATTAGTGACGATCGCCATTAATAATGTCAAGGTCTTTTTCGCGCGGCCGAGAAGGTAGAGTCATGCGGGTTTCAAAGGAAAAAGCAGCCGAGAATCGAGAGCGTATCCTGACCGAAGCCGCCCGGTTGTTCCGGGAGCACGGCCTGTCAGGCGTTGGCGTCGATGCCCTGACCGACGCCGCCGGACTGACCCACGGCAGCCTGTACAGCCAGTTCGGCTCCAAGGAACGTCTGGCCGCCGAGGCGTTAAGTCATGCCCAGAGTGCGAGTTCGGCGCGCATGAGCAAAGCCGGGACCCTGAACGACTACATCACCCGGTACCTCTCCGCGGATCATCGGGAACGGCGGGGCGATGGCTGCGTGGTGGCGGCTCTGGCAGGTGAAATCCCGCGCCAGGGCGCCGCGATCCGGCACAACTTCACGGGCGCCGTGCGGGCGATCACGAAACGGATCGCCAGCCTGATGCCGGGCAGCCGCAAGTCAGAAGACGAGGCGCTGGCCATTGTCGCGACGATGGTCGGCGCGCTGACTTTGGCGCGCGCCGTCGACGATCCGAAACTGTCGGACCGCATACTTGCCGCCGCACGGGCACGATTGGCATGCCGCTAGCCACACTTGGCGCCCTCGCTGATTTCCTGAACAACGTAGGAGCACGACAGATGACTCAATCCGACCAGCGCGGCCCGCAATCTTCCATACGAGACGTTACACTCATCGTCGGAGGTGGCCCCGGGATCGGTTCGGGTTGCGCCAGGCTGTTCGCGAAAAACGGGACGCGTGTCGGCATCGCGGCCAGGAATCCGGGCAAGTCGGCCCTGCTGAACCTGGAGAAGAGAACCTGGAGAAGACACATGGCGTGCGTCGATACGAGCGCGACGTAAGCGAACCGGCGGCCGTGGCGTCGCTATTCCAGAATGTCGTTCGAGACCTCGGGTCTCATACGCTCGTCGTGCACAACATCGACGGCCGGGTTCC
>JBOHMN010000184.1:0-53439 GCA_050730175.1 Acetobacteraceae bacterium | reverse complement strand
GGCTGAGGTCCTGGTACACCATCTCGATCCGCCGCGCCCGCGCGGCGGCAGGATCCGCGAAATGCACCGCCTCGCCGGCGATGACGATGCGGCCGCGGTCGGGCTCGTGCACGCCGGCGAGAATCTTCGTCAGCGTGGACTTGCCCGCCGCGTTGTCGCCGACGAGACCCAGGCACTCGCCGGCGTAGAGGTCGAGATCGACGCCGCGCAGCGCCGCAATCGAGCCGAAGGACTTGGCGATCCCGGAGAGTGCGACGAGCGGTTCAGCGGTCACGAGAACAGCTTGCGGTACGGCCCGACATTCTCCTTGGTGACGATCGTGAGCTTGGTGTTGACGCGCTCCGGCACCGTCTTGCCGGCACGGATGTCAGAGAGCGTCTCGACGGCGGCAGCACCCAGCAGGACCGGGTCCTGCTGCACGACGGCGATGACAAACCCGGCATCGAGCCCGGCGATCGCCTGGGCCGAAAGATCCCAGCCCACTATCTTCACGTCCTTGGTGCGGCCGCCGCTTTGCACCGCGGCAATCGCCCCGATCAGCGCCGGCTCGCCGGTGGCGTAAATAGAAGAGAGCTCCGGGTTGCCGGTCAGCAGGGTCTCGGAAACGCTCATCGCGTTGTCCTGGATGTTGCGCCCGTCCACCACCTGGACGAGCTTGATACCCGGATCGGCCTTGATCGTGTCCTGGAAGCCCTTCTGGCGCAGATTCTGGATGAAGGAATTGAGCGCGCCGACGATGCCGAGCGCACTTTTCCCTCCCATGCTCTTCTGCACGTAAGCGGCGAAGTATTTGCCGATCGTCGCACCCCCGCCTTCGTTGTCGACGGCGATCTGCGATTTCTGCGGCCCCTTGGGCAGGATCGCATCCACGGCCACCACCGGGATGCCAGCGCGGGAAGCCTTTTCGACCGCCGGCATGATGCCGTTCACGTCGATCGCATCGACGATGATCCCCTGTACCTTCTCCTGGATGTAATCGTCGATCGCGTTGTTCTGCGCGGTCGGATCGTTGTTCGGATTATAGATGACGAGCTTGGCCCCGGCCTTGGCAGCCGCCTTCTTGGCACCGTCATTGAGCAGATTGAAGAAAAGCGCCTGCTCGTTGATGGTGACGAGCGCGAAGGTGGGTGTTGCCGCGTGGGCCGCGAAGGGCGCGGCAAGCGGCGCGGCAAGAGCGCCAAGGGCGGTGGCCTTGAGCAGCGTACGGCGGCTGGGATTTTTCATGATCGGTTCCTCCTGTTTCAACGGGGTAAGGTGCCGCAAAGTCGGTCGGGCGCGCTGACTGACGCGCGCTCGATCAGCGCAACGGCAAGACGCACTGCGGGCGGCGGAGCGGTGGGCTTGGCGAGCAGCGCCGCCACCGCGCGGCGGCCGATTTCCCTGACCGGCTGGCGGATCGCGCTGATCGGCGGATCCAGCAGGTGCAGCGGGCCGGCATCGTCGAACCCGACGATCGACATCGCTTGCGGAACGCCGATGCCGGCCTCCCGCAGCACCGGAAGAACGCCCAGCACGAGTTCGTCGCTCGCCGCGAAGATCGCCGTCGGAAGCGGTTCGTGCGCCAGCAGCGCCGCCGCGGCACGCGCCCCTTCGGCGGGGGTATAGGGGCCGAAGCTCGCCGTAACCAGGCTCGCGCCAGGGCAGCCGGCGATGGTGCGTGCGAGCCCGGCGTGGCGCTCGTTGGCACTCATCAGCCCGGCCGGGCCGCCGACGAACGCGATGCGCCGGTGGCCCGCCGCCAAAAGATGCTGCCCGGCGAGGAAGCCGCCGGCCTCATTGTCCGAGAAAATCTTCGGCACCCGGGCGCCCGGGACATCCTCGTCGATCAGGATCACACCGGGTCGCGCATTGAGTGCCCGGGAGAGCGTGCCGTCATCAGCGTGATTCGTGACGAACACGAGCCCGTCGACCAGGCGCGCCCCCATGCGTTCGATGTACTCGAGCTCCCGCCCCTGCCGGTTCAGGGTCGCCGCGAGCATCAGGCCGAGGCCCGCGCGGTCAGCCGCCTCTTCGATGGCGCCGGCAAGGCAGGCAAAAAAAGGATTGGCAATGTCGGGCAGCACGAGCCCGATCGCCTCGGCGCGGCCCAGGCTCAGCCGCCGCGCATGCGGGTTCGGCCGGTAATCGAGGCGGCGGACCGCGCGGTCGATGCGTTCGGCGGTGGGGTGCGGCAGGCTGAGCGAGCCGTTGAGATAGCGCGACACCGCAGCCGGCGAGACTGCAGCTTCTGCGGCGACGTCGCGGATGCGGGCGGCGGTAGAGCGCATGGGCATCGGGCGGCGGTTTGTAAACTGGTTTACTACCCTAGCAGAACAACCCGCCCCGCTGTCAATCGCCTCGCAGGCTTCCCGATACCGCATCTCCCGAAGCCGCGCCTCCGTCGGCCGCTCCGGAACCAGCCCCCGCTGCTAATCGGCCGCAGGCCCGCTGTTCCGCGCGCATCCGCAAAGCCCCCGCAACTCCCTGGCATATTTGCCGAAAACCGCCGCCGCAAACCTCCGCAAGTGCATGGGCCCACCCGCTCACCAGCAAACGAAGCCGCCATCCACGATCAAATCTGTTCCGGTCACAAAAGATGAAGCTGGGCTAGCAAGGAACACGGCTGGGCCGACCATCTCGCCGACGTTCGCCATCCGTCCCAGCGGGGTCGTCTTTTCGAAGATCTGGCACTGCTCCGCCACTTCCGCCCGCAGGTTCATCGGCGTCAGGGTATAACCCGGACTGATCGCATTGACCCGGATACCGCGCAGAGCCCACTCCATCGCGAGGCTCTTCGTCAGATGGATCACGCCGGCCTTCGAGGCGTTGTAATGCGCCTGCAAGAGTCCTCTGTTCACGATTGTCCCCGACATCGACGCAATATTGATGATCGACCCGCGACCGTGGGCCAGCATCGCGCGGCCTTCCGCCTGCGCTGAGAGAAAAAGGCCCGTGAGATTAACGTCGATAACTTCGCGCCACTGCTGTTCTGACATCTCCTCAGCCGGCGCAGCATTGGCGATGCCGGCCGCATTGACAGCAACCGACAGAGCTCCGAGCTGAGCCTCGGTCTGCTTGATCGCGGTGTCGAGCATAACCGCATTGCTGACGTCGGCCTCGACTGCAATGCCTTTGCGACCGAATCCCTCAATCTTGCTGACCGTCTCGGTCAGGCCACTCCCTGCCCGTCGGTCGAGACAGGCCACATCGGCTCCCGCTTCCGCAAATCCGATCGCGATCGCCTGCCCGATGCCGCTCGCCGCGCCGGTAACAATTGCAACCTGATTGTCGAGGTTGAACAGTCTCATGGCTTAGCTCGTCCGCTCCCTATGTAGTGGCCAGTTCAGTGATGGCTTCACGACTGATTTCCCTGCCCGTCAGTATCCTCCGCTGGCTTCCGCGGCTCAGCACCATGACGCGATGCGAGATGCCGATGATTTCCTCCAGGTCAGAGCTGACGACAACGACCGCCATCCCGGCAGCGGAAAGTTGGGAGATCGCATTATAGATCTCCGCTCTCGACCCGACATCGATGCCGCGCGTCGGTTCATCGAGAATGAAGACCTTCGGGTCGCGGGATATCCAGCGCGCGATCAGCGCTTTCTGCTGGTTGCCCCCGGAAAGGCGGCCCGCAAGCTGGTTTGCAGAACCGCGGATATGCATTCGACGGATACCCAGCTCGGCATGCTCATGCACCTTCCGCGGGTTTACCCACCCGGTCGGCGCGATCCGATCAAAGTTTCCATAGGCCATGTTCCGCGCCAGAGAATGCATCAGCACAAGGCCCTGCAGCTTCCTGTCCTCCGGCACCATGACCATGCCGGCGGCAAGTGCATCGCCCGGAGACGCAATCCGGGCAGGTTTGCCGTCGATTTCGATTGTGCCGGCACCGATCGGATCGGCGCCGACGATCGCGCGCACCAGCTCCGTGCGGCCCGCACCGACGACGCCGGCAATCCCGAAGACTTCACCCGCCCACACCGAAAAACTGATATCATGAAAGGCGCCTCTCCTGGAGGTAAGCCCCCTGACCGCAAGCACTTCCCGTTGCTCGGGCTCACCCTTTTCCGGGAACAGGCGCCCTACGGTGCGCCCGACCATCTCCGTGACGAGCGTCTTGACCGGAACCTTGCCCGAGTCGTGTGATGCAATCAGCCGGCCGTCGCGCAGCACAACGACTTTGTCAGCAACGCGCCCGATCTCCTCGAGCCGGTGACTGACATAGATGAAGCCTACACCTTCCCGCTTCAGCCACTCGATCTGCTCGAAGAGACGCTCGGTCTCCTTTTCACCAAGTGCTGCAGTCGGCTCGTCAAAAATAAGCAGCCTCGCGTTCATCGTCAGCGCCTTGGCGATTTCCACCTGCTGTTGAGCAGAAACGCTAAGCCGGCGCACCAACGTCGTCGGCGGGACATCAAGGCCGACACGCTCCAACTGCATCACCGCCAGGCGGTTCATCTCCGCCCGGTCCAGCCATCCATGCCTGAGCGGCAAACGCCCGGTAAACATGTTTTCCGCGATGGACAGATGCGTCAAAAGCCGGATTTCCTGATGAATCAAGCCGATCCCGCTCTCCAGCGCCTGCCCCGGATCGGCCGGACCGTAGGGTTGCCCGCGCCAGACCATGCTGCCACGCGTCGGTGGAAAGACACCGGCGATGATCGAAGCAAGCGTCGACTTGCCGGCACCGTTTTCGCCGAGCAGCGCAACGACCTGCCCGGGCGCAACGTCCATATCGATTGCGGTCAACACCTCGATAAGGCCGAACTGCTTGCTCACGCCCCGGACGGAGAGCCCCCAGGAGGGGCTCTCTTGCGCGGAGTTCGTGTGGACTGGCGATGGCATCGCCACGTCGTTTGTCCGTAACTTACGGATGATTGGCGATGTACTTTTCGGCATTCGCCTTGGTAACCAGAACCGCGGATTGAAGTTGCTCTTTTGGAACCGCTTGTCCGTTGATCAGCTTGATCGCCGTTTCAAAGGCCAGCTTGCCCATGTAGTTGGTCTTCTGACACATGGTCGCATCGATGGCGCCGTTCTTCACGGCCTCCAGACCGGATGGGTCTCCGTCGAAGCCATAGACATGCACCTTGTGAGAGAGGTGGGCGGATCGCAAGGCTTGCGCCGCACCGAGCGCCAGCGCATCGGCCTGTCCCCAGATGATCGTGATATTGGGATTGCGCTGCAGCATCGCCTGGGCGATGTCATAGCCTTCGTTTTCGTGCCACTGCTTGCTGGCCTGGCGTATCACAACTTTGACGCCGGGGCAGCTCTTCAGCGCTTCCTGCATGCCCTCGGTGCGGGCCACCTCTGGCGTCGTGCCGAGCTGCCCCTGAACGACCGCCATCGTCCCTTTGCCACCGACATCCTTGCAGATGTAATCGCCGAGTTCCTTCGCCGCCTGGACGCTGTCGGTCGCGACGAAACTGTCGGCCGGTGCGCTCGGCGGGTTCCGGTCTACCGCAACCACGGGGATATGTGCCTTGCGGGCAGCCTGCACGGGGATCGCTGCCGCCGTTGCGCCGGCGGGTATATAGATCAAGGCCTCTACCTTTCGGCTGATCAGGTCCTGCACCTGGCTCACCTGCTTTGCCGAATCGCCGTTTGCATCGGCCGTGATGACCTTGTCGCCTGCCTTTTGCGCAGCCGCACTCACGGCGCGCTTGATGAAGTTGAAGAAGGGAGCCTGGAGATTGGCAACTGCCAGCCCCAGCGTGACGTCCTTGGCCTGCGACGGTGTGATGCCGCATGCGAGCCCGGCCAGCACGCACGATGCCACGATGGCCGGTGTTTTGACATTGCAACTCATCTCGTTCTCCTCCTGGTTAAAAAGCAAGAACTTTGGGCAGATTCTTGGGGCCTGCGTTCGCCACCTCCCTCCTGGTTGTCACGCCTCTTTCTTGCCGAGGGTATCGAGCGCGACGGCCGCCGCAACGACGGCGCCGATCACGACCTCCTGGAAGAACGGAGAGACGCCCATCAGATTGAGGCCGTTACGCAACACCCCAATGATGAGGACGCCAATCACCGTCCCGGTAATCGTTCCGACTCCGCCGAACAGGCTGGCCCCGCCGATCACCACCGCCGCAATCGCATCGAGTTCGTAGCCAAGGCCGGCACTCGGCAGAGACGCGTTCATCCGTGCCGCGAGCGTGATGGCCGCAACGCCGGACAGCAGCCCGGAGGCGACATAGACCACGATCGTGGCTTTCTTGACATTGATACCGGCCAGCCGTGCAACTTCCTTGCTGCCGCCGATGACGTAGAGTTGCCGTCCTCCTGTCCTGAAGTGCAGATAGACGCCGGACGCGATGGCGATCAGAATGAACAGAAGGGTGGTCATCGACAGAAAGCCGAGGTGCCGCTCCGCCGACAGGCTGGTGAACCAGCCCGGGTAGCCGATGACCTGCTGCCCACCCGTAAGCAGGTTCGCAATCCCACGGTCGACGGACATCAGTGCCAAGGTGGCTATGAAGTCGGGGAGCCGGGCGTAGGTGATCAGGCCACCCGCTACCAGTCCGCTTAACCCGCCGGCAACGACCCCTGCCACCGCAGCGACCGCGAAGGGCCAGCCGAGGTCATGGTTCAAAACACCGAGCGTCATCATCGTGAGCGCGATGACCGAACCGACGGACAAATCGATGCCGGCGATGATGGTAACTGCCGTCATGCCGATCGACATGATTCCGAGAACGGTCACTTGATCGAGAATATTGAGGAAATTGTTGAACGTCAGAAAGTACGGCGTGAGGAGGGAAAACAGGATGCACAGCACGACGAGCCCGACCAGCGTTCCTTGCGTGCCGACTGTCAGGCTGAAACGCCGCCGCGTCCCAGACCGCCTCCCCTGTGCTTGAATTTGCATCCCTTTGGTTGGCTCCGTATGCTAGTCGCAGGCAGCGTTCGCTATTCGACTCGTCTCTCGAGGAACGGGTGCACCGCGCGAGCGGCAAACCGCATCACGCCAGCGCATGCGCTGTTCGGCACGAGCGGCATCGCCGATTTGCGGTCTGAACTCGTCGCGCCTCCTGGATAGATGGGCAATTTCGGCCTCGGACCAAAAACCCGTTGCAAGACCCGCCAGATGCGCCGCGCCGAGCGCGGAAAGTTCGGATGTCGTGGCACGGTAAACAGGCCTGCCGACAAGATCAGCCTGAAGCTGCATGAGATCATTGTTGGCGGACGGGCCACCGTCGGCGTGCAGCTCATTGATCGTGAGCCCTGTCGACCGCTCGACATCCTCAATGACGTCAGCCACCTGATGCGGGATGGACTCAAAGGCCCCACGAAACAGCGCGCTGCGCGTGGTGCTCAGTTTGAAGTCCGCGAGGAGCGCGGTGGCATTGTCGTCCCAATAGGGGGCGCCGAGACCATTGAAAGCCGGAACCAGATGAACCTGGGCAGCAGGCGCCGTAATCGCCTCGCCGATGAGCTCCTCGACGGACAGGCCAAAGATGTTGGCGAGCCACCGCAGGGTGGATCCGGCCGAACGAATATTACCCTCGACGGCATAGGCCGGCGGCGCATCCCTGACCTGCCAGGCAATCGTCAGGCAGGTGCCGGACGCGTCCCCGACGACTCGCTCACCAATCAGGCCCATGACCGACGATCCGGTGCCGTAGGTGGCCTTGACGGTACCCGTGGCATGCAGCCCATGGCCGAACAGCGCCGCATGCGAGTCACCCAAAACCGCGGCGATTGGAATCCCATCCGGTAGGGACGCGAATGCACGCGTTTTTGGAAACGGCCCCACCGACGAGGTGACCGCGGGGAGCGCCTGCTTCGCCACGCCGAAGAGCGCGCAGAGTTCGTCCGACCACACGCCGCGGCGGGTATCCAGTAGCTGCGTGCGCGAAGCATTGCCGATCTCGATCGTGTGTCCCCCTCCAAGCCGGGAGACCAGCCATGAATCGACCGTTCCAAGCGCGAGCGCGCCCGCACGAGAACGAATTCGGTCCTGATCGTAGGCGTCAAGAAGCCACCGAGCCTTGAGCGCCGAGAACATGGGATCGAGCGGCAGCCCACTGATCATGCGCACCCGTTCCGGCGCGTCTCCGTTCCTCATGCCCCGCGCCAGAAAGACGGTACGCTGGTCTTGCCACGATAATAACGAAGATATCGCGGCGCCGCTGCGACGATCCCACAGCATCAGCGACTCACGCTGCGTCGAAAATCCAATCGCCGCCACGCGGACAGCGTCAACCTGATGCGTAGCTTGGGCGACCGCCGAATTGACGCTCGCCCAGATTTCCTCTCCATCCTGCTCGACCCAGCCCGGCCTCGGGCAGCTCTCGGCCAATGGCACGGAAGCACGCGCAAGCACGTCGCCGCTTCTCTCGATCACCAGGCACTTGGTGGAGCTGGTGCCCTGGTCAACGGCGATGATCGCGTCCGTTGTCATCGCCGTCAGGCCACCAGTTCACGCGCCGCCCCGGCTATGCCGGCCGCGTTGAGCCCGAAGTAGTCGAGCAGAAACGCCGTGTTCCCGGTCGGGGCAAATGTGCCGACGCCGAGAATCCGCATGCGCGCCGGATGCGACTGAGCTAGGATTTCTGCAACCGCCCCGCCGAGGCCCCCGGTCGGCACACCCTCTTCGGCGGTGACGATCCCGCGCGTCTCACGCGCCGCACGCCTGAGGCACTCCTTGTCGATCGGCGCCAGCGAAGAGACATTGATGACTCGAGCCGAAATGCCCTCGCCGGCCAGTATGTCAGCAGCTTCCAGTGCGCGTGACACAAGCGTCCCCATAGCGACGATCGTCACGTCCGTCCCAGGCCGCAGCTCATCCGCGCGTCCGACTTCAAAGCCGGCCCGCTCATCGGAGACCATCGGAACCTTGAAACGCCCGATCCGCATGAAGACCGGTCCCGCCGCTTTGGCCGCCCACCGCAGCGCACGGCGTGTCTGAAAGGGATCGGCAGGAACCAGAATGGCGAGATCGTGAATCGCCCGCATCCAGGCGATATCCTCGATCGAATGATGTGTCGGGCCCAGCTCTCCATAGGCCATCCCGGGGCTCATCCCACAGAGGACGATATGATAATGGCTGTAAGCCGCATCGACCTTGATCTGCTCGAGCGCCCGCGCGCTCAAAAAGGGGGAAGCGCAGCACACGAATGGAACCATGCCGGCATTCGCCAGGCCCGCGGCAACGCCAACCATGTTCTGTTCGGCTATGCCGACATTGATGAGACGATCAGGGTAATCCCTCTGAAAGCCCTTCAGGTTCGAGGACCCGACCGAATCGTTGCACACCGCCACGATGCGATCGTTTTCGGCGGCCATGATACTCAGTTCATTGGCAAACGCCTGCCGACAGTCGAACACCTCCCTCTTCGCTGTGACCTGGGAGGCCATCACGCCAGCTCCTTCAGCGCGTCGGCGAACTGCTCGTCGCTTGGCACCTTGTGGTGCCACTCGACCCGCCCTTCCATGAAGGAAACACCCTTTCCCTTGACGGTGCGCGCAAGGACCATGAGCGGCTTCTCGTGCGCGCGATGGCCGAGAACGTCGAGCAACTGACGATGATCGTGCCCATCCACCTCCTCGACATCCCAGCCGAATGCACTGAACTTTTCGGCCAGAGGCGTCAGATCATTGGTTGCGGCGGTCGTCGCCCCCTGCTGGAGGCCGTTTCGGTCGACCACAGCGGTGAGGTTTCTGAGCCTGCGGTGACCGGCATACATGATCGCTTCCCAGTTCGAGCCCTCCTGCAGCTCGCCATCGCCGGTCACGCAGAAACAACGCGACTTGAAGCCCCGGAGTCCCAGACCGATCGCAGCGCCGACCGCGATCGGCAGGCCGTGGCCAAGCGGCCCCGTGTTCGCCTCCACGCCCGGTACCTTGCGACGGTCCGGGTGGCCATTCAGCCGGGACAGCGGCTTCATGAAGGTCGCTAACTCCGCTTCATCAAAGAAGCCCCGCCGCGCCAGAACAGTGTAGAGCGCCGCCGAACAATGGCCCTTGGACAGGATGAGGCGATCGCGATCGGCCTTCGCGGGATTGTCGGGATCGACGTTCAACACGCCGAAAACCAGCGTCGTCAGGATATCGCTGACCGACAGATCGCCGCCGACATGGCCGAGCCCCGCCGCCTGAATCGTCAGCAGAATGCGGCGGCGCACTTTGCGCGCCTCGCGAGTGAGCCACTCGGGCGAGACTGACCGCGCCCTCGGAATTTCCGCTTCTCGTGCGCCTTGGCGTTCCATCTTTGATCTGATTAATTATTCAATAACGTGTTGATATTCAGCCTGCGCCGTGCTCTCTTGGGTGTCAAGCCCAAAAGTACTGCGGCACCGCATGGCAACGCGATCGCGAACACCGAAGAGCCATATAGTCGCGCGGAGAGGGTCCTGGCGCGCCGCTCCAGCCACCGCGGAGGCCGTCACTACTCAGGCTTTTACGACCGGACACGGCGACACTATCGCCGACGCGCCGCAGGATTTCAGGATATCGCATCTTAACCGACGGAGGTCTGCCGACGATGGCCAAGATCCATGAGCTGAGACTGATGGCGCGCGTGGCTCAGCTCTACTACAGCGAAAAACAGACCCAGACCCAGATTTCTCGCCGGTTCAACATCTCGCAGGCGTCCATTTCCCGGCTCCTGAAGCGCGCCCTCGATGAGGACATCGTACGCATCAACGTCCAGGCACCCCGCGGTACGTTTCTGGAGCAGGAAGCCGCGCTTCGGAGGCGCTACGGCTTGTTGGAAGCGATCGTGGTCGAAACACCTGATACGAACGAGGAAAGCATCCTCTCCGCCATCGGCGCCGGCGCCGCACATTTCGTCGAAACTACCCTGCAGGAAGGTGAGGTCATCGGCATCTCGTCATGGAGCGCCTCGCTCTTGCGAACCGTCGATAATCTCAGCCCACCGAACGCAGCCGCAAGTCGCGTGATCCAGCTTCTCGGAGGTACCGGCAATCCGGCAGTCGAAAAGCATGCAACGCAGCTCACCCTCCGGCTGGCGCAGATTACGCGGGCAACGCCGCAATTGCTTGCCGCACCCGGCCTGACGAAATCCCCCGAAAGCCGTGCCGTCCTTCTGGAGGACCCGTACGTCCAGGAAACACTGACGCAGTTCAAGGATGTGAGCCTCGCCTTGGTCGGCATCGGGGCACTCGAACCATCACAGATGCTGGCCGACAGCGGCAACCGCCTGACGCCGGACGAACTGCGGGAGCTCGGCCACAGGGGAGCCGTGGGCGACATGGGCTTGCGCTTCTTTGATGCCCGCGGCCGACAAGTCTGCTCATCCACCGACGATCGGATTATCGGGATCGACCTGCCCGAGCTTGCCCAGGTTCCGCGCGTGATCGGTATTGCTGGCGGCTTGCGAAAGCTTGCCGCAATTCGCGCTGCCATGCTCGGCCATTTCATTACGATTCTCGTGACAGACAACTATACGGCCGACGCACTTCTGCAGGACCGCAATCGTCCTGTAAACCTGGTACATCCAGCTCCCGAACCGGCCCGTAAACCCGTCAAGAAACTCAGGAAAAGAGGACATGCAGCGCTTTAAAGACAAGACGATGGTGATCACCGGCGGCAGTCGCGGCATCGGCGCCGCAATCGCGCGACGATTTGCCAGAGAAGGGGCGCGCGTGCTCGTCAGTGCTAACGAAGCCGTCGACGAGATCGTCGCCGTCATCCGCGAAAGCGGCGGCACGGTCGAAGGGTTTGTCGCCGATGTGACGAGCAGAGACGACGTTGTCGCGCTGTACGACAGAGCCGAAGAGTTGTTCGGCTCGGTCGACATCTCTGTCCAGAACGCTGGCGTCATTACGATCGCCAGGCTTGAAGATCTGACGATCGAGGAATGGCACAAGGTCCTCGAGGTGAATACGACCGGCGTCTTTCTGTGCTGCCAGGAGGCTGTCGCCCGTATGCGCAAGCATCGACGGGGCGGCCGCCTGATCAATACCGCTTCGGGGCAGGCGCGGCAGGGCTTTATCTACACACCCCACTATGCCGCATCAAAATTCGGCGTGATCGGCATAACCCAGAGTCTCGCCAAGGAAGTGGCCAAAGAGTCGATCACCGTCAATGCATTCTGCCCAGGCATCATCAAGACCGATATGTGGGCGTACAACGATCGGGCGTGGGGTAAACTTCTCGGCGATTACAAGCCTGGAGAATTGATGGCCGAGTGGATCAAGAACATTCCCGCCGGGCGCGCCGGCACGGGCGAAGATGTCGCAGGCCTGGTCGCGTTTCTGGCGTCTGACGATGCCTCCTATATCACCGGCCAGGCAATCAATGTCGATGGCGGCCTGATCATGTCGTGAATGGAGGATGTCTCTGTTCGATGAATCCCGACCACCTCGGTGCAGTAGCAGCTCCTTCTGAAGAAATTGATGCCGAACGCCAGCGCACGTCGGGCCTGCGCTTCGCCGATTCGCGCGTGCGCGCCCTGTTGCACGCGCTGATCCTCTTCCGCCAACCGCCATTGGGCTTCGATGCCGCCGATCTGCGAACCCATCTCGCCGCCCTGGCAGGCCACGATCCCACCGCAATGTCGGAGCGCGCCGTCACCTGTCAGCCACGCCGCCTGCGTCTGCATGGCTTGACCGAGAGCATCCCAAACAGCTTCCGCTGCCGCGCCACCGAGTTCAACCTCCGCACCGCCCTCTTTCTCACCCGCATTTACAATCGGCCCCCCGCCCCGGAATCGCCGCCGCGCTGCCCGCACTTCCCCGATTTGGACACCGCTCCACCGTGTCTTCACCATCCTTGGCACGCAAATCGACCATGCCATCAAAGGAGCGCATCTCGCTTCACAAAACTTGATACATCCACGCCAAGTCGCCTTCGCTACAAAGGGCTAGAGCAATATCACCTTGACTGGAATCGCCAGATGCCAGTCAGGGTAATGACATTGCTAGAGAAAACAAACCTGGAGCGTGTTCAGCCAGCCGGAACGCGCGCTAGCGTGGCGCAGAGTAAGCACAAGCTGCGTCTGCAATGTTCGTGCTCCGGTCGGACGGGCGGGCGCTGCTCGAGCGGACGATGAGTTCACTGGCAAGTATCACCTCCTCGGCTGCCACCACCTCGCCTCGCAATGCTCTGCCGATCAAGGACATCGCAATTTGCCCCATGGCGTAGCGCGGCTGGCGCACGGTCGTGATCGGTGGGTCGAAGATTTCCGCAAATTCGATGTCATCGAAACCGACCACCGAGACGTCTTGCGGCACTGCCAAGCCGGACGCCTTGAGTTCGGCGATCGCTCCCATCGCCATCTCGTCGTTGGCGCAGAAGATAGCGGTCGGCGGTACCCGCCTCTGTAGAAGCATCCGCGCCGAGCGGCGTCCGGAGGTAATGGAAAAATCCCCCAGCACCACCCAGTCCGGATCGACCGGCAACCCACGTTGAACGAGCGCCGCGCAATAGCCGTGCCGACGCTCCCGGGTGAGGATATTGCCTTTCGGGCCGCCGATATGGGCGATGCGCCGATGGCCAAGATCGGCGAGATGCAGAACCGCCTCCTTGGCAGCGGCGACGTTGTCGACGCCCACGGTGGGCAAACGCGCCCCGGGAATGCGTTCGCTCACCACGACGATCGGATAACGCGGCGCGGCCAGATGCGCGCCGGCGCCGCGGGTCATGCGGAATCCCGCGAACGAGGGGCTTCGACCGTTCAGAAGAATCAGTCCATCGGCGCGGCGCGCATCGAGTTGCTGGGCGTACAGCTCGACCCGTGCGGTACTGCGCTCGGTGTCGCCGATCAGCACGGAATAGCCCATCTCGCTGGCCTGCTGCTCGATCCCCTTGAGGAGCTTCGAGAAGAATGGATTGCCGATGTCAGGTACTACCACCAGAACCATGCGGGTGTCGTTACGGCGCAGGCTGCGGGCAGCGGCATTTACGGCGTAACCCAGGTCGCGGACCACTGCCTCGATCCGCTTGCGCACCGCGGGAACCACCTGGTCGGGCCGCGAAAGGGCGCGGCTGACGGTTGCGGTCGAGACGCCGGCGCGCTCGGCCACTTCCTTCATGGTCATTCTGCCGTTCGACACAACGCCGCCTGATCTCGCCGATCGCATCGATCGCCCACCAACCGAAGGTCGCCGGCCGCTGCCGGTCGAGGCCAGATTATTTTACTTGTGTGCCGTGATGCAATCGATTACAGAGCGGCGTGCAGGAGGGCCGGCCAAGCTGGCCTCACGGTGATTGCGACCGCGACGGGCTTCTTTAACAATACCTGCGGAGGAGGCGACGTGCCAGTCTGGAGATTTGGATATCAAGCCAATTGCTGGGGCCCGCTCGGCGGGCATCCGGTCGGCGTCACCTCGATCAAGGACCTGACCTACAAGACTTTCGGCGATATCGACGTGGCTTGCGTCGAGATCGCCGCCGCCGGCTATTCCGGGGTTGAAATATTCGACGGCAATCTGGTTGATTACCCAGGCGGGCCGGGCGCTCTGGCTACCCGCCTCGCCGAACTCGAGCTTACACTGATCGCCGTCTACAGCGGCGCCAACTTCGTATTTCCCGACGTGCTCGGCGAGGAGTTGGCGCGCATCGACAAGGTGGCCGCACTAGCCGCAGAGGCGGGTGCCAGCCATCTCGTGGTCGGCGGCGGCGCCAAGCGCACGGTCGCGGCGACCGACGAGGATTATCGCCGCCTCGGCGAGGCGCTCGGCCGCGTCGTAGGCATCGCCGCCCGGCACGGGCTTGAGGCCCATTACCACCCGCATCTGACCACGCTCGCAGAAACCCCGGAGCAGGTGGCAAGGGTACTCTCGCTCTCGCCGATCCATTTCTGCCCAGACACCGGGCATTTGGCCGCCGCCGGCGGGAACGCGGCGGCAATGATCGATCAGCACTTTCAGCGCGTCCACTACGTTCATCTCAAGGGATGGCAGCGTGAGCCCTTCGCTTTCACGCCGCTTGACCGCGGCGACCTCGACCTCAAGCCGGTCATCGATACTTTGCACCGCCGCGGCTTTGCCGGATGGATCACGGTCGAGCTCGATGCTTGGCCATCGCCACGCGCCGGCGCCGAAGCGAGCAGAGCCTGGCTTCGTCAGGCGATCGACGGGCGGCGATCATAACAACGAAAGTGGGAGAAACCAGCAGCCATGCGCATGACACGAAGGGGATTTGGGGCTGCCGCCCTCGGCATCGGCGGCACGCTCGCTTTGGGAACGACCGCTCGGGCCGAAGACGCTGCGGCCGCGCTCGCAGCTATGAAGGGCCACGTCTTCAGCAAAGGTCCGCACGGAGAAACGCCGGCGGCAGCCAGCGAAGTCGCGCTCAGCGAAGACGAACTCGCCAAGATCAAGGCCATGCAGCCGACCGCCGCCATCTGCATGCACTACGGCGGCAATGACTGGTCGCGCGCGCAAATCGCCGGGCTCAGGAAACAGTTCTCCGCCATGGGCATCAAGGTGATTGCGGTGACAGACGCGGGCTTCAAGTCGGCTCGGCAGGTCTCCGATATCGAGACGGTGCTGGCGCGGCACCCCAGCATCATCGTCTCCATCCCAGTCGACCCGGTGGCGACCGCGCCCGCCTATCAGGAAGCGGCTGAGCAGGGCGTCAAGCTGGTGTTCATGGACAACGTGCCGAACGGGATGACGGCCGGCCATGGCTATGTCAGCGTAGTTTCGGCCGACAACTACGGTAACGGAGTGGTTTCCGCGCTGCTGTTGGTAGAGGCGCTGAAAGGAAAAGGAACCGTCGGCCTCGTCTATCACGCGGCCAATTTCTTCGTCACCCATCAGCGCTACGTGGCGGTCAAGAAAACGCTCGCGGGCTATCCGGGGATCAAGGTAGTCGCCGAGCAGGGAATCGGAGGGCCAGACTTTTCCAGTGAGGCGGATCGCGTGACGTCGGCGATGTTGACCTCGCATCCGACCCTCGACGGCGTTTGGGCGGTGTGGGATGTGCCGGCCGAGGGCGTGGTGTCAGCCGCACGCACCGCCGGCAGGAACAATCTGGTGGTCACCAACTGCGACCTTGGCGAGAACGTCGCCATCGCCATGGCACAGCGGCAGTTCATCATGGGGATCGGTTCGCAGCGCCCGTTCGATCAGGGTACCACGGAGGCCAAACTCGCCGGCTACGGCCTGCTGGGCAAGGCTGCACCGCCCTACGTCGCGCTGCCGGCCCTGCCGGTGACGCGCGCCAATCTCCTGGATGCCTGGCAGAAAGTGTACCACGGGCCGGCGCCCAAGCTTCTGCAAGAGGCAATGAAGGCCTAAGGCGAATCGCGCTTGCCGCGAATCGCGAAGAGAGCCAGGAGCGCCTCAATCCGCTCAGGAAAACAGACGCGGGTAAGCTCAGGCAATCTGCACATGCTCCTGTCCCGGCCGATTGGCTCACCGCTGCCCGAGACGAACGCAAAGGGCACAAGCGGGCAGCTGAAAACATAAAGCCGGTCTGCCGGGACCAGACCCCATTCGCGGGATCCAAACCGGAGGGCCCGCACAGCAGCCGAGAGAGGTCTAGCGGAATGAAAGAGCTCAATGTCGGGATGGTCGGCGCCGGCTTCATGGGCAAGGCGCACGCGCTCGCCTATGCGGCGATGCCAATATTCTTCTGGCCCCCGCCGGCCATTCCAGTCCGCAAAGTGATTGCCGATCTCACCATCGCCCAGGCCGAAGAGGCGCGCCGACGCTTCGGTTTCGAGGCCGTGGCGCGGGATTGGCGCGAGCTGGTCGACCGCAAGGACGTGGACATCGTCGATATCGTCACACCAAACGACAGCCACGCGGAGATCGCCATCGCCGCGGCCGCGGCCGGCAAACACATCATCTGCGAAAAGCCACTGGCGCGGAGCGGTGTGGAGGCCAGGCGGATGCTGGAGGCAGTTCGCGACGCGGGCGTCGTGCACATGGTGGCCTTCAACTACCGACACACGCCGGCCGTGGTGCTGGCACACCAGCTGATCGAGCAGGGTCGGATCGGTGGCATTCTGAATTTCCGGGGCACCTATCTGCAGGACTGGTCAGCAGATCCTGATTCGCCCCTGTCCTGGCGCTTCCAGAGGCAGACGGCGGGATCGGGCGCCGTAGGCGATATCGGTACCCACGTCATCGATATGGCGCGCTACCTCGCGGGCGAGATCATCGCCGTCAACGCGATAACAAGAACTTACATCACCGAGCGCCCGCGCCAATCTGGCAGCCTCGACAAGCTCGGTGCCGCCGATCGAAAGAGCAATGCCCCGAAGGGTCCAGTCGACGTCGATGACGAGATGCTAACCCTGCTTCGCTTCGCTTCGGGTGCCGTCGGCTCGATCGAAGCGACCCGCAACGCCTACGGACGCAATAATTTCCTGACCTTCGAGATTCACGGCAGCCAGGGCTCCATCCACTTCAACTACGAGCGCCGCGACGAGCTCCAGGTCATGTTCGCGGAGGATCCGTCCGAGTGCCGCGGCTTCCGTACCATTTACACTGGCCCGGCCCACCCTCACGGCGACGCGCTGTGGCCGATCCCTGCTCTCGGCATCGGCTACGGCGAAACCAAGATCATCGAAATTTACGTCTTCACCAAGGCGGTCATCGAAGGAACGAGCCCGCGCCCGAACTTCGAGGACGGCTATCGAACCGGCCAGATCGCCGATGCTATTCTGGCGTCGGGGCAGAGCGGCTCCTGGACCGACGTCACGACATGATCGCTGGTGTCGCCGCAGTCGATGCCGTGCGAATGCGTGGCATCAGCAAGTACTTCGGCGGCATCCGCGCTCTGGAAGGAGTTGATTTCGACGTGCGAGCAAGCTCGGTGCACGCCCTCCTGGGCGGCAACGGGGCCGGCAAGTCGACTATCCTCAAGATCCTCTCCGGCGTGCACCCGCCGAGCGCGGGAAAGGTTGAAATCTTCGGCACCGCGATGAAGGAGTTCACGCCCAAGGCGGCACGGAACGCCGGTGTGGCAATGATCTTCCAGGAAATGAGCCTGATCCCGACGCTCACCGTGGCGGAAAATATTTTCCTCACTCGCGAGCCGCGGATCGGCGGCATCTTCCTCGACGACCGCATCGCGGTAACGCGCGCGCGCGAGCTGCTCGCAACCCTCGGCGTGACGATCGATCCCCGGACACCCCTCGAACGGCTGAGCACCGGCCAGAAGCAGATGACCGAGATCGCCAAGGCAATTTCGCAATCGGCCAGAGTTCTCATCCTCGACGAACCGACATCCGCACTCAGTACCGCAGAGGTGGCTCACCTCTTCGCGCTGCTGCGCCACCTACGGGGAAGCGGCGTGGCTATCATCTATGTCTCGCACAGGATGGACGAAATTCAGGAGATCGCGGATACGATCACCATCCTGCGCAATGGGCGCCACGTCGTCACCAAGCCAAGTGCCGAGCTGACGATCGAGGAAATCATCGAACATATCGTCGGTCGGAGGGTGCGCGCCTTTGATCGGGTGCCGCGCGTGGTCGATCGCAGCCGCGAGCCCCTGCTCGAACTGCGCAGGGTCTCAGGCCGACGCTGGCCAATCGACGTCTCTCTCGCCCTCTATCCTGGGGAAGTGCTCGGCCTCGCCGGCCTGCTCGGGTCGGGTCGCAGCGAACTTGCGCGTGTCCTCGCCGGTATCGATCCGGTGCACGCCGGCGACGTGCTGGTGCGCGGCACCCACATCCGCAGAACCTCCGCAGGCGTCATGCTGGCGACCGGGATCGCCATGATCCCCGAGGATCGCCGCATCGAGGGGCTGATCCTGGAACACAGCATCTTCCACAACATCACCCTGCCGACGATTGATCGACTGTCGCATCACGGGCTGGTCGATGACAGGAAGGCCCGCTCACAGGCCCGTCGCCTGATCGAACAGCTCCGCGTGAAGGCCGGTCCGATCACGGCGCCGGCGCGCACGCTCTCAGGTGGCAATCAGCAGAAGATCGTGCTGGCAAAGTGGCTGGCCGCAGAACCAGATATCCTCATCCTCGATGAACCGACGGCGGGCATCGATATCGGCAGCAAGGCGGAGATCGTCGAGCTGATCCGCACCCTCACCGAGCAGGGCAAAGGGATCATCATGGTCTCCTCGGAACTCGCGGAGCTCCTTGCCGTGAGCGACCGGATTCTGATCATGCAGAGCGGGCGCGTGGTGCGCGAGATTGGCAGAGAGGAAATCGACGGCTGGTCGACGGCCGGTGGCGGCGGCAGCCAGATTACGGATTTGGAGAAGGGCCTCGAACTGGCGATCCAGGAGGCTCGTTCGCATGAGTGAAGGAGCGGAGGCGGAAGCAGGGCGGCGTCGCAGTGCCCTCGCCGATTTTGCAACCCGGTTCGGTGACTGGCAACAGTACGTCGTCTATGTCGGCTTCATCGTCATCTTCGTCATCTTCGCGATCACGCTTCGCCACCGCGGATTCCTTGCCCCCTTCAACCTGCTGAACATCGTTCGGCAGTCGGCGATCATCGCCATCATGGCTACCGCAACGACATTCGTGCTCTGCGCCGGCGAGATCGATCTTTCTGTCGGTGCGCTGGCCGGCTTCTCCTCCGTGACCACGGCCATGGCAATCGGCGCCGCCGGCACGTGGGCGGGCGTCGGCGCCGGTTTGGCGACAGGCCTCGTGGTCGGCATCGTCAACGCACTGCTGACCACCGTGGTCGGTATCCCGTCATTCCTGACGACGCTGGCAATGATGGGCATCGCCAGCGGCACGGCGATGTGGGTGAGCGGCTCGGCGGCAATTCCAATCGTCGATCCATCATACACAGCGCCGTTCGGTTCGGGTGATCTCGGCGTCATCCCGAGTCTTTTCTTCTGGATGGCAGCAATCGCCGTGATCGGCCATGTCGGTCTGCGCAAAACCAGCTTCGGGCGCAAAGTCCTGGCGACCGGCGGCGGGGTGGTTTCGGCACGTTACAGTGGCGTCGATACCAGGGCCATCAAGCGCTACGTGCTGATCGCCTCGGCACTCAGTGCCGCTGTGGCGGGCATGCTGTATGCCGGCCGGCTGCACACCGGACGGTTCCAGCTCGGGCAAGGCGACGAACTGTCGGTGATCGCCGCCGCAGTACTCGGCGGCACCAGCCTGTTCGGCGGCAAGGGGACGGTCGCCGGCTCGATCGTCGGTGCGCTGATGATCGGGCTGATCAACAACGGCCTGATCCTGATGAACCTCCAGTACAGCCAGCAACTCATCGCCCGCGGCGTTATCATTATACTGGCGGTCGCTCTGGGCAGCACCCGTTAGCTATCCGCTCCCATGGTGTCATGATGCAATACTGACCCGGGAAGGGGAGGACGCCCTGCGGCAAGGGTTCTTCATGGCAGCGCCCGAACAACGTCGCGCATTCGAGCCGAGCTCCAGGCGGCGCAAGAGAGCACCCGCGCGTGGGCTGCCCGCTGGCTCAGCCCCGCTGGCTCAGCGTGGATCCACATCCGCCGAAGCCGCACCTCCGTCGGCCGCTCCGGAACCAGCCCCCGCTGCTAACCGGCCACAGGCCCGCTGTTCCGCGCGCATCCGCAAAGCCCCCGCAACTCCCTGGCATATTTGCCGAAAACCGCCGCCGCAAACCTCCGCTCCCGCTGTTCCCGCGCTGTTCTCAGCGCTGCAATCTCGGGCGCCGATCACCCGCCTGTCGCGGTTTTCCTTGCTCCAATGGCGCCTTTCCGCACAGGATCGGCCCCATCAACAAAGAACCCTATGGAACCTCGCGCTTGCACCGCGCAAAATCGTCCCTGCTCCGAATCCCCGCCTTCTGCTGCGCTTTTTGCCTACTATCGCAGCAGCGCCTGCGCGCCCTCCCAAAGCTTGCGCGCGATCGCGCCGGCCGGAATCGCCTCCGCAAGCCGCGCCGATTGCCCGGCCCACGCCTGCGAGCGGTCGATGTCGCTGTTCTTCACGCCGAGCTGCCGCATCGCTTGCGTCAAGCCACGCTGCACCGGATAGGGCGCTGGTCGCGGCGCATCGAAGGCCGCCGCGGCACGCACATAAGCGGTCGCAACGCTGCGCCCGGCCCGCCCGGAAAATGCGCGCGTCAGCATCGTCTGCTCCGGCTGGCTCAGAGCCATCGCATCGGCCCAGGCCTTCGGCAACCGCGCTTCCGGAGAGCGCAGGAATCCGCTCCCGATCTCGACCGCCGAGGCGCCCAAGAGCAACGCCGCAGCAACACCCCGCGCGTCGGCGATCCCGCCCGTCGCGATCACCGGAATTTCGACCGCATCGCAAACCGCTGGCACCAGCGCGAACAGCCCGACCGTCTCCGCCTCGGCCTTCGTCGCATCAAACGCGCCGCGATGACCGCCGGCTTCCGCGCCCTGCGCAACAATGGCATCCGCCCCGGCGCCCGCCGCGATCTTCGCCTCCGCCACGGTTGTTACGGTCGCAAACCACTTGATGCCTTGCGCCCGCATCCGCTCGACAAACTCGGGCGGGTAAATCCCCATGATCGAGGAGATAACGGCGGGGCGCACCGCGAGCAGCGCTTCGCATTGCGTTGCGAAATCGGGCGGCCTCTTGTCTCCCGCATCCGCCGCCACTTCCGGCCCCCATCGACCGAGGAACGCCCGGACAGCCGCCTCGGCCGCAGCGTCCCGTTTCGGTCCCGGATCGGGGATCCAGAGATTCATCTGAAACCCTCCCTCACTCGCGGCACGTACTTCGGAAACCCAGTTCCGGATCGCTTCGGGCTGCATCAAAAGCGCGCCGCACGCGCCGAGCCCGCCGGCATTGGCAATCGCAATCGCCAGCGACGACGGGCACGCCCCGGCAGTCGGCGCTTGCAAAATCGGCATCCGAATACCGAGCGTCGCAGCGAACGCTTCGGCCCGGGCAATCGCTGGGTGATCCTGAGGCATTGCAATCCCCTCCTTCTCTTCAGCACCCCATCTCTTCAGCTCAAGCTTCGCACGCGCCGCGTCATGCCGCGCCGGCGCCGCTCTCGTTACACTCTGACATCGGTGGCGACAGTAGAAGCTCGATCGCCAAGGCAAGCAGGAGCGCCGCCGCCCCGATCAGGAACAGCAACCAGTACGCGCCGCCACTCCATGCGAATACGCCAGATAGAAGATACGCACCCGCCGCCAGGCCAACCGCAAACGCCGTCGTGCACAATCCCCACGCCGCTTTCCGCCCCGCATCATCCGGAACGAGCTCGTGCACCCGCCCGATGACCAGCGGCACGATACCCGGTGACAGGATGCCGACGAGCACCGATGAGACGACAAGCGCGATCGCGCTCGCATTCACGGCAAGCACGCCCACGGCGCCGACCGCGACAACGAAAGCAATCCTGAGGGCCAGGCGAAATCCGATCCGGTCGGCAACATAACCGGTCACCACCGGCCCAACCGCCGCGCTGAGCCCGAACAGCAGCCAATAGCCGGAACCGACGGCGAGGCCCTTGCCCAGGCCGCGCGCCACGAAATCGACCAGGAACACCATGTGCGCCACGAAGCCGACCGCATTCAGCCCGTATTCGCAATAAAGTGCGACAAGCGCGCGACTGCCAACCGCGCCCGGCGAGCGGCCCCTTGCGTGCCGTGCGCGCGCTCCACCCTCCGCCGGCCAACCGTTCCACGCGACGATCGAAAGCAGGAGCGCCGCCGCACCAAGCGCCCGCCATGTCTGGGCGAGCCCCCACGCAAGCAACCCCGGCACCAGCACCGCGGAAATCACGATACCGGCGCCCACGCCGACAATAATCGCTCCGGCCACCAGCCCGCGCCGCGCCGCGTCCACATGGGCGAGAATCGTCGGCGCGGCCAGCACCATGATGATGCCCCCTGCCACTCCTGAAAGCAGGCGCCAAAGAAAAAACCAGGAGAACGTGAGCGGCGACGCGCAGGCAAAAAATGACGCGGCCGCGACCAGAAGCATCGCGCGCAGCAGCACAACGGCGCGCACCCGCTCCGAGAGAGGCGCCGCCAGAACCGCGCCAGCAAGATAGCCGGTAAGATTCGCGGCGGCGAGGTAATCGGCGGCGGCCGGCCGGAACCAATGCGCGCCAATCATCTCGGGCAACAGTGGCGTGTAGGCGAAGCGCGCGAGCCCGACGCCGACAAGGCTGGCGCACAGGCCGGAAAGAGCCATGCGCCACACCTTGGGGCTCCCACTCTCACGCGTCATCCAGCGAAGCTCGCCCATCTCCGCCGCGCGCAACAGCCTGGGCTGCTTCCGCTGCCATTTGCCCGCCCCACCCGTCCGCTGCTACACTCTTGAGAAGGCCGCGACAGGAGAACTGGTCAATGACCACAACACTCGCTGAATTCGCCACGGCCTGCAGGGCCGCGCTCAAGGCCAATCCCGGACCGTCCGGGCGCGAAAAACTGTGCGCGCTGGTCCGCGACCTGTTGCAGGACAGGGCATTCGTCGCCGAGCACATCCGCGCCGATGGCCCCGAGCGCAAGGTCCTGTACGAAGACCCCGACCTCGGCTTCACGATCCTCGCGCATTCCTATCGCGGCGCGCGCAACTCGAGCCCGCACGATCACGGCCCGACCTGGGCAATTTACGGCCAGGTGTCTGGTGAAACGATCATGACCGATTGGGAGTGCCTCTCCCGCCCGACCGAAACGGCTCCCGGCACAGCACGCCGCATCCGCGATTACACGCTGGCGCCAGGCATGGCTTATGCTTACGAGCCCGGCGCTCTGCATTCTCCCCGACGTGTCGCGCCCACCACTCTGCTCCGCCTCGAAGGGATCAATCTCGATCGCATCAAGCGCAGTCGCTACATCGCCGTTGATCAGGCGGCCACTCCAGCCGCCCGATAATTTTCGCTCTGATTATTTCCGCCGGGTCTTCAGGCCTCGTGATGGACGGGCGTCTTTTCCGCTGACTGCGCCTTCGCTTCCGATGCGGCGGCGCTCAGTGCCTGCGGCGGCTCTTTCGCCTGCCCGGCACTCGCCTTGGACGGCGTATCATCATCCTGCATGTTCTGCTTGAACGCCTTGATGCCCTTGGCGAAGTCACCCATCAGGTGACTCACCTTCCCGCTGCCGAACAGCAGCAGGATTACGATCAGCACGATCAGCCAATGCCATATGCTGAGCTCGCCCAATGCTGCCTCCGTTGCACCTCATCCGAACGCTACACCGCAATCGGAACATTGGCAAAATGCGCTCGTCACCGATGCCGCGTCCCGTGAAACTGGTCCCATGGCAGCCGTGTGGCAAGCCTGGAACCCTCCGAGTTCATGAAGCAGGAATGACATCGATGCAATATTGCGGCGGCGACCGGCGAAATCCCGCGCGTAATCAGCCCTCACTCGGCATCAGCGGCAATCACGTTCTGCGGCCTGGGGCCGAGGAGAGCCGCACGCATCGTCTCCGCCGACTTCACCCGGATGTCTTTCCAGGCATCGGGTGTATGGAAAGCCGCGTGCGGCGTGATGATCAGCCGGCCATCGAGCCAGGCCGCGCGTGCGCGGTAGGCGGCAAGCAACGCAGGAATGGGCTCGACGGGCGGCTCATCAGGCAGCACGTCGAGCCCTGCGCCGCCGATCTGTCCGCTCTCCATCAGCGCCATCAAAGCGCCGTGATCCACAACCGGGCCGCGCGCGGTGTTCACGACCACCGCCCCCTTCGGCAGCAGCGCAAGCTCGCTTGCCCCGAGCATCCCGCGCGTCTCGCTGGTCAAAGGGCAATGAATCGAGAGAATGTCGCTCGCACCGAGCAATTCCTCGAGCGTACGCGCGCGCCCGATGCCCAGCGCCAGCTCGATCCCATTCGGCTGATACGGGTCATACGCCAGCACGTGAAACGCGAACGCCTTGGCGCGCAGCGCAACCGCAGTGCCGATCCGGCCAAGACCGAGCACGCCGAATGTCTGCGTCGACGAGCGGCGTATCAAAGGGTCGTCCACCCATCGCCACGGCGCCGGAGGGTCTTCCCGCTGCTTCTCGTAGTGCAGCAGGAGACCGCGGCGCAACGCCAGTGCCAGCGCCAGCGCATGGTCGGCAACCTCTGTCGTGCCATAGTCCGGCACGTTGCAGACCACAATGCCACGCGCCGCGGCCGCCTTGCGGTCCACCCGGTCGTAGCCGACACCCATCCGGACCAACGCCTTCAGCCTCGGGAATCGCGCGAGATCGGCCGCGGCCGCGAAATGGCGGAACACCATCAGCCCGTCCGCCGCCGCGCAGTCCGCTTCCGCGAGATCGGCGAGCGCCGGCACCGCATGCATGATCACGCGGACGTCGGGCCCGAGAATCCGCTGCTCGACCGAGCAGTCGGGATACATCGCCTCCGGGTAAAGCACGGTCAGCTTCATCGGCCATCGATCCTTTGGTAGAGAGGACTATAGTGTGATCCTGCGAGGGGCCGCTCACTTGCGCAACCGCAGCGCCACTGTCAGCCTTTCCCGGCATTGCTTCGGGGGCACGGATGAACGGCGCGGAAAGCCTGGTGCGCACGCTGCTGAAAGGCGGGGTCGATACCTGCTTCGCCAATCCCGGCACCAGCGAGATGCACTTTGTCGCAGCACTCGATCGCGTTCCTGGCATCCGCTGCGTGCTCGGGCTGTTCGAGGGCGTCGTGACCGGCGCCGCCGATGGCTATGCCCGCTTGGCCGGCAAGCCGGCGGCGACACTCCTGCACTGCGGTCCGGGCCTCGCCAACGGCCTTGCCAACTTGCACAACGCCCGCCGTGCCGGCTCGGCCATCGTCAACATCGTCGGTGACCAGGCGACGTACCACCGCCCGCTCGATGCCCCGCTCACCGCCGATACCGAAGGCTGGGCGCGCCCCGTCTCGGGCTTCGTCCGCACCGCTGAGCGCGCGCTCGACGTCGGCGCGGATGCTGCCGCCGCGATCGACGCCGCACGCATCCCGCCCGGCCAGATCGCAACCCTGATCCTGCCGGCGGACACCGCCTGGACCGAGGGCGGCGTGGTCGGCAATCCGCTGCCCCCGCCGCGTCCCGCGCCGGTCGATCAAGGCGTGCTGACCGGCATCGCAGGCGTGTTGCGCGGCAATGAACCGGCGATCCTCGTGCTGGGCGGCACAGCACTCACCGAGCAAGGAATGGCACTGGCGTACCGCATCGCTGCGGCAACCGGGGCACGGCTGATCGCCCAGGGCTCGAATGCCCGCATCGCGCATGGCGCCGGGCGCGTGCCGATCGCGCGCATCCCCTACGTCGTCGATCGCGCGCTTGCCGCGCTCGCCGGCCTCAGGCACGTCATTCTGGTCGGCGCGGTAAAGCCGGTCGCGTTTTTCGCCTACCCCGGCAAACCGGGGTATCTGTTCCCGCCCGACGCCACGCTGCACGTGCTCGCGCGCCCGGACCAGGACCTCATCGACGCATTGGCCCGGCTGGTGGACGAGCTTGGCGCGCCGCCGCAGCCGCTCCCGAACGGCGCCGTGCGGCCGGAGCCCGCGCGCGGGGCACCCACGCCGGAAGCCGTCGCACAGACCCTTGCCGCCCTTCTGCCCGAACAGGCAGTCGTGGTGGACGAGAGCATCAGCTTCGGCCGCACCATCTTCTCGGAAGCAGCGAGCGCCCGCCCGCACGACTGGATGCAAATCACCGGTGGCGCGATCGGCGACGGGCTGCCGCTCGCGACCGGCGCCGCCGTCGCCGCACCCGGACGAAGGGTAATCGGCCTGCAGGCGGATGGCTCGGCGATGTACACGATCCAGGCGCTCTGGACGCACGCGCGGGAGCGGCTCGATATCACGACCATTCTGCTAGCAAACCGGAAATACGCCATCCTGCTGCACGAGCTTGCCGCCGTCGGCGCCAACCCCGGCCGCACTGCGCTCGACATGCTCGATCTCTCGAACCCGGCTCTCGACTGGCCGCAGATTGCCGGGGGACTCGGCGTCGAAGGCGCACGCGCGGAAACGATGGAGCGCTTCGCCGATCTCTTCGTGCACTCTCTGGCGCGGCGCGGGCCGTTCCTGATCGAGCTCGTCGTTTAGATCGGGGCCGCGCAAAAGCGTCAGGCCGTCGGCGGCGAGTCGGCGCCCTCCCGCATGAGGGTCGAATAGAGGGCGTTCGCACGCGTCAGATGCTCGGCCATCGCAGCGGCGGCGCCATCCGCGTCGCCGGCCGCAACCGCGTGATAAATCCGGTCGTGCTCGGCGAGCGTCAGCCGCTCCGCGCCGCGTGCCGAGATCAGGTCGCGCTTGAAGCGCATCATCCAGGAGGTCAAGCCATGGCATACGGCGGTGATCAGCGTGTTGCCGGACATCGCGGCGATCCGCCGGTGGAACTCCATGTCGGTGGCAACAAATCTCCGCACATCCCCGCGTGCCTCATGACAGGCGGCCAGCGCATCGCGCAGCGCAGCGAGCCCCTCGCGCGTCGCCCGCGAGGTCGCCAGTCGGACCAGGCCGACCTCGAACAGCAAGCGCGCTTCCTTCAGTTCATCGAGCCCGCGCGGACTGTTGGCGAGGAGCTGAATCATCGCCCCCGAGATCTGCGCGATGATCGTATCCGGTGACGGTTGGATCAGCCTTGCCCGCTCGCCATGCGAAATGCGGATCAGGCCCATCTGTTGCAGGCTTTGCAGTGCCTCGCGGACGGCCGGCCGGCCGACCGCAAAACGCTGCATCAGCTCGCGCTCGCCCGGAAGCTGCGAGCCGGGCGGAAACTGACCCGCTTCGATCGCCGCGATCAGGCGGTCGAGCACCTCCTGGGAAAGCTTCCGTCGCTCGACCGGTTTCTCGCCGATTTCCGCCATTCTCACGCCATCTCCGCGCCGGAAACCCAGCATACGGACTCCGGTCACATCGACAAATCGGCCCCGCTCAAACGCACGCGCCACCCCATCCCTTCGGACGGGTCCGTGGGTTTGACGATCTTCGCAGACTTGCGCGCAACCGGCAACGGCTTGCTGGTCTGATCAGCATGTGAGATAGCTCCCGTAATCATGCACCAGAGCGTGGGCAGGGAGAGACGTCTCGTGCAATCAGGCCAGCCCGCGGCGCAACGGATCGAGGCGCCCGTCGCGCAGCCGGCAATAAAGGCACGCACTACGCCTCCGCCATTCGGAGGCCGGCCGAGCGCTGCGCTTGCATCACGAGTTCGCTACCCCCGCACGCTGGCTTCGCTTGCCGGGCTGGTGCTGCTTGCCGTGCTTTGGGCAAACGGCATGGTCGCCACAGTGCACCCTCTGGGCGGCGCCGCGGCCGAAGACAGCGCGCCTTCCAGCGGGCTCGCCTTCAGTCCCGCTGCCTACGTCGCGCGCATCTGGAAGCCGCGCGTCGTGCAGGCGGCGCGGCACGAGAGCGTGACGCTGCCCGAACTGCTCGCAGCACTCGCCAAGGACCGCAAGGCCGCGCTCGCGCACTACGGTCACGAAGTGGCCGGCACCTGGAACATTCTCGTCCGCTTCAGCGGGACGGTGAGCGGAGTCGATACATCCTCGCCGATCGGCACCCTCACCATCGACGCTGCCTCCAGCCGCGGAACGATACCGGTGAAGATCGCAATCGGCCCGGTCATTCTCGGCACGACGCTGCGCGATTCCCTCAATTTCATCAGTTTTGGCGAGTTCCTGAACCAGATCCAATACGGCGCTGTCGCCGACGAGTTGAACAACAGGGTCGTCAAGGACGTGGTCGGGCCGCTGCACGGAGAAGCGCTCAAGGGCCGCAAGCTGACCGTCTTCGGCGCGTACACCTATGATGACGCCGATCCCGACGACATCACAGTAACGCCCGTGCTTCTTGAAGCGATCGGGAATCCCGCCCGTTGACCGACATCGTGTTCCGCGCCGAACGGGTGAGCAAGGCATTCCCGGGCACGCTCGCGCTCGATCAGGTCGATTTCGAAGTGCATGCCGGAGCCGTCAACATCCTGGTCGGTGAGAACGGCGCCGGTAAATCAACCCTCATGAAGATCATCGCCGGCGCCGAACGGCCAACCAAGGGCCTCCTGCTGCTCGACGGCGTGCCGGTGAGCTTTGCCACGCCAGCCGAAGCGGCGGCCAGGGGCATCGGCATCATCTATCAGGAACTCGATCTCTGCCCGAACATGACGGTCGCCGAAAATATCTTTCTCGGCGACGAGCTGACGCGCCGCGGCGCCGTCAGCCGCCGCGTGCAGCGCCGGGTCGCCAGGTCGATTCTGGCGCGACTCGAGCACAACATCGATCCAGACTGCCCGGTCGGCGATCTCAGAGTGAGCGCACAACAGATCGTCGCGATCGCCAAGGCGATCCGCCGCGATGTCAAGGTGTTGATCATGGATGAGCCGACCTCTGCCCTATCTGCCGGCGAGGTCAGGACCCTGTTCCACCTGATCCGCGATCTCAAAGCCCAGGGGGTCGCGATCGTCTACATCTCGCACCGGCTGGAGGAACTGCTCGAGATCGGCGACTACATCACGGTTCTGCGTGACGGAAGGGTCGCTGCCCAAGCGCCGATGGCGGGCGTCGACATGCCGTGGATCCTGCGCCGGATGCTCGGCGAGACGTCGCTCGACGTGCCCCATCACGCCGCAACCCCCGCCGGCCCGCACATCCTCGAGGTCACCGGGCTGAGCTGCCCGAGAGCCGCTACCGGCGCTTCGGTCGACGGTGTGTCGCTCGCAGTGGGAACCGGGGAGATCGTCGGTCTGTTCGGCCTGATGGGCGCGGGCCGGACCGAGCTTCTCGAATGCCTGATGGGATTGCGTCCGGAAGCCACCGGAGACATCGTCCTCGCCGGTGAACGGCTCAACCGTCGCCTCGGGCTTGAAGCCCGAATCGCGCGCGGCATGATGCTGATACCGGAAGACCGCCAGGCTTCCGGCATCGTGCAGACGATGACGGTCGGCGAAAACATCATCCTTGCCAATCTCGCCAGCTACGAGCGCTTCGGATGGCTGGCGCGGAAGGCCGCCGCCGCCGATGTCGCCCGGACGATCCGCGATCTTGCCATCAAGGCCTATTCGCCCGCCCAGATGATCACCACGCTCTCGGGTGGCAACCAGCAGAAGGCGATCGTCGGCAAGGCGCTTCTCACCCGCCCGCGTCTGCTCTTGATGGACGAGCCGGGTCGCGGCATCGACGTCAAGGCCAAGGCGGAGATCTTCAATATCATGAACCGCTTGGCCGGGGCGGGCATCGGCATCCTCTTCGTCTCCTCGGAGATGAAAGAAATCGTGGCCCTCGCGGATCGCACGCTGGTGATGTCGGAAGGGCGGATCACCGGCTCGTTCCGGCGCGGCACGTACGACGAACAGGACCTGATGCGCAGTGCAGCGCGTACGAAGGTCGCCGCATGAGCGCCAATCCGGCGGGAATCGGCGGAGCCGATGAAGGCGCCGAGGGCCTCCGCCGGCGCACGCCCACTCTGTGGAGCTTCCTGCTCCGTTTCCGGGCATTCATCGCACTCGTCGCGATCATGATTCTGTTCTCGCTTCTCTCGCCGGCTTTCCTGACCTGGTCAAACCTCATCACCGTCCTCGTGCAGTCCTCCATCAACGGGTTGCTCGCGATCGGCTCGACCCTGGTCATCGTCTCGGGAGGAATCGATCTCTCGGTCGGATCGATTGCCGGACTGTGCGGCATGATCGTCGGCGCGTTGATCGACGTCGGAGTGCCGCTGCCCTGGTTCGGCATTGTCATTTATCCGCACGCCTGGGTGGCGGTCCTGCTCGGCCTTGCCGCCGGCGCACTGATCGGCGCCGTCAACGGCTTCGTCATCACCCGTTTCATGGTGGCACCGTTCATCGCCACACTCGGCATGCTTTACATCGCGCGCGGCATCGCTCTGCTCAGCAATAACGGCTCGACCTTCCCCTTCCTCGATGGGACGCAAGCGCTCCACAACCAGGGCCTGCCATGGCTTGGCAGCGCCCTCTTGCTCGGCATCCCGGTGCCGATCTGGCTGCTGGCGGCGGCCGGCCTGATCGTGACCGCGCTCGCCGAACGCACCAGGTTCGGCCGGCACGTCTACGCGGTCGGCGGCAATGAGCGGGCGGCCGCGCTGTCGGGTGTGCGGGTGCAGGCGGTGCGTTCGCGCGTCTACGTGATTTCCGGCGTGCTCGCCGCGCTTGCGGGCATCGTGATTGCTGCCCAGCTCGACTCGGCCGATGCGGCCGCGGGCACCGGCTACGAGTTGAACGCCATCGCCGCGGCGGTGCTCGGCGGCACCTCACTGATGGGTGGCAAAGGCACGATCGGCGGCAGCGTGATCGGTGCACTGGTCATCGCGGTGCTGGTCGACGGGCTGATCCTGCGCGGCGTTTCAGCCTTCTGGCAGATGATCATCACGGGTGTCGTGATCGTCATCGCAGTGGCGGTCGACCAGCTGCAGTTCGGCGCGGTACAGATTCCGCCGTGGCTTAAGCGCCGCGGCGAGAACGCGAATGCCTGAAGGAAGTGGGCATCGCACGCATAAACCACCATAAACCGGACAAGGAGGACTGAACCATGAGACTCGGAATATCGTTCCTCGCGGCGCTCGCCAGCGCGCTGATCGGCGCATCGCTGATCGGACAGGCATCGGCCGCTACTGAGCCAACCTTGCAATCGCACGCGGGGGCGAACGGCAAGACGATTGCCATCTTCGTCCCGTCGCTGAACAATCCGTTCTTCGTGGCCGAGAAGACGTTCGCAGCCGCCGAGGCGGCCAAGCTCGGCTACGGCACCATGGTGGCAAGCCATGACGACAATGCCTATACCCAGCTCAACCTCATCAAGACCGCGATCGCCCGCCACGTCGCAGCGATCATTCTCGATAACGCCGGGGCCGACGCCTCGATCTCGGCTGTCAAGGCGGCGACGGATGCGGGGATCCCGGTCTTTCTGATCGACCGCGAAATTAACGCCAAGGGTATCGCCAAGGCACAGATCGTCTCCAACAATTTCCAGGGAGCCGAACTCGAGGCGACCGAATTCGCGAAGCTGATGGGCTACAAGGGCACCTTTGTCGAGTTGACGGGCCTGCCATCGGACACCAACGCCAAGGTGCGCGCCGAAGGTGTCGCGAGCGTGCTCAAGCACTTCACGGGAATGAAAATGGTCGCCGAGCAGACCGCAGACTGGTCGCAATCCAAGGGCTTCCAGGTGACCCAGACGCTGCTCGAGGCGCACCCCGACATCAAAGGCCTGATCGCCGACAATGACACGATGGCGATGGGTGCCGAAGCGGCCCTGATAGCCGCCCACAAGCCAGCCGTGATCGTCACCGGCTTCGACGGCAGCCCCGACGTCGTCAACTCGATCCGCAAGGGACAGATCAAGGCCGACGTGTTGCAGCCGATCGCCATCTTCTCGCGCGAGGCCGTGGTCGAAGCAGACCAGTATTTGAAGAACGGCTCGACCGGCAAGCCTGAGAAGCAGGAAATCGCCTGCATCCTGATCACGCCGGCGAACGTCGCTAACTATTCCAACTGGTCAATGAAGTCGAACTGACCGGCGTATGCGCTCGGCCGGAGCCCTCGCGCGCGGGGGCTCCGTACCCACTCGTTACCTGCCGGAAGGCTTGCTCGGCATACGCTGAGTGTGTCACGGCGGATGTTGCAAGATGCTGCGAACCGAAGCCCAACGAGCAGCGCGCGAACGAGGAACCGCTCGCACCAGCAGACGATGTTGCATTGCGATTATCATTTGATTCCAAGGTGAATTGGTGACGCTACCGATCCGCGCGGCGGAGTCCGCGCCGTAATCAGAGGCAAGGCGGATCACTGAGCGTCCCGGGCCGGGTTCGACGCCCGCGTGATCAGGGTGGTGCAGCCTTGACGTTCGCGAAACGCCGACCTTATTCTCTGGGATGTATCGATCGGGAACGGGTTCCCGATAAAGGCCGTAAAGGCTGATGACCCTTGCCAGTGCGGTGGCAGTGCACCGTGCTCTGGGGCGGAGTCAGTCGAATGCCGCAAGGCGCGGAATGGCATGGGCAGGCAGTCCTGGTTAGCCTGCTTGTGGATTCGGTCGTTCAGGCCGTGAGGCGGAACGGCCATGTCGGTCCAGGCGACATGCGGGCGCCGTTCTGGCGCACGAGTTCCGAACTATACGCAAATGTCGCGTCAGCCAGGGCGACGAACATCATCGCAGCGCAACAGCGCGGTCGCTCGCGGACGCGGTTCCCCGAGAGCGCGTACGCGAAACCTTCCCGGCTTGCTCCATCTTCGTGGGCCGGGTCCTTGAAATCTGTCACATCGCCACCCGGCCTTGCCGCAGCAGAGCAGGGTCAGTCCCGACATTCCGCAGACCGCGCGCGGGTCCGCTCGCCGGTTTCCCGCGAGTGGCCGCCGCACGGCCGCCATCCGTCGTTGTCAAGGAGGGCAACATGATCGTCGATGCAAGGTTGGAGCGCCTTTATGAGAAGGTAGAACTCGTCAAGGGTGCCGGTGATCCGAGTCAGGGCAAGCTTTGTGTCATGTCCTTCGTAGCCTTGCTCGCCGGCGAAGGGCATTCGGACCGGCCGCGCACGGCTTCGCCGCTGATCCGCGAACTCGTCGTGCGGGTCAATGATGCGATGCCGCGCGCCATGCGTCAGGACCTGAAGCCGTTCGTCCCCAGGATCGTCGGCACCAACGACGGACGCGACGCAGCCCGGGCCAGCGTGCTGCGCTCAGCGGTGGACCTGGAAATCCTGCCGCGCATCTGCAAGGACTTTCTGGGCTGCCGGGCGTCACGCCGCTGGCGCCGGATGACCGAGTTCCGGGAACTGAGCAGCCGGCTGGTGAACCTGACCGGAGCCTCCGACGGGGCACTGGATCCGCAATCCGGCTGCAAGCTCGCAGAAGCCGTGGCGAGCTTGCTTTGCTTCTGCGCGGCAGAGGCCCCCGAGCCGGCAACACGCCGGTGGTACTGGGCAGAGGCAGTCGAGCTCCTCGACCGCTGCTGCTGTATCGCCCAGGAAGGGTCGTCCGCCGCCATCGACGACACACGCTTCGAGCGGATCGAGCACGTTCTGACGCAGCGGGAACGCGCAGATCGCAGCAAGGCAGTTGCGGGTCGCACCGCGGGATATTTGCGCGCCATCCTCACCTGGACGACCAACGCGTTCTAGTGTGCTTTCCCCCGCCGTTCGCTACCCTCCGAGCTGAACAGGACGGGGCGAGTTGGCGTTCATGCGTGCTGCCTCTTTCGCTCGTTGCCCTTCGGGCCGGGTGAAAGAGGCAAGCCGTGTGCAGGCGCCGCGCTCGCCGCTCAGCCTCCAGCCATGAGAATGTAATTGACGGAAAGGTCGCGGCTTTCCCGCCAGGTCCGGCAAAACGGATCGAAGCGCATCCCCGCGACATCGGCCAATCTCAGACCCACTCCGCCGAGTAATCGCGCCATGTCAGCCGGCGGAACGAACCGCTGCCAGTCATGCGTGCCCGGCGGCAGCAGCCGCAGCACGTACTCCGCTCCGACTTTTGCTATCAGCAGCGACTTCAATGTGCGGTTGATGGTTGAGAGAAACAGCAACCCGCCAGGCACGAGCAGGCCGGCAAGGGTGGCGAGAAAGTGCGCGGGCTCCGCCACATGCTCGATCACCTCGAGGGCCGAGATCACCGTGAACCGGGCGTCCTCCTCGAGCAGCTGCTCGGGCAGGCCGACGCGATAGTGAAGCGGGAGCCCTCGTCCGGCGGCGTGTGCCTCGGCCGCACCGATCAGGCTGGCCGAAGGATCGAGCCCGAGCACGGAGTATCCGCACCGGGCCAGCGCCTCGGAAGCGAGCCCGGCGCCACAGCCGACATCGAGGAGGCGGACGGCTTTCTGCTCTGGAAAATGTCGTCCCACGCGGGCCGCAATCCAGCCGACCCTCAGTGCGTTCATCCGGTGGAGCGGCCGCATCGGCCCCTCCGGGTTCCACCACCCGCCGGCCAGGCGGTCGAAACGAGCGATCTCGGCGGCATCCGCGCTGGTGGCTTGCATGTGCTCCCTGTTGCCCCTTCCCCGCAGCACCCGTATGTGTGCCGCCGCCATCCCGCGGGCAACCGGCCGGGGGCGGTCGGGGAACTGCAATGGCCCGTATCGTGATGAAATTCGGCGGCACCTCGGTCGCCGATCTCAGCCGCATTCGCGCTGTCGCGGGGCGCGTCGCCCGCGAGGTCGAGGCCGGCAACGAGGCGGCAGTCGTGGTTTCGGCCATGGCCGGCGTGACCGACGAGCTGGTCGGCCGGTGCCAGCAGCTTTCGGCACTGCACGATGCACGCGAATACGACGCAGTGGTCGCAACCGGCGAGCAGGTGACCGCGGGGCTGCTCGCGATCGCCCTGCAGGCGATCGGCGTCGAAGCGCGCTCCTGGCAGGGCTGGCAAATCCCGATCGTGACCGACGGGGCGCACGGCGCGGCGCGCATCAAGAGCGTCGAGGGCAAGGAGCTGCTGCGGCGCATGGCCATCGGCCAGGTGCCTGTCGTGACTGGCTTCCAGGGTCTCGGGCCAGACGGCCGCGTGGCGACGCTCGGCCGAGGCGGTTCTGACACATCGGCCGTCGCGCTGGCCGCGGCACTCGCCGCGGATCGTTGCGATATCTACACGGATGTCGACGGCATCTACACCACGGACCCGCGAATCGTTGCGAAAGCGCGCAAACTCGCTAGAATCGCCTACGAGGAGATGCTCGAGCTCGCCTCGGTCGGAGCGAAGGTCCTGCAGACCCGCAGCGTCGAGCTCGCGATGAAGCAGCGGGTCAGGCTGCAGGTACTGTCGAGTTTCAGCGATGCTCCGGGCACCTTGGTGGTCGATGAGGAAGAAATCGTGGAACAGCCCATGGTCACCGGAATTGCCTATTCGCGCGACGAAGCCAAGGTCACCGTCCATGGCGTGCCGGACCGCCCGGGCATCGCCGCCGCGTTGTTCGGCCCGCTCGCAGCAGCCCACGTCAACGTCGACATGATCGTGCAGAATGTCTCCGACGACGGCACGACCGACCTTACCTTCACTCTCAGCAAGTCCGACCTGCCGCGCGCCCGCGAGCTTCTCGCGGATGCGCGTGGTACGATCAACTATGCGACCGTCACCGCCGACCCGGACGTCGCCAAGATCAGCGTTGTCGGGGTCGGCATGCGGAGCCACGCCGGCGTTGCCAGCACGATGTTCCGCACGCTGGCCGAAAAAGCGATCAACATCCAGGTGATCTCGACGAGCGAAATCAAGGTCAGCGTCCTGATCGGCGCCGAATATACCGAACTTGCCGTGCGCGCGCTGCATAGCGCCTACGGTCTCGATGCCGCCTAACGTCATCGCGATCGATCCGCGCCGGACCGTGGCGCGCGACCGCCTGGACGCACTCTGGGCGCGCGGCACCCGCTTCCTCGGCTGCGAGGTCTGTATCCTCGGCGGCGCCATGACCTGGGTGAGCGAGTGCCACCTCGTCGCCGCCATCTCGAACGCCGGCGGGTTCGGCGTCATCGCCTGCGGCGCGATGAACCCCGATCGCCTCGCCGCCGAGATCGCGGCCACGCAGGCGCTGACCGAGCGGCCATTCGGGGTGAACCTGATCACCATGCATCCCGAACTCGAGGCGCTGATCCGCGTCTGCCTGGAACTCCGCGTGACGCACGTGGTCCTGGCGGGCGGCGTCCCGCATGGCCGGAGCGTCAGCTTGGTCAAGGACGGCGGGGCGAAGCTGATCTGCTTCGCCCCTGCGCTCGTCATTGCCCGGCGGCTGGTCAAGGCCGGAGCCGACGCGCTGGTGATCGAGGGCTCGGAGGCTGGGGGCCATATCGGGCCGGTCTCGCTGACCGTGCTGGCGCAGGAAATCTTGCCGCACATCTCGGACATTCCCGTCTTCGTGGCCGGCGGCCTTGGCCGCGGCGAGGCCGTCCTCGCCTTCCTCGAAATGGGCGCGGCGGGCGCCCAACTCGGCACCCGGTTCGCCGCCGCGACCGAATCGATCGCACATCCGCGCTTCAAGGAGGCCTTCATCCGCGCCGCGGCGCGCGACGCGGTGCCATCCGCTCAGCTCGACGCGCGCTTTCCCGTGATCCCGGTCCGCAGCCTTGCCAATGCCGGGACCGAACGCTTCCTCGAGCATCAGCGCGGCACACTCCACCGTTTCAAGTCGGGCGAACTCACACGCCAGGCCGCGCAGCTCGAGATCGAGCATTTCTGGGCCGGCGCACTGCGCCGTGCGGTGGTCGATGGCGATGTCGAGTACGGCTCGATCATGGCCGGGCAGTCGGTGGGCATGGTCAGAGCCGTCCAGCCGGTCACCGAGATCATGGCCGAACTTCTCGATCAGGCGACGACAGCCATTATGTCCCGGGAGCTGACGACAGGCTGAGCGCGTCTCCTGCGACGTTCGGCCGCAGCCGGAACTTATTTCGCGGCCGCGAGATTGGATCGCGGCTTATTGGACCTCCTCCGCGATGAAGGCTTCCAGGAGGCCCGCGTCGCGCGCGAGGTTGAGAAAAGACCAGCGGTTGCGAATTTCGCAGGCGTGCCGCACCGCTTCCCGCCAAATCGTAACGTCGGTGCCGAGTTCACGGGCCGTGGTCGGGCCGCCTGCGGCCATCAGCGCGGCACGCATCGTTTCCTCTGGAAGCAGCATCGGCCGCGTCTCCCGCTTGAGATCCGGCCAAATCGTAGCGAGTCTGGTATTGAGCGCTT
Source organism: Acetobacteraceae bacterium (assembly GCA_050730175.1). GTDB lineage: Bacteria > Pseudomonadota > Alphaproteobacteria > Acetobacterales > Acetobacteraceae > JAKAWQ01. Next base: position 16,061 of record JBOHMN010000184.1, on the reverse strand, counting down.
CGGCGCCGGCGGCGTCGAGCGCCGATGCGCGCGCGGTGGCGAGGCAGAGATCGGCAAGGCCGCCGTAGCGTACGCGAAGATCAGCCTCATCCAGCCGCGTCGGCATGACGTGCGGCGGCTCCGGCATCGCGAGGATCCGATGCTGCAACCGGGCGAGGACGAGCGAGGCAACGCCAACCTGGTGTCCGTGCAAGCTCCCCGGATGCGCATCGCCCGCGAACATGTCGAACCAATGCGAAACCTGGTGCTCTCCCATCGAGCCGGAATGCGACGTTCCGGTGAAGCACACCCCGACGCTGGACAAGGTCAGGACCCGTTGCAGAACGCCAACGGAAGTGAGATCGCCGCGCGCGAGGCCGGCCGCCGAGCGAAGCATCGCAGGCTCGTCCACCTCCTGCAACGCATAGGGCGTCCTGGAATAGGAAGTGCCGAGGAGCCGGTGCGACACCCACCAGTCCACCTGCGCGGTCGGCCGGCACAGGCTGTCGCCCAGCCCCGCCGCGCTGAGCCGCGACGGCGCGGCGGCCGAGACGTGGAGATCGAGGAAGATGCCGCGCGGGGCATGGGCTGGGAGCGACGCCTTCAGGCCCGAGGCCAGCGTTACCGAAGCGGTCGAAGAGCAGTAGCCGTTCATCGACGCCGCCGTGCCGAACACCGCGTAACGCCGCTTGTCGCGGAAGGTCGCGTATTTGCACACGTCGTTGACCACGCCCGAACCGACCGCGACGACGCCATCGGCGTGGCGCGTTCGTTCGCCCGCTTCGGCGATGGTCGCTTCGTCGCAGGAGATGCCGGCGGGAAACACGACTTCATCGACGGTCGCAATGGTGCTGAGCGCGTGCGCCACGCGGCGCCCCATCACCTCGACCGTGTTGGCGTCGGAGACGACCGCGATGCGTGAACCGAGAGCGAGCGGTGCTATGAGATCGGCCTCCTGCCCCGCGATGCTCTCGGCGAGCACGATGGTTTCAAACGGCACTCGGGCCGGCCGGCCGGTTTCCGGGTCGGTCCAGCGGCCAGCAACAACGTCGCCGATCAGGGCGTTCCAGTCGGTTCGATCCTGGGCGATCCGATCCTGGGCGATCCGATCCTGGGCGGGTGAATCAGGCACGATAAGGGTCTTTCGTCACGTCGTTGAAGGCACGGAGCCGGCGGTTCCAGGCGGCGAGGGCCGGCCAAAGCTCGGCATGCAGGTCGCGCAGCGCGGCGTAACGCGCAACGCGCCCGGCATCCGGCATGAACCGGCGCGAGGTGGCGCCGACCATCGCGGAAGCTGCCTCGGCGATTGTCGGGAACCAGCCCACACCTTTCGCGGCCGCCATGGCAGCGCCCAGTGAGGATGCCTCGATCGTGGTCGAACGCAGCACGGGCCGCGCCGTCGCATCGGCAATGATTTGCATCCAAAGATCTGAGGTGGCGCCACCACCGATGGCAATGAATTGCTCGATCTCTCGCCCGATCGCCGCGCCCGCGCGCGTCGCCGAACACGCGAGGTCGAGTGCGATACCCTCGAGCACGGCGCGGAAAAGGTCAGCGCGACGGCTCGATCCGGAGATACCTGCGACCACGCCGCGCGCCCGCATGTCCCAGTGCGGAGTCATCGAACCCTGCCAATACGGCAGCAGCAGGATTCCCCCCGCGCCGACCGAAAGCGCGCTCGCCTGACGCTCGAGTTCGCTGAGGGCCGCGGCCTGCCCGGCCGCCTCGATGCCGAACATCTCCCTGACCAGCCAGTCGATCAGAAAGGTTCCGGCACGCAGGCACGTTTCGCAGATGTAGCCGTCCTCTGCGACCGCGGTTTCGGTGCGGAAGGCGCGGTCATGGACGTAGGTCGGGCTGTACGAGCCGGAGACGACGGCGGTGCCGAGGTTGATATAGGCAGACCCGGGCCGCACCGTGCCGACACCCGCCCCGGCGCATTGCCCGTCGCCGCCACCGGTGAACACGGGCGTGCCGGCACGCAACCCTGTCGCCGCTGCCGCCGCCGGCGTGACCTCCCCGGCGTGCATACCCGGACGCTGCAAGGGCAAAAGCTTGGCGCGCGGAATCCCGGCAGCGCCGATGATCTCCTCGGACCAGTCGAGGCGCTCCATGTCCAGCATGCCCATCGGGTCCGCGGACGCGGTCGAGGTGCTCCAGCGTGCCGTCAACCGGAAGCAGAGATAGCCATGTACGTCGGCCACGACATCAGTCGCGCGGAATACTTCCGGCTCGTTCTCGCGGAGCCAGATCAGGCGGTACAGGCAGGGAATGACATCGAGCGGCTTGCCGGAGATGGCGTGGACGCGCTCGGCGCCGAACTCGGCACCGAACCGTTCCACCTGGGCGCCGGCCCGGTCGTCGAGCCAGATGATCGCCGAGCGCAGCGGCGCGCCATCGGCTGCGAAGAAGCCGATCGTCTCGCGCTGATTGGCGATCGCGAGACCAGCTATCCGAGCCGGATCGATCTTTGCCGCCAGTTCGCGCAACGAAGCGCAGGCGGCGTTCCACCAGTCGGCGGCATCCTGTTCGTAATGGCCGGGCATCGGGTTGCGCATCGGGATCGCGGCCCGCCCGACCGCGACGGCGGTGCCGGCAGAGTTCCAGGCGATCGCCTTGGTCGCGGTGGTCGAGGAATCCAGCCCGATGACGAGGTCGACCGTCATTTGCCGCCCGCGAACGCATGCACGCCGGAAAGCAGCGCGCGGCGGAACACCACAGCGACCAGCATCGGCGGCAACGAGAGCAGCAGCCCGGCCGCCGCCATATGCCCGTATTGCGGATTGAGCCCGACCGCGAGGAAACTTCCGACCTGCACCGGGAAGGTGATGTTGGACGACATCAGCACGAAAGCGACGAAGAATTCGTTCCAGCCAAGGATCAGCACGAGCAGGCCGCCGGACAGAATGGAGGTCCGCATCATCGGGATGACGATGCGGAAAAATGCCTGCCAGACGCTGCAGCCATCAATCCATGCGGCCTCCTCCGAGTCGGCCGGCACGGAGCGCAGGAAGGCCAGCATCATCCACACGACGAGTGGCAGGTCGATTGCGATATAGACGACGACCAGGCCGAACTCGCTGTTCAAGAGATGCGCCTGCAACGCCAGGAAGTAGAACGGCACGATCATCGCGGCTGGCGGCATCATCCGCGTCGAGATGATCCAGGTCTCGAGTTGTCCGTTGTAGCGGGTGTGAAGGCGACTGAGCGCATAGGCCATCAGGAGCCCGCATACCAGCGCGATACCGACCGAGATGGGGACGACGCGGAGGCTCCGGAAGAACGCCGAGGTATCCAGGTTCTGAAATACCCACTGCATGTTCTCCAACGTCACCGGATGGGGAAACCAGACCGGCTCCGGACTTTGAATCTGCACCTTCAGCTTGAAGGCGGTGTTCACCAGCCAGTAGATCGGCCCGATCCACACGCACAGCGTCAAGCCGAGCAGTATACGGCCCACCAGTGTGCCGACCCGGCTCCGCGTGCCGAAGGCGAGCGGCGAAAGAGACGCGCTGGTGCGCCGACTCTGATGCTTGTATCTCACGAGTGGTGCCCTCTTTCGGCACACCAGCTCTTTATTTTCAGTGGCCTGCTTATCCCCTTACATTCGCTGCCGGGGGCAGCGAACGACGGGGGCAGGACACCCTTTATTTTCAATGGCCTGCTTATCCCCTTACATTCGCTGCCGGGGGCAGCGAACGACGGGGGCAGGACACTGGTTCCGGTGCGGCCGTCGATCATTGGTAGACTCGCGTTTCCCATTGTGTGGCCTTCAGCCACAAGGCCGTGAAAATCAGGCCGATCACCAGCGCTACAATCCCTGCTGCTGCCGCGACCGACACGCGACCCGACTCGGCAATGCCCACCTTGTAGATGTAGAGTGACAGATCGACCGTCGCGCTGCCCGGGCCGCCGTTGGTCAGAAGCTGTGTGGCGGCGAACACCTGGCTGCACAGAATGAACTCAAAGATCGCCGTTACCGCGAGCAGCGGCTGGAGCAGAGGGAGTTGCACGTAGCGAATCGTCTTAAGGAGCCCCGCGCCATCGATCAGCGCCGCCTCGACCGGTTCGCGCGGCAGGCTTTGGATGCCCCCGAGCAGCAGGATGACGGCAACCGGCGACCATTGCCAGGTTTGCAGAACGATGATCACGATTCGCGCGCTGATCGGACCCGCGGTCAGCGCGGGTAGGAGGCCAGTCAGCGTATTGATGATCTGTGGGATCGGTCCGTAGAGAGGATCCAGCATCAGGCTGAACACGAGCGCGACGGCGACCGGAGAGACCGAGAGCGGGATCAAGACGAAGATGACGATCAGGCCGGACAGGCGACCCGCGTAAAGAGCGATCAGATAGGCGCTGAAAAGACCAACCGCGACGGCGCAGATCGTCGCGCCGAATGAGAGGATCAGCGTGTTGAAGATCGCGTTGATGCCGCTCGACGTGAACAGGACGGAGGCATAGTTGGCAAGGCCCGCGAACGCGATCGGCCGGTTCGGTACGCCCGTATCGACGTTCACGAACGACAAATAAAGGCCGTACAGGAACGGTGGCAGCGTGAGCAACGCGAGCAGCAGGAACCCAGGCAGCGGCAGCAGCCACGGCCACCACGCCCGCCGTCGCTTGACGCGCGGGAGCGCCCTATCTGCGAGCAGCGTTGAGGACGCCTTCATCAGCATAGGCAGCGCACCCTCGGGCAAGAGGCGGCGGGCTGCCAGCTTTTAGGCCGCCGCCGCAAGAAGGACGCGGCCGGCATAACGGGCCGGCCGCGACAGCGTCGTCCGCCGGTCAGTTGTCCGGGAAGATCTCCTTGTAGGGACGCGGCTTGCCGAGCGCACCTTCTGCTTTGAAGCGTGCTGCAGTTTCGCGCGCCGCCTCGTCGAGCGCGGCCTTCACCGATTTTCCGTGGGTAAATGCGGACTCGAGTTGGGCGCCAATGATGTCACCCATTTCGCGCCACCCAGGGATTCTTGGCCGGTACTCAGGATTGGTGATCTTCTGGCCCTCGGCCACCGCACTGATATAGCTCGCGTCGATCTTGCTTTTCAGCAGGGCGGAATCGGCTATGGACTTACGGTCTTCGTTGCCGATGCCCTTATCGGTGCGCGCGAATTCCATCTGCTCCGACGTCGCCCATTGCAGGAAGGCAGCAGCGGCGGCGAAGGTCTTGCTGTGGATGTGGACGGAAGCTGGAATGGCAAGGCCGATCGAGTAGTTTGCCGGGAAGGCTCCCTTCGGCCCGGACGGTACCGGGGCATACCCGACCTTACCCACGACGTTCGATTCCTTCGGGTCGTCGAAGACCGGATAGAACGCCGTGGATTCAACGATCATCGCAACGCGTCCCGCAGAAAAGGCCGACGAGACCTTGTCCCAGCCCCAGGTGCCGTCACCGGGTGGACCGTATTTGTTGATCAGGCGGGTATACTGCTCCGTCCCCTCGATCGCCGCGGGGGAATTGAACACCGGGTGCATCGTCGGATCCAGGAAGTTGGCGCCGTAGGAACGCATCCACTCGGTCCAGATATAGACGTTCATGCCCTCGCCGCGGAGGCCACGGAGCGCGATGCCGAAGACCCGCGGCGGCTTGTTCAGCTTCGCGGCGTCTGCCTCCAGCTCCTGCATCGTCGTCGGCGGCTTGAGACCGGCAGCGGCGAACAGGTCCTTGCGGTAATAGAGAATGGTGACTTCCGAGTAGATCGGCAGGCCGTACAGCCCGCCGTCCCAGGTATAAGATTTGCGCAGGCTATCGAAGATGTCGTCGAGCTTGTAGGCCGGCTTGATGGCCGAATCGAGAGGCGCAACCCACTTGTTGGCTGCGAACAACGGAATGTAGTCGTTGTCGAGGCAGTAGATCTGAAAACCGCCGATATGGTTGGAGGCGTCGGCGACAATCTTGCTCCGCTCTTCGTTCTCCGGATAGTTCGTGAAATGGATCTTAACCCCGGTCGCCTTCTCGAAGATATCCATGTGAGACGAGATGAAATCCATCGCCGGCAGACGGCGGCAGGCGACGTTGAGTGTGACGCCCGCGAACTCGTTCAGCGTTGCGTAGTCGCTCACGGAGCTAACAACGGCTTTCTCGTAGTCGGCAGCCTGGGCGCCACCCGCGGTAACCACCATCGCGGCAACCAGCGCTGTCGCGGCAAGTGATCTCATCGTTTCCTCCTTGGTGCTGTGACACGGCAGTTTCTCACCGGCCAGCCGTCCACCAGGAAACCACGCGAGAGCTATCCGCTCGAGCGGTCGCGGAGTCGCTACGCGCTTCGTCGACGTATGGCACGGAAATGTGACAGATGTGCTGGTAGCCGGTGCGCGCCCTGTACGTCAACCCAGGTTGCACACGTGCGCAACGCATTGTGGCAAGCGGATGCGATGGCCGGCAGACCGCGCACGACCCGCGATCGGGACGCCGACGGCCGCCGCGACGTCAACGCGTGTGCGCCGCTCGCGCCGCTGATCGCCGAGGCCGCGGCCCTGACGCGATCGGTGTCCGGTGCAGCGCGTCTCATGCGGCAAGTCCCCGGGCCGCCAGGAGATGCCGGGCGACCTCGGCGAAGCCAGTCCCGCCCGCACCTTGCGTGACATAAGTCGGCGACGCCTCCAGTCTGCCGGCGAAGTTCAGCACATTGGCGACGCCGCACGCGTTGGGAAAGAAGCCGAACATCGGTGCATCGTTCGGGCTGTCGCCGACGAAGATCACCCGCTCGCGCTCCCGCTCGAGGTCGAGCCCGAGGATCTCGGTGGCAAAGCGGCGCGTCATCGTCAGCTTGTCGTAATCTCCGAACCAACCATTGACATGGATCGAGGAGAGCTTCGCCCGGGCCTCGGCGGCGGCGAATATGTCCAGAATGTGCGCGACGTCTGCGGAGTTGAGCGGTTGCACGTCCTCGCCGATGTCGATTGCCAGATCCGCCTCCCGATAGGCCTGATCTGCCGCGACACGAGCGGCGGGAGCGGCGGCCAGAATGCGCTTGCGCACATCCTCCAGGCGTTGGCGGTTCGCCGTCCGGGTTGCGAAATCAGCAGCATAGACCCGCCGCATCCGGCGCCCGTGAACGTCATAGGCGAAGTAGAACGCCCCGTTCTCTCCGACCACGCCGGCGACAGGCCAGCAGCGGGCGATCATGTCGCACCAGCCGGCGGGCCGGCCGGTGACCGCGGCAACCGCGAGCCCGGCTGCCTCGAGCGACTCGAGCGCCTGGTATGCCGCCGCTGACAATCGGCACTCGGAGGTCAGCGTATCGTCGATGTCGGTGAGCACGACCCGGATTGCGCGTGCGACGTCGAGCGGCATTGATTGCAGCGGTAACACGAATACTAACCCCCCGCGGGTCAGAGGCTGCCCCGCCGATAGCTGGTTCCGGCAAGCGTCATGCCGGTAGAGCATGTTCAGGTTGACTGAACATGCTCCCTGTTTGATTTCTCGAACAATTTCATCACCCTGACCGGCATCTGGCGATTCCGATCAGGGCGATATTGCTCTAGTCACACGCTCCGGCGGGATGGATGAACAGATGGCGCATCGCCACGACAAACGTCAAGCCGGAAGATCTGGCCGCCCGGGGGTGCGCAAAGCGAATCCGAATGGATCGGTCATGACCTCCGCCCGCAAGGCGGCAGGCAATCTCCACGAGCGGATCGCAACGCAGCCAGCCGAGTTCGATGACATATTGAGCTGGGTCGTGTGGCTCTATTACGCGGACCAGCTGACACAGAATGAAATCGCCAGAGTGCTCGGGGTGTCCCGAGCCAGCATCGTCAAGCTGCTGCAGGAAGCACGCGAACGCGGACTGGTCACAATTCGAATCAATACCGAGAGTGCGAGTCGCACGCGGATGGCGCGTGCCCTCGTTGAGCGGTTCGGCCTGGCGGCGGCGACGGTCATTCCCTCGATCCAGGGGGCGTCCCTGACCAAGCGGCTTGGGGACGCCGGCGCGCGCGTACTGGCCGACCAAGCGAGACCGGGCGATGTGATCGGCGTGGCATGGGGACGCACGGTTCTTGCCGTGGCGCGCTCGGTCCTCCTGCCGGAGGGCATCGCGAATCTGACGGTCGTGCAGCTCACGGGCAGTTCCGCGGGCGGCACCGCTGACTTCTCGCCCGAATTGTGCTCCTCGTTGCTGGCAGGGAGGCTAATGGCTCGCTGCGTCAACCTGGTCGCCCCGGCCGTGCTCTCGACACCGGAGCTGCGCGATCGGCTTCTGGAAGAGCCGGTGCTGGTCAAGCAGTTTGCCTTGATACGCTCGGCCACTCGTGTCCTGTTCGGCGTCGGCGACCTCGCACCGTCCGGCACGGTGCGCCAGTCGGAGCTGGCGGGCAAAGAGGTGATCGACGGCTATGTGGAGCGTGGCGCGGTGGGTGCGCTCATCGGACGGTTCATCGATGCCGGGGGGCGCGCGGTCTCGGGCGAGCTGGATTGCCGGATGGTGGGGCTGACGCTGGACGAGCTGCTCGCGATGCCGGTCCGACTCTGCGTGGCGGGCGGCGCGGAGAAGATCACGGCGATCCGGGCCGCCTTGCGCGGCGGCTTCGTGACACATCTCGTGACCGACACGGAAACCGGCGAGGCGCTGCTGCGGGATACCACTCGCTTGCGGATTACCCGCGGCGCTTCCTCACGCCGACCGGCATAGAGAAATGAGGTAGCTGCTCCATTTCGTGTGCGGTGTCAGCGCCGCGCGTTGGCCGCGACGGGATTATCGGTCGCCGCGCCCGCCGCCAAGGCGGCCTGCGCCGCAGCGAGTCGCGCTATGGGCACCCGATAAGGGCTGCATGAGACGTAATTCAAACCGACGCTTTCGCAGAAGCGGATACTGGCCGGGTCGCCGCCGTGTTCGCCGCAAATTCCAAGCTTGAGGTCGGGCTTCCGTCCACGCCCCTTCTCGGCGGCGATCCGCATCAGCGCACCCACGCCGGCGCTATCCAGAGAAATAAACGGATCCTTCTCGAATATTCCTGCCTCCACATAATGCGACAGGAATTTTCCCGCGTCGTCGCGCGACAGCCCGAATGTCGTCTGGGTCAGGTCATTCGTTCCGAAGCTGAAGAAATCGGCAATCTCGGCGATCGCGTCCGCGGTGAGACAGGCGCGCGGCAGCTCGATCATCGTGCCGACTGTGTACGGGATTTCCCGTTTCGCGGCGAAGAACACCTCTGTCGCCGCCCGTTCCACGATGCCGCGCGTGAGCTCGAGCTCCCGCTTCGATGCAACTAGTGGAATCATGATCTCGGGCAAGGGCGCGGTGCCGGTGTCGCGCTCGACTGCGAGCGCTCCCTCGAAGATTGCGCGCGTCTGCATGGCGTAAATTTCCGGATACGTAATGCCGAGGCGGCAACCGCGATGGCCGAGCATCGGGTTCGCCTCGGCAAGCTCGAACAGCCGCCGACGCATGGCCTGGAGGTCGGTGCCAAGCGCCTCCGCCACTTCGGCGAGCTCCCGCTCGCCGTGCGGCAGGAACTCGTGTAGCGGCGGATCGAGCAGGCGGATCGTGACCGGCAGCCCGGCCATGATCTGGAACAGCGCGATGAAATCATCTCTCTGGAAGGGCAGCAAACGGCTGAGCGCGTCGCGCCGGCCGGCCTCGTCCGCCGCCATGATCATCTGGCGTACCGCGCCAATCCGTTCGGGGTCGAAGAACATATGCTCGGTGCGGCAAAGGCCGATGCCCTCGGCGCCGAAACGCCGTGCCGTCTCGGCATCGAGAGGAGTCTCGGCATTGGCGCGCACGCGGAGCCGCCGCAATCGATCGGCCCATTCCATCAGCGTCGCAAACTCACCCGTGAGGGCCGGTTCCACCACCGCCACCTGGCCGACGAAAACTTCACCCGTTCCGCCGTCGAGCGTGATGATTTCGCCGGCATTGACCGTCGTCCCACGTGCCGACAATGTCTGCGCACCGTAATCAACGGTGATCCCGCCGGCGCCCGCGACGCACGGCCGCCCCATCCCGCGGGCCACCACGGCCGCGTGACTTGTCATGCCGCCGCGCGTCGTGAGGATGCCCTTGGCGGCGTGCATGCCGTGGATATCCTCGGGGCTCGTTTCGATCCGGACCAGCACGACTGCCTCGCCCCGCGCGCCGCGCATCTCGGCCTCGTCGGCGCTGAACACCACCGCTCCGATGGCCGCACCCGGACTTGCCGGCAGGCCGCGCGACAGGAGCTCTCTTGGCGCATCCGGATCGAGTGTGGGATGCAGAAGCTGATCGAGATTCGTGGGATCCACCCGCCGGACTGCTTCGCCCTCGTCGATCAACCCTTCCTTCGCCATTTCGACGGCGATCCTGAGGGCCGCCGCCGCCGTGCGCTTACCGGTGCGGGTCTGCAACAGATAGAGACGGCCGCGCTCGATCGTGAACTCGATATCCTGCATATCCCGGTAATGACGTTCGAGCAGGGCACGCACTTCGGTCAGCTCCCGATAGGTTTCCGGCAGCACTTCCTCGAGGCTCCGTTCGCCCGGCTTCGCGCGCGCCTTGGAAAGCGGCGCCGGCGTGCGGATGCCCGCCACCACGTCTTCGCCCTGCGCATTCACCAGGTACTCGCCGAAGAAGACGTTCTCCCCGGTCGAAGGGTCGCGCGTGAAGCAGACGCCGGTTGCGCAATCCCCACCCATATTGCCGAACACCATCGCCTGCACATTCACTGCCGTGCCCCAATCGGGGGGAATTTCGTGCAGCCGGCGATAGGTGATCGCGCGGGGATTCATCCAGCTGCCGAACACGGCACCGATGGCGCCCCAAAGCTGCTCTTCCGGATCTTGCGGGAAGGCACGCCCGGTCTCGGCCTGGATCAGATCCTTGTACGCCGCGACCACGCGCTCCCAGTCGGCCGCCGCGAGCTCCGGGTCCAGGTCGACTCCAGTATCCAGCTTCACATGCTCGATGATCTCTTCGAAGCGGTTAGGCGCGACGCCGAGCACGACGCTGCCGTACATCTGGATGAAGCGGCGATAGCTGTCCCAGGCAAAGCGGCGATCCTCTGCACCTTCGCCGAGCCCCTCGACCGTCGCATCGTTCAGGCCGAGATTAAGGATAGTGTCCATCATTCCCGGCATGGAGGCGCGCGCACCAGAGCGGACGGACACCAGCAACGGCTTCTGGCGGTCACCGAAGCGTCTTGCGGTCGCCGCTTCCACTCGCGTGAGTGCCGCGGTGACGGCCGGCTGGAGATGCTCCGGATAGTGGTGGTCGTTGCGGTAATAGGCACTGCACACTGCGGTTGTGATCGTGAAGCCGGGCGGCACGGGCAGCCCGATCGCGGCCATCTCGGCCAGGTTCGCCCCCTTGCCACCGAGGAGGTCGCGCATCCCGGCACGACCTTCGGAGAGGTCGGCGCCGAAGCTGTAGACCCACTTCGTCATGCTCGTCCCTCTTCTTCGCGGCTTTCGATTTGCGAGAAATCGGCGATCCGGTCGATCATTCGCCGGACTCCGTTCAAGAGATATAAGCGATTGCGGCGCAATTCCGGCTCTGCTGCGTTCACTGTGACACGATCGAAAAATGCGTCGAGCGGGAGCCTGAGCCGTGCCAGCCGGCTCAGCGCAGAGGCAAATCGCTGCTCGGCAAGGAGCGCTGCAGCCTCCGTTTGCACGCCGAGAAGAGCGTCTGCCAGCACCCGTTCTTCCGGCTCGCGCAGGCGGGCCGCGTCGGGCTGGCCATCGAACGGACCGTCCTTCCGCTCCTCGATCCTGAGGATATTGGCAGCGCGCCGGTAAAGCGTCAGGAGATCGGCGCCGTCGCGCCCGGCAAGCAGCGTCGCCACCGCCTCGGCGCGTGCGAGCAGCCGGAGGAGATCGCCGTCCCGGCCGGCAGCAAAAACCGCCGCCAGGACGTCGTGCCGTGCGCCTTCGGCACGAAGTGCCACCCTGAGCCGCTCGACGACGAACGCCAGCACCTGTTCGGGAAGCGCTTCGAGAGCAGCCGAATCGAGCTGGATTGCGCCCTCTTTGCCGCCTTCCTCGAGAATGAATGCACGCCAGCCACCGATCACGGAGAGGAGGTCGAGGTGCAGTGCGTTCTTCCGTACGATGCGGATGATGCCAAGCGCGGCGCGGCGCAGCCCGAACGGATCCGAGGAGCCGGTCGGTTTCTCGCCGATTGCGAAAAATCCCGCGACGAGGTCGAGCTTGTCCGCCAGCGCCACGGCCACCGAAACCGGCGCTGTCGGTACCGCATCGTTTGGACCCTTCGGCGCATAATGCTCGCGGATCGCGCTGGCCACACTCGCAGCTTCGCGGTCGTTGGCTGCGCAATAGCCGCCCATCACGCCCTGCAGCTCGGGGAACTCGCCGACCATGCCACTTGTCAGGTCCGCCTTGGCAAGCAGCGCCGCCCGTTCCGTGATGGCAACAGGTGCGGCGAGGCGGGGCGCGAGCGCGCGAGCGAGTGCCACGATTCGCCGTACCCGCGCCCCCTGGCTGCCCAGACGGGCGTGAAACACCACCTGCTCGAGCCGCGGCAGCCTGGCTTCGAGGCGCATGCGCCGGTCCTGGTCCCAGAAGTGGCGCGCGTCCGCAAGCCGCGCGCGCAGCACCCGCTCGTTGCCGGCGACGATCGCAGCACCTCCGTCCACTGGCTCGATGTTGGCGACGAAGGCGAACGTGCGCGCGAGCGATCCATTCTGATCGGCGAATGTGAAATAGCGCTGATTGACCCGCATCGTCATCCTGAGAACCTCGGGCGGCAGGTCCATGAAGCTTTCGTCGATCCTGCCTGCCAGCACGACCGGCCATTCGGCGAGTCCCGTCACCTCATCGAGCAGTTCGGGGTCATCATGCGGGGGATCCCACGGCAGCCCATGCTCGGCGGCCAAGCGGCCGATGCCTTGCATGATCCGAAGTCGGCGCTCGCCCACATTCGCCACTACGCCGCGATCGCGAAGCAGAGCCTCCCATTCACCCCTGCCGCTGACCGGGAAGCAACCCGGGGCAAGAAAGCGATGACCCTCGGTCAGATTGCCTGCAACCAAACCGTGCCCGTCATCCTCTCCGTCCGCCAAGGTGAACGGCACGACGGCTCCGTCGAGAAGGCAAAGAATCCTTCGCAGCGGCCTGACCCAGGTGAAGCTGCTGCTGCCCCACCGCATCGATTTCGGCCAGGGAAAGCGCCGGAGCAGGTCGGGCAGCGCTGCGCCGATCACTTTCCCAGCCGGTACAGCGGGCACGCTCCGCTCCAACACCCAATAAGCGCCATCCTCGATCAGCTCCGCGCTGGTCGCGCCCTGCTTTCGGAGAAAGCCGAGGACCGCCGCCTCTGGTGCGCCGGTACGTGGCCCGCGGTCCCTGATCTTGTGGGCGGGAAGCTCCGCCGCCACGTCGGCCAGCAAGGCGATCCGTCTCGGCCCGTAAAAGCCGGGCAGTTCCCGAACTTCCAGCGGCGCCAGCGCACGTTTGACGAGGCGCGCCAAGTCATCCGCCGCGCGGGCCTGCATGCGTGCAGGGATCTCTTCACTCAGAAGCTCGAGCAGCAGCTCCGGCACTGTTCAGCCTGCCTCACCGGCGAGCCAGGCCTCGCAGCATCCCTTCGCCAGTGCGCGCACGCGCGCGATCATCGCCGCCCGTTCCGCGACGCTGATCACCCCCCGTGCATCGAGCAGGTTGAAGAGGTGGCTCGTCTTGATGCACTGATCGTATGCCGGCAGCGCGAGCGGCACAGCAAGCAGCGATCGACACTCCTGCTCGGCATCCGCGAAGTGGCGCGCCAGCAGGGCCGTGTCGGCGTGCTCGAAACTGTACGCTGAATATTCGCGCTCGGCGCGACGGAACACGGCACCATATGAGACGCCCGCGCCGTTGAAATCGAGATCGAAGATGTTGTCTACCTCCTGCACGAACATCGCCAGCCGCTCGATGCCATAGGTGAATTCGACCGACGGCACGGCGCAGGGAACTCCACCCATCTGCTGGAAATAGGTGAACTGCGTCACCTCCATCCCGTCGCACCAGACCTCCCAGCCGAGCCCCCAGGCGCCAAGCGTCGGGCTCTCCCAGTCGTCCTCGACGAAGCGGACGTCATGCCGCAGCAGATCGATGCCGAGAGCGTGGAAACTCTCGAGAAGGAGGGTCTGCGGCTCCTCCGGCACCGGCTTCAGGAGCACCTGGAACTGATAATAATGGCCGAGTCGGTTGGGATTCTCGCCATAGCGGCCATCGCTTGGCCGGCGCGACGGCTGCACGTAAGCGGCCCGCCACGGCTTCTCGCCCAGCGCACGGAGCGTCGTCGCGGGGTGGAAGGTGCCCGCCCCCATCTCGACGTCGTACGGCTGCAGCAGTACGCATCCTTGGCTCGCCCAGAAGCCGGAAAGGCGCAAAACCAGCTCCTGAAAACTGCGAGGTCGGGTGGGGTCCATTGACTTGGCGCCGCGGCCGCTTGATGCGGCGCAGCATAAAGCGTGCACGCCAGAGCCGGCAAGCGGGGCGGGCAGGCTCGGCCTCGAAAGGAGCGGAACGCCGGCATGGCCTTCGACGCATCCGGATTCCGCCTGCGCCGCGACCTCCCTGCCCTCCTCCTCGTGGCGGCAGCGATTGGCGGCGTTGTCTTGTATCGCCGCTATGGCGTCGAGCCGCGATACTGGGTTGGAGCCTGTATCGCCGCGCACCCACCATTTGGCTGCCTGCCGCGGGCCTGGGTAGTGCGGCTGCAAGGCCAGGATCTCTGGGGCTGGGCAGCGCTTCTCTTTGGCATTGCTGCCTTCGTCACGCGGCGTTTTGCCTGCGCACTCGCCGCTCTGATCCTGGGCGGCGCGGCGGTCGTCAACTTCAATGCGACTCTCGGCATGCCCGGCGCCGCCCTCGGTCTCTGGACGTGGCTCAGGCTGCCGCCCGCCGAACCGCGCGATGGCGGAGGCGCCAGAGCGGAGGCAGAGCCAGAAGCAGGGCCGCAGCGTTCCAGATCAGCGCCTCGCGGTTGAGCCATCCCTCGATCCGCACGCTGGCGATCGCGCCAAGTGCCAGCACGAGCCCGGCCAGAAGCTCCTCTCGTCCACCTCCGGAGGCCGGAAGGTCGCTGAGCGCGGCCCGTGCCACGACTGCGACCAGCGGAACCGCGAATGCCGCTAACGGGAAGTCGCGGTAGCGGGGGTCGCATATCAGGAGCGCCTGCAGCACCGCGGCGGTCCAGAGAAAAAGAAAGCTGACATCATCGAGCAGCCATTCGCGCGACGCGATCCATCGCGTGCGAGGGAAGCGAAGCAAGAGGAGATCACGCACCGTGCGCGTTGCATCCTCGCCGGCGTGCGCCCGCTTTCGTTCACCGCCGGCAAAGATCAGCGCCGCGCGGTCCATCAGGAGCGCCGCGAGCAGCACCTGCCCGGTGAGATTGACGATTGCCGCGGCCAGCGCCCAATTGTCATAGACCACGGTCGCCGTTCCTGCCCAGGCGAAGGAGAGTGCCGCACCGAGCACCATTGCGAGCACGGCGAGAGCGGGCGTGGCCGCTTCGCCCGGCCGCCGGCGCCAGAGCACGCCGGCGAACAGCAGCAACCCCGCGACAATGCCGATTGCCGCATCTTCCGGCCACGCGGGATTTTCGACGACCGGACCGTGCCAGGGAAATTTCGGCTTTCGTGCGGCGGTCCAGAGACCCCAGTTCGCACCGACCGCCCCTTCGAGGTGGGACTTCCACACCTGGTCGAACGCCTCGATCAGGTTGAACGGGATATGGTTATGGTCGGCGAAAGCCACGAACCGGCGGACGAAGATGGCCTCGTTCACCCGGCTCGGTCGTGCACCGTTCCGCCAGCGGCCACGGCTTGGCCAGCCGGCTTCGCCGATCACGATCGGCTTGTCGGGGATCAGCGCGTGGATTCGATCGTAGACTTCATGTACATGCGCGATCGCGTCGCTGATCGGAACCGGGTTATTCTCCCAGTAGGGGAGGATATGGATCGTAACAAAATCGACGTGCTTAGCAACTTCCGGGAATTGCTCCCAGAACTCCCAGACATCGGCATAGCTCACCGGCTGGTGCACCGCGCGCTTCACCCGCCCGATATCGGCAATCAATGAAGCTGGCGGCAGGTCGCGCCTGAGCAATACCTCGTTGCCGACGATCACGCGCGTCACGGTCTTGGGGCAGCGATTG
>JBOHMN010000183.1:0-1999 GCA_050730175.1 Acetobacteraceae bacterium | reverse complement strand
GCTACGGGTATGCGCCCTGGCTGGTGGAGACCTTCGTGGATGAGAGTCGTCATACCGGGACCTGCTATCGGGCGGCCAACTGGACGCGGATCGGTCGTACCGCAGGCGGACGCCGCCGGCAGCGGGGTCGGAGGCGCGGTGAGAGCAAGAAGGCGATCTATGTCTATCCGCTGGTGGACGACTTCCGGTTGCGCATGGGTGTGCCGCTGCGTCGGGGTCTTGGGCCGTTGTCCTTGGATGCCGGCCTGGAGGGGGAACAGTGGGCGGAGTATGAGTTCGGCGGCGCCCCCCTGGGCGATCGCCGCCTCAGCCGCCGGCTGGTCGTGAGCGCCGCCGCCCAAGCAGAGAACCCCGGCCGCGCCTTTTGCGGCCTGGAGCGAGGAAGCAATGCCATGATCAAGGGCCATTATCGCTTCATCGAGCAGCCGGAGACGGGCGATTCCGCAGTCACCGCGGAGAACATCCTGTTGCCGCATCGTGAGCAAACGCTGCGGCGGATGCAGGCGCACAGGACGGTGCTGTGCATTCAGGATGGCACCGACCTGAATTACAATGGTCTGGCCGAGTGCGAAGACTTGGGTCTGATCGGCAAGAATCAGACGAAGGCCACAACCCGTGGTCTGCATCTGCACTCCACGCTGGCGGTGACCGACGACGGTCTCCCCCTGGGCGTGCTGCGCGCGGCGTGCACGGCTCCCGCAGCCAGGGACGCCCAGGACCAGAGACCAGCGGCAGAGATCCCGATCGAGGAGAAGAAGACCTACAACTGGATTGAGGGCCTGCGGGATTGCACGGCGGTCGCCGCCACGATGCCGCAGACCAAGATCATCTGCGTGATGGACCGTGAGGCCGACTTCTTCGAGCTCCTTTCTGCCTGGCGGGAAGAGCCGCGAACAGACCTCCTGATCCGAGCCGACCACGATCGCTGCACGATGGAAGACCAGAAGCTGTTCGCCAGCGTCAAAGGGTGTGAGCCGCAACCGCAGTTTGCGATGCACGTCAAGCGTCAAAGCGCTCGGGCGAAGAAGAGCAAGCAGAAAGCTCGCCCGCCCCGGCCTGAGCGGATCGCGGAGATGACGCTGCGCTACCGGCGCATCGAGCTGAAGCCGCCCGCCGCTCACAAAGAGAAAGAACCTCTGGCGTTGTGGATCGTCCATGTGCTCGAAGAGACGCCTCCGTCAGGTGAGAAGCCCATCGAGTGGTTCCTCTTGACCACGATGGAGGTGAACTCGCCCGAACAGGCCAAAACCTGTCTGAGATGGTACTGTCTGCGGTGGCGGATTGAGGACTGGCACCGCGTCTTGAAGAGCGGGTGCAAAGTCGAAAAGCTGCAGCACGAGACCGCGGAACGCCTCAGGCGAGCCCTGGCCATCCACATCGTGATCGCTTGGCGCATTCTGCTGCTCACGCTCATGGGGCGCGAAACGCCTGAACTTCCGCCTGAAGTGTTCTTTGACGACTTCGAGGTGGAGGTCCTCGGAGCCTACGCCAAGTACACAAACCAGCCGCCGCCCACCACCCTGGGAGCCGCAGCCTTCCTGGTCTCTAAGATCGGCGGGTACATGGCCCGCAAAAGCGACCCCTCGCCGGGCCACGAGATCATGTGGCAGGGTTACACGGGCCTGCGGACGATGTGTGTGGGTTATGCCATACGCGCCCCTGAGGTCTGACCGGTTCGGATCGCGGGTCTCTGTCTTCGCCCAGTGGTCGGATGAGGACTTCTTGGCCGCATGCCCCCACGACGGCGTGCGTTCTGGCCGGGGTGAAACACCGCCTCACGGCGTCGCTCCAGGACGAAACAGATCGGAGCCACAGTGGCCCAGCATCGCGCGTGTGGCTCCCCGGACGCCTCCGCGACGGCAGACACCCGGTCGCGCACCTGGATGGTCCTCCCCTTCGCCCCGCCTCGCCCCGATGCACTCCGGACCGCCAACTCGGCCCCTCGACTCCTTGGCCGTCCCGGTCCCGCCGCGACAGCGTGCTCGCGGATGTCCATATA
>JBOHMN010000182.1:0-2453 GCA_050730175.1 Acetobacteraceae bacterium | reverse complement strand
GTGCGTGCGCGTCCTTATAGAGGGGCTGGCCGGCTGCGCAAGCGCCTACGCTGGCCAATGCAATGGTGAGTGCAATCGCCAGAGGGGATACCGCCGCGGGCCCGCGGGACGGGCGCCGGCAGGCGCGTGAAATGCTAGGACGTGACAAGGTCTTCCCCCCTTATGTAAGCAGCCGCCTTACGGTGCTGATACCGCTATCATAAACGAAACCACTGGCGTGGCGAATGGCTCACCGCGGCGTGCGGCCCGAGCGGCGTTTCGTGGCCGCAACACCGTTGCAAAGTCTGATTGCGAGCGTTACCATCCGAAAAGTAGATAGTTCGGGTCCAATACCAAATCTGCCAGGGGGAACCTTCAATGGGCGACCGACCGAATCTTACGCACCGACATCTGATTGCAAGGGCCATCCGGCTTGCTCTCGCAGGCGGCGCCCTGTCACTGGCGCTGCCCGCACTGCCGGCTGCGGCGCAGGCCGCGCCGGGTGGCGCAGCGCAGGCAGCCTCGAACGATGGCGCCGCGCAAGCCACGTCCAATAGTGGTGCCGCGCAGGCAGCCACGAGCAACGGCACGACGCAAGCGGCGGCTGGCAATATCGCAACCCAATCCGGCACGAACGGCAAGATCCTGCTCGCGCAGTCGGTCACGCCGCCGGCCGGCTCGGAGATGAATCCGGCTGAGCCGGCCCCCGTGCTGCAGGAGGTCGTGGTCACCGGCTTCCGCGAGAGCTTGGCGAAAGCCACCGCCGCCAAGCGCGATGCGATCGGCTTCACCGACTCGATCTATTCCGAGGACATCGGCAAGTTCGCCGACAACAACATCGCGGAGTCCTTCAACCGCATCCCCGGCATCACCATCGTCCGTGACATCACCGGCCAGGGCGTGAATATCGCCATCCGCGGCCTCGGCCCCGATTTCACCAAGGTGCTGCTGAACGGGGCGCCGGTCGAGGTCGCCTCGTCGGGCCCATACGGTGCGCAGAACACCAACCAGGAAGTCGACCTCAACATGTTTCCGACGGAGCTGTTCACCAGCCTCACCGTCGAGAAGACGAGCTCCGCCGACATGATCGAGGGCGGCGCCGCCGGTACCGTCAACATGCGCAGCGCCCGGCCGTTCGATTCGCCGGGCCGCCACCTCGCTTTCGGTGCGCAGGGCACCAAGAACCAGAATGCGGGCGCCTGGGGCAACCACGACTACCTGGTGGCCAGCGATACTTTCGACAACGGATTCGGCGTGCTCGTCGGCGGCGTGGTCGACCACAGCGAGGTGAACACGCCCGGCTACGAGTCGGTCGGCTGGACCAACCCGAACCTCTCCGTCGTCAAGGCGGCATCGGGGAGCAGTCCGGCGGTCACGGCCGACGAGGCCCAGTGCCTGGCGAGCGTCTGCAACGGCACCGGCGGCGGCAACTGGACGATTCCCGCGACCGTGCCCGCTACCGCTGGCAACGGGCTCGTGCCCGGCACCGTGGTCAATCAGGCGTACCTGCTCGGCCTGAATCCGGGTGCCTCCATCCAGCAGATCGACAACGGCATCATCCCGCGGCTCAACCGGCCGACGGACGGTGCCGGGTTCCACGATACCTACAACAGCATTCTCAGCTTCGAATACCGCCCGAACGATGCCTTGCACTTCTACATGGACAACATGTTCGGCAAGGAGCACAACGAGTGGGTGGAGGAGGACATGGACTGGGTGGGCCGCAACGGCTCGATGATCCCGATGAACGAGAAGTTCGACAGCAGCAATTGCGACAACGGCTGCACTGTCACCAGCGGAACCTTCGCCAATTCGCAGTTCTTCCTCGAGTACCGGCCATACACCGACGATACAGACTTCTGGGGCACGAACCCCGGGCTCAACTGGCGCGCGAACGATTGGCTGAGCGGCGACGTCCAGGCGAACTACACCAAGAGCACCTACCATCACGAGGTGCCGAGCGTGCTGGTCGCCACCGCGAATGACGTCACGATCAACTACACGAACAACGGCGGGATTCCGGAAGCCAGCTCGAACGTGAACCTCGACGACCCGGCCAACTTCTCGTGGGTCGGCGGCCGCGTCAACATGCAGGACGAGCGGCGCGAGACCACGACCAAGGGCATTCGCTTCAATGTGACGTTCGGCAAGGGAGGCCTGTTCAACGTCAAGACCGGTGCGGCCTACGATGATATCTGGCGCCACATCAACGGCTACGACAGCAGCCAGCAGTGGCAGAACGCCGCTTGCGGCGACAATCCCAGCGTCTTCGTCAACACCCCGAATACGCAGCCGCCCTGCCAGGGCTTGGACACTCCGAATCCGGGCACCGGTTATCCGACGTATCCGGCCCTCGGCACAGGCGGCTCGGCGGGCCTGGGGCCGCTCAGCTACACGGGATCGCTCATCCCCGCGAGCATGCTGGGCAAGTACCTCTACCCGGGACCGAACGGCTTCATCACGGTCAACTGGAA
>JBOHMN010000181.1:0-2431 GCA_050730175.1 Acetobacteraceae bacterium | reverse complement strand
CTCGCTGGTCGACGAAGTCGTTGACACCGCGCAGGTACTTGCCGACCACCGGGATATGCCCGACCAGTCCGCCACCCAGCCGCCGGCCGGTCATGAAGTTCTGGAACGTGTCGCTTCCCGGTGTGCGCACCGTCGGGCTGCTCAACGCATTCCCGCGCTGCAAGTCCTCCCGCACGGCCTGGAGTCGCTGTGTCAGCGTGGGCGCGAGGCGCAGTGGCATCGAGCCTTCGGTACGAGCAAGCATCCCCTGGAGTCCGCGCGCGAACTGCGGGGCGCTGAGGAACGGCTGGCCGGTTGCCGTATCCAGACCGCTCGAGGCTTTCTGCTGAAGTCCCTGGACCGCCTCCATCTGGTCGATCGGCTGGGAGAGGTCGCTGTACTTGGCGAGATAGGCTTTGTAGCCCGGCGCCCCCGATTCGATCGCATCGTCTAGCGACTTGATGACCTGGCCGAGTTGCCCACGCGCCTGTCCGAGCATGGACACGTTCGGCGCGTCGCGCCCGGTTGGCTGCAGCCGGTCGTGCTGCGCGAGTGCCAGATCCTTGCGCACTTCGTACAGCGTTTCGGGGTCGGTGTGCTCACCGATGAGGCCCTTTGCCCATCGCAGGGTCTTGCCGATGCTCTCTCGCGCGCCGGCAGGCGAGCTGAGAATCTGGTCAATCGTCTCGTGCACGGGCGTCGTGATCGTCGCCGGCTTGCTGGGCGGCGGGGCCTCCCCGTACGGATTGCCCATCCCATTCTCAAGCTCTGCAAATCTGCGCGTGTTCGCCAGCGAGTAGACGGGGTGCCCTCGCAGCTCGTTATCGACCGCGTCCAACAGGACGTTGGGACTGTAGTTACCAGACTCGTCGGCGACGGGATAGCCGGCTTGGTGCAGAGCTTCGGCAGCCTGATCGAAGGACATACCGCCCTTGCGGAACGCTCGCCGTATCCCGAGGTTGCCCAAGAGAAAGTCTGACGGGTCAATGCCCTGCGCAGCGGCCTCGCCTGAGCTGAGTCCGCGCGGGTGTTTCGCCAGCCACTGCGTGATGCTGTCCTGTGTCGGGTCGGGCGTCGAGTAATTGCGCTTCCCGAGGGCTGGCGCCACATCGGTGGTGGGCTGCGGCGCATTCATCTCGCGCAATTGCCGCGCCTGGGCAAAGGCCGCATCACGCATCGGTGCAGTCTGCGCGTCCCGCAGTTGCTCAGCGGCTGCGATGTCAGCCGGCGTACCACCAAGCGCGCCGAGCTCGGTCTGCCTGGCGGCATTCTGTGAGGCGATGCGCGACCCGAATGCGCGGGGGTTCATGGCTCTGACCCCTTTCTCGAGGGCGAGCAGCCCGGTATCACCTGACGCCTCGCCAGCGGTGCGCAGTGAGCCGGGAACGAGGGGCGATGCGTTCGCAAGGTTCGCGGCCGCGGCCTGCGGATTCTCCGCTGCGCGCGTCAGAGCATTCGCGGCGAGCTGCGCCTGGCCCGAGCGCGTGAACGGCCGCACGATGGCAGGCACTGCGCGAAGAGCGCCGCCCTCGATGGCGGCCGGGGTGAAGCCTCCCGCGAGCCCGGCCGCGAACTGCCCGACCGGACCCGCACCGGCTTGGCGTGCCAGATCGGAGCTCGCGCCGCCCGTCATTCCGGCCAGGCCGGCGCGCAGTGCATTAACACCCGTCGTGAGGGGGCCCGCGAGTCCGAGACCCGTAAGCGCACCCGCGCCGCCCTTGATGATCGCGGCGGCGTTTTGCTCGCCGGGAGTATTCGGCACCGGTGCGCCGGCCGCGGTGAGTGCGTTCGACAGCCCGGTGCTGAATGGCGTCACCTGCGGCAGGTGCGTGCCGAACATCGAGTTGATCTTGGGGCGCGCCCAATTCGTGATCGCCGTCGAGAGGTCGTGCGGAGCTGCGAAGGTATCGAGAACGCCCTCGCCGACAGCGCGGCCGGCAAGCGCTCCCGCGGTGAGCCAGCTATCGTCAGGTGTTGCCGAACCGCCCGGTGCTCCCTGCCCGACAATCGGCGCTTTCTGCCACGCGGAGGCGCCCGAGGCTTGCGAATCGATGACCGGTGCGTCTTGCCAGGATGCCATCAGGGTTTTCTCCGCAACGTGCCGTCTGGGGCTAGAAACGTGGTACCAGAGGCGAGCTTGCCGTAGTCAGCATCGGAGGCGATGCGGACGGGCGAATTGGGCTGCGACCTGCCGCGGTCGGCTGTGGTGAGCTTCTGCTGGGCAAGGTTCGATACGAAGCTGCTGAAGTCGTTGAGGCCCGTGGTTCGCTGGTACTGCCGTCGCAGGCCGCTCAACTGGCCGCCCATGAGCCCTTCGTAGTGCGTGATGACGCCATTGAGCTGCGCCGGGGATTGCGCATCGTGGAACGCTTCCTTGATGGCGTCTCGATCACCCTCGGCGCCCGAACTGCCCACGATCGCCTTAACCACCTCGTCGCCTACGATTTCCTTC
>JBOHMN010000180.1:0-23009 GCA_050730175.1 Acetobacteraceae bacterium | reverse complement strand
TTTCTCAACGCCGCGACCAACAATTCGAATTGGATCCTGTCGCACAAGGATTATTCCGGTAACCCGGTCACCGGGGCAACCGAGATCAACCCAAGCAACGTCACCGGCCTGCATCTCGCTTGGTCCTTCCATCCCCAGGATACCGGGCCGATGGAAACCCAGCCGATCATCTTCAACGGCACCATGTACGTCACCACCGCGCACGATCACGTCTATGCGCTCGATGCCGCAACCGGCAAGCTGAAGTGGTCGTTCAGCGATAATCCGCACGTCATCTCGTTCGCCGCCAATCGCGGGATCGGCCTGGTGGACGGTAACGTCTATCTCGGCACGCTCGACGGCCACCTCGTCGCCTTGAACGCGGAAACTGGGCAGAAGGTGTGGGACAAGGTGACGGTGGAAGACACCGCCAACGCCTTCTACACGATGGCCCCGGTTCCCTGGTTCAATCCTAGCACCGGCCAGGCGGAGTTGCTGCTCGGCGTCTCCAACGGCGACTGGGGCGGCCGGGGGAACATCGCGGCCTACAACCCCAAGGATGGCAGCGTCATCTGGAAGTGGTACACGGTGCCCGGCCCGGGCGAACCCGGCAACGACACCTGGAGTGGCGATTCCTGGAAGCGCGGTGGCGCGTCAGCGTGGACCGGGTTCACGATCGATCCGAGCACGCAGACCGTGTACACGAACCTCGGCAATCCGGGACCCGACTTCAACGCTTCGGTCCGCCAAGGCTCGAATCTCTATTCGGATTCGCTCGTGGCACTCGATATCTCCGGGGCGACGCCGAAGCTGAAATGGTATCACCAGTTCATCGCAAGCGACACGCATGACTGGGATCCGGTGATGCAGCCGATCCTGTTCACCGGCAAAGTCGGCAAGGAAGAGCGTGAGCTCGTCGCCAGCGGTGACAAGGCCGGCAATGTCTGGATCCTCGACGCCAAAACCGGTCAGTTGCTCAGCCACACGCCGGTCAGCTTCCAGTTCAACCAGAACAGCGCGCCAAGCCTCACCGGCAACTATGCCTGCCCGAATACGCTGGGCGGCGTCGAATTTCAGGGCGGCGCGTTCGATCCGGCCACCAACGCCCTCTACATTCCAAGTGAGAATGAATGCGGCTTCTGGACCGCGACCAAGGACGTCATCTACATCGCCGGCCAGTTCTATCTTGGCGGTGGCTTCCCGACGCTGGTCGGGCCGAACACGGGTTGGATGAACGCAATCAATGTGGGAACCGGGATTTTCGACTGGCGTCATCACTTCAATCTGCCGAACTACGGCGGCGCACTCGTCACGGCCTCGGGTCTCCTCTTCTCCGGCAATCTCGGCGGAACCGAGAACGCGTTCGACGTCAAGACCGGGAACATCCTCTGGAGCTATGACACCGGCGGGTTCATCACGGCGGCAAGCGAAGCCTATGAAGCGAACGGCAAGGAGTACGTCGTCGTCACATCCGGTCCGGCCGGCAACGCCTCAATCCCGGAGCTGCCGGCGTCGACCAGCTCGTCCGGCCCGGCTCCGGTCGTCAGCGTCTTCACGCTCGGCCAATAAGGTTCAATAAGGTTAGGTAACCGCCTGCAATGCGATCATCCCGAATAAAGAACCTGCGGCCGGCCCGATTCATCGGGCCGGCTATTTTACTCCTGCTTGCCGCCACACTCGGAGCAACAACTTTCCCGCTTCGCGCGCGCGCGCAAGCCGCCGGCGATCACGCATCCCTGGTGGCCGCCCTCTCGGATTTGCGGGCGGCGATCACCGAGATAACCAACGCCAACAACAGTTACGCAACCGATCGGAACTTTTATCATCGATCGAGCCAGCGCGCCATCAATGCACTCGAAGGTGCGAGCGGCCCCGAATACCGTGCAGCGGCCGGCACGCCGGGTGATCAGCTCGGCGCTCTCGGTCATCTCGATGCGCTGCTGCATCAAAAAGGCAACCCGGTCTGGGCCGCACCGCTTGACGGTGCGGAAGCCAATATGCGGGGTGCCGTAGCACATCTGCTGGACGCCAATAAGGCACGCAGCATGATACGCTACGCGCTCGCGAGCTCGCGCGCCCTCGCCTATCTCGAGGTCGCACGCGGCCGGCCGGACGAGATCGGCGTTTTCGGCGGATTGGAGGGTGCACTCGCCAATACCGTCCTCGGCGTGCCGGACGGTGCGACGGTCGAAGACGGCTGCGCCGTTCCGAAAGCCGCACCCTCTTACGGTGTGCATGGCGGCTATCTCGCCTGGGTTGCCGTGCCGGCCAGCGTCGGCGTCCATAGCTTCGCAGAAACCACCGGCGAAACGTCCCTCCGGGTTGAGAACGGCGTGATCATCCTGCCTACGGCGGCTGCGTCTCAGGTCGCCGCAGATTGCCGCAAGCACGCGGCGGCGGCGCCCGCTGCCGCCCCAACCAAACGCACGGCCGTCGCCAAAGATCCCCCTCCGGCCGCCGACCCTGTGCCCGCCCTCTACACCAAGGCACAGGCAGAGGCAGGTGCGCAGATCTTCGCCAGTACTTGCGTTTCATGTCATGGCACCAACCTGCAGGGCACCGCAGCGCCCGGCGTCGCCGGAACCGAGTTTCTGACGACGGCCCACAAGAACGGCTGGACGATGGAAGCGCTGCGCTACCTCGTTGTCACCGACATGCCTTTCAACGATGCCGGCTCTCTCGCGCCCAAGGAATATGCCGACCTGCTGGCCTTCCTGCTCGCCTCCAACTGCTATCCGGCGGGCAGCAAACCGTTTCCTACAGATGACGACCCTGCCTTCGCCAAGATCGCCGTAGCACCGGTGCCCGGAGCGCACCCAGGTGCGAACAAGTTTGGCGTCTGCCCAGTGGGCTGACCAGTGGGCTGACCAGTGGGCTAACCAACCTTCACGGCATCTTCTCCGCTGCCCGCATCGCCCGCCCCAGCTTGAGCAAGGCTTCGCGGACAGGCCCGTCGTCCAACCCCGCAACGTGTGCCTGAAGCGCCGCCTCCGATTCCGATGGCGTTGCCGCATCGTGTGACGACGCTGCGGGTCCGGACGGCATGATCTGCGGCGTTATCTGACGAAAAGTGAGCCTTTTCACCAGCACGCTGCCAAAATGAATGTTGATCCGCTCGATCAACTTGGGTGCGAGATGCTGCAATTCGAGCGCAACCGCGCCAGAGCAGGAAATGCTGAGGACACCACCCGCACAGCGCATCGGCGCGGTTACCGCCGCGATCGCCGGGCCGACAATCGTCTCCCAGTCTGCAACCATCCTCGCGGCGAGCGGCGAGCGACGCCGGAACGCGACGTCGGTCAGGGCCGGCAGCAGCGCCGCCAGCGGACGCGGCCCATAAGGGTACCGCTCAGCCTCCTTGCGGGCCCGCTTCAACGCAGCCATACCGCCATTGCTGATGGAGCGCTTGCTCGGCATGTCCGCTGCCCGCACATTGTTGCGTTGGTACGACGATAACCGCCGCCGGCTGCCCTGGCGCACGCTCCCGGGCACGCGCCCCGATCCCTATCATGTCTGGCTCAGCGAAGTCATGCTGCAGCAGACGACGCCCGTCGTCGTCGAGCGTTACTTCGCGCGGTTCCTCGACCGCTTCCCAAGCGTTGCTCTGCTTGCGGCGGCAAGCGAGGCAGAAGTCCTCACCCTATGGGCCGGGCTCGGCTACTACGCACGTGCGCGGAACTTGCACCGCGCGGCGAAGCTCGTCGCATCGAGAGGTTTCCTGCCACGCGATCCGGCAGAACTCGCCAGGCTGCCGGGAATTGGCGCGTACATGGCGGCGGCGATCGCCGCCATCGCCTTTGACGCTCCGTGCGTGCCGGTGGATGCCAACGTTGCGCGCGTGCTCGCGCGACGCCATAGAGTGCTGGCGCCACTGCCCGGTGCGATGCGCGAAATCCGGAGCCACGCCACACACTTCGCCCGCGATCCCGCGGTGATCGCCCGGCCCGGCGATTTCGCGCAGGCGCTGTTCGATCTCGGTGCTCTGATCTGCCGGCCGACCGATCCCGATTGCAAGCGTTGTCCCTGGCAGAAGGGTTGCTCCGGGCGCGCCGCGGGCATCGCCGCCACCCTGCCGCGGAAGGTCCCGAAGCAGCCGCGCCCGCAACGTTACGGCGCGCATTTCTGGCTGACCGACGCGGCCGGGCAGGTGCTGCTGCGCCGCCGCCCGTCAGTCGGCCTGCTGGGCGGGATGACCGAGCTCCCGGGCACCGAGTGGTGCGCAAAACCGCTCTCGCGCCGCGCCGCGCTGGCCGCCGCCCCGATAGAGGCAGCGTGGCGGCATGCGGGGGTCGTGCGACACGGCTTCACCCATTTCGTACTCGATATCACGCTGTACGCCGCCTCCGTCCCGGTCATCACCGCCCCGGGCTTCCTCCGCCCGAAGAACCGCCTCGCGGCCGAGGCACTCCCTTCGGTGATGCGCAAATGCTGCGATCTTGCCGCGCGCGCAACAGCAGGCAGGCTTGCGGCATGACGCCGGATTCGCCGCCCGAGCTGCTCGATCCCGCGGAGATGAGCACCGCCGATAGAGCCGCAATCAAATCGGGTGTGCCGGGGATCGAACTGATGGAGAATGCCGGCCGGGCCGTCGCCCGCGCCGTCCAGCGCAAAGGAGCACCCTGCCTGACGCTGGTGCTCGCCGGACCAGGCAACAACGGCGGGGACGGCTACGTCGCCGCCCGCTATCTTTCGGCGGCCGGCTGGCCGGTCGCACTCGCCGCAATGGCGCCGCCCAGGCCGGGTACCGATGCGGCGCTGGCGGCGGCGCGGTGGCACGGACCCGGCGCCGAATTCTCCCCGGCAGCGGCGGCGCACGCCGCGCTCGTCATCGACGCGGTGTTCGGCGCAGGTCTCGCCCGGCCGCTCGATGGCAGCGTGACCGATGTGTTGCGCGCGGCGCGACGGATCGTCGCGGTAGACATGCCAAGTGGCATCGACGGTGCAACCGGCCAGATCCGAGGCTTTGCGCCGCGGGCGGTGCGCACCGTCACGTTCTTCCGCCGCAAACCGGGCCATCTCCTGCTGCCCGGGAGAGAGCGCTGCGGCGAAATTTTGTTGGCGGATATCGGCATCCCCGCCACGGTGCTTGCGACGGTCCACCCGCGAACTTTCGTCAACGGCCCGCTTTTGTGGCGGCTGCCGGCTCCGGCGCTTGCCGGGCATAAGTACGATCGCGGCTATGTCACCGTGCTCGGCGGCGAAAGCATGACCGGAGCGGCGCGTCTTGCCGCGGCCGCGGCAAGACGAATCGGCGCCGGTATGGTTGCGATCGCCGCCCCGGGCCCCGCCGCGGCTTCCGTCTATCGCACCGGCGCGCCCGGGATCATCGTGAGCGAAACGCCGCTCGCCGAAATTGTCACCGATCCGCGCCGCAGCGTTTTTGTCGCCGGCCCGGGCCTCGGCATCGCCGCCGCCCGGGCCGCCCTGCCGGCGCTGCTCGCGGCAGGAAAGCAGGTGGTGGCAGACGCCGACGCGCTGACCGCCTTCGCCGGCAATCCGGAGGGCTTGCGCGGCGCGGCGGTGCTGACACCGCACGCGGCGGAATTTGCCCGGCTTTTCGGCCCGCCAGGTGCGGATCGGCTGGCGGCAGTACGGAAGGCTTCAGAGCGCACGGGGGCGATCGTCGTTCTCAAAGGAGCCGACACCATCATTGCCGCCCCCGATGGTTGGGCCGCCATCAACGCTTCGGCTCCCCCCACTCTTGCTTCGGGCGGCACCGGCGATGTGCTCGCCGGGCTGATCGCGGGCCTCCTCGCCCAGGGCATCGCCCCCAGGGATGCGGCGGCGGCGGGCGTCTTCCTGCACGGGATTGCCGCCGCGCGAGTAGGACGCGGCCTGATCGCCGAGGATCTGCCCGAGGCGATCCCGGGAGTGCTCAAAGAATTCGCTGGGAGGAACGGGGAATGGCGCGGGTCGGGTTCATAGGGCTTGGCAACATGGGCCTGCCGATGGCGGGCAACCTCGCCAAGGCAGGCCATCGTCTCACCTGCTTCGACCTCGCAGCCCGAGCGCGGGAAGCTGCCCGCGCGGCAGGGCTTTCGCTCTCACCAGGGCTTGCGGCGACCGTCGCGGACGCCGAGGTGGTCTTGACCATGCTCCCGGCAGGAAGCGACGTGGTCGCGGTCTACGGAGAGACGCTCGGCGCAGCGCCGAAGGGCACACTTTTCATCGACTGCTCAACGATCGATGTCGCGACCGCTCGGGCGGCGCACGAGCGCGCCGGTAACGCCGGAATGCTGTCACTCGATGCGCCGGTCTCGGGTGGCGTCGCTGGCGCGCGGGCGGCAACTCTTACGTTCATGGCCGGGGGCGAGGAAGCGACCTTCGCGCGCGCGGAGCCGCTGCTCGCTGCGATGGGCCGGCGCATCGTGCATTGCGGCGCGCCGGGCGCCGGCCAGGCAGCGAAGATTTGCAACAACCTCATCCTCGGCGTCAGCATGATTGCCGTCAGCGAGGCCTTCGTGCTGGCGGACAAGCTCGGGCTCGCCGCCGACCGCCTGTTCGCCGTCGCCGCTGCCTCGTCTGGCCAGTGCTGGTCGCTGACCAACTATTGTCCGGTTCCCGGTCTGGTGCCGGGAAGCCCCGCGAACAGCGACTACAAGCCGGGCTTTGCTACCCGACTGATGCTGAAGGATCTCAATCTCGGTGCGGCGGCGGCGAACGAAGCAAAGCTCCTGCTGCCGCTCGCCCGGATGGCACAGGCATTGTTTTCCGCCTTCGCCGCAGCGGGCCACGCCGAGGAGGATTTCTCGGCGATAATCAAAGAAGTGCGGAGCGCA
This sequence comes from Acetobacteraceae bacterium, assembly GCA_050730175.1. Classification (GTDB taxonomy): domain Bacteria; phylum Pseudomonadota; class Alphaproteobacteria; order Acetobacterales; family Acetobacteraceae; genus JAKAWQ01. The sequence continues at coordinate 16,251 of JBOHMN010000180.1, read as the reverse complement.
TCTTCCGCCGGCTGAACTTTCCGCGATCCGGCTCTGCCGCTTGCGCCTGTGCGCTACCATCTGTTCAAACCGGGAGGCAGGAACGATGGCCAGGCAGAGCCTTATGAACGATTCCGCCGCACCAACCGACGGCCAGGCGCGCTTGTTCGGCTGGGCACGCCGGCGGCTGTGGCGTGCCTGGCGTGACATCTCGACCAGCACGCCCGATCAGCCCGAGCAACCGGTCGCCCAACAGATGCGCGCATGCCTCGAGGGACGCGGCGGAGAGGTCAGCGTACGCAACCGCGCGGCGCGTCTCGCCACTGCCTATTTGCAGCTCGACGCGGCAGGGCAAAAGTCGTTCCTGGAAACCCTGGCGGGGTTCGATCCGGACCCGGACGCCATCGCCACCGCTTATCGCAGCTTTGCCGAAGCGAGCGATGCCGGACTTCGGGCGGGTGCTACGATCGATCTGAGGCACGTGCTCGAGCCACCGTCGATCAAGCTGCTCCGGCAGTTCACGACGATCCCGGACGGCGTCAAGTTCCTTGTCGATCTGCGCGCCGCGCTGCTGCACCTGACCGCGGATTCGCCGCCGCTCGCGGCACTCGAGGCGGACTTGCGCGGATTGCTCGCGAGCTGGTTCGATGTCGGGTTCCTGGAGCTACGCCGCATCGACTGGTCGAGCCCGGCGGCACTGCTCGAACGCCTGGTCGGCTACGAGGCCGTGCACGAGATCCGCTCGTGGCGCGATCTCAAGAACCGCCTTGATTCCGACCGTCGATGCTACGCTTTCTTCCATCCGCGCATGCCCCAGGAACCGTTGATCTTCGTTGAGGTGGCGCTGGTGCAGGGCTTGGCCGCGTCGGTTCAGGGGCTGCTCGACCAAAGGGCTCCACTCCTCGATCCGCATGCTGCGGATACCGCGATCTTCTATTCCATCAGCAACTGCCAGCGCGGTCTGAAGGGGATCAGCTTCGGCAACTTCCTCATCAAGCGCGTCGTCGAAGAGTTGTCGAGCGAATTTCGCAACCTGCGTGCCTTCGCGACGCTCTCCCCGGTGCCCGGCTTCCGTCACTGGCTTGATGCCACGCTGAGCGCCAACTCCGAGGGACTCTTTTCGACCGAGGAGGACGCTGCGCTCCGCACTGCAGCACCGGCAGACCGCCCGGCCGCCGAAACCGGCGCCGCCGCATTGACGGCGATCCTCGCACGTCGGGCTTGGTTCCGCGATCCGGCCGCAGTGCACGCGGCCGAGCCGGTGCTCGGGCGGCTGCTTGCCCGCTATCTGCTCGCTGAATCAAAAGGCCGCCGCGCCCTCGATCCGGTCGCGCATTTCCACCTGACCAACGGCGCCCGGCTCGAGCGGATCAACATGCTGGCCGACGTCTCGGAGAAGGGTGTTAAAGACGGCGCGACGATGATGGTTAATTACCTCTACGATCTGGAGAAAATCGAGGCGTTCCATGAAGATTATGTGGGGGGAGGCAAGCGCAATGCCTCGACTTCCGTGCGGCGCGTGCTGCGCGGCTGGAGCTGAGCGATGAGCGTCGCCGCGCTCGCCGCGAGCACAGATCCAGAGGCCGGCCTGCTTGATTCACGGCGGCTTTTCCTTCTCAAGGAAATCGAGCGTAAACTGCTCTGGCTTTCCGCCTGGACCATTCATAATGCCAATCATATCCGCGCCAACCGTGACGGGTTGAAGGTCGGCGGGCACCAGGCCTCCTCCGCTTCCGTGGTCTCGCTGATGACGGCACTTTATTTCGCGCTGTTGCGCCCGGAGGATCGTGTCGCCATCAAGCCGCATGCCGGGCCGGTATTCCACGCTGTCAACTATCTCCTCGGCCGCGAAAACGCAGCAAGGCTCGAGCGCTTCCGCGCGCTCGGCGGGGTGCAGTCCTATCCCTCCCGCGAACGTGACGGCGCTGAAGTCGATTTCTCGACGGGCTCGGTCGGCCTCGGCGTCGCGACGACAACCTTCAGCGCGCTGATCCAGGATTATGTGCAAAACCACGGCCTGGCACGCCCCGACATTCCGGCAGGCCGGGCGATCGCGCTGGCGGGCGATGCCGAGCTCGACGAGGGCAATGTCTACGAGGCGCTGCTTGAAGGCTGGAAGCACGACGTCCGCAATCTCTGGTGGATCATCGACTACAATCGCCAGAGTCTCGACTCCGTCGTCCCGGATCGCTTGTTCGGCCGTATCGAGGGCTTGTTCCGTGACATGGGTTGGAACGTCGTCACCCTGAAGTACGGCCGAAAGCTCACGCACGCCTTTGCCCGCCCGGGCGGTGAAAGCCTCCGCCGCTGGATCGACGATTGCCCGAACAGCCTTTATTCCGCGCTCACTTTCCAAGGCGGGGCAGCCTGGCGGAACGCACTCCTCGCTGACCTTGGACGCGATCCGGCGATCCGTTCCATCATCGATCCGCTTGCCGATCCAGAGCTCGCGGAGCTGATGACCAACCTCGGCGGGCACGACCTCGCCTTCATTATCGAGACGCTCGCTGCGGCGGCAGCAGGAAGCGATTTGCCCACCTGCTTCATCGCCTACACCATAAAGGGCATGGGTTTGCCGTTCGCCGGCCACAAGGACAATCACTCGGGCCTGATGACACCCGAGCAAATGGAGAATTTTCGCGCCTCGATGCAGATCCGGCCGGGCCATGAATGGGACCTTTTCGAAGGGCTTGCCGCACCGCATGCGGAGCTCAGCCGCTTCATTGCGTCGGTTCCCTTTGCCCGTCCGTTGGTCACGGACGGCCGGCTGCTTTCTGCGCCCGTGGTTGCCATTCCGCCGACCCTCCCGCAGCCGCGGACGAAAGGCAAAAAGGGTTCGACGCAATCGGGTTTCGGCGAGATCCTTTCCGAAATCGGCCGGGGAGAAGGCGATCTTTCCGGCCTCGCAACGCACATCCTGACCACGAGCCCGGACGTCACCGTTTCCACCAATCTCGGGCCCTGGGTGAACCGCCGCGGCATCTTCGATCGCCACACCCGCAATGACGTCTTCCGCGATGCGCGCGTTGCCTCCGCGCAGCGTTGGGGCATGAGCCCGAGCGGCCAGCATTTCGAGCTCGGGATCGCCGAACACAACCTGTTCCTCCTGCTCGGCGCAGCCGGCCTCTCGCATGCCATGTTCGGGGCGCGGCTTCTCCCGATCGGCACCGTTTATGATCCGTTCGTCAATCGCGGGCTCGATGCACTGATCTACGCCTGCTACCAGGGCGCCCGCTTTCTCTTGGTTTCGACCCCATCAGGCATCTCGCTTGCTCCGGAGGGCGGCCAGCACCAGTCCCTGAACACGCCATTGATCGGCATCGCAGCCGATCGTCTTGCAGCCTACGAGCCCGCACATATCGACGAGCTGGCAATCCTCTTCCGCCATGCATTGCAATTCATGCAGGAACCAGAGGGCTCTGCGGTCTGGCTCCGCCTTTCCACGCGCCAGATTCCGCAGCCCGTACGCGCTCTCGATCCTGCCGCGGTGATTGCCGGTGCGCATTGGCTCTCTCCGCCGGGAGAGCGGGCGCGCATCGTGCTTGCCTACCAGGGCCCGCTGGCCCCGGAAGCCATGGCGGCCTTCGAGGTATTGCGCGAGGAGGAGCCCGCCGCGGGGCTTCTTGCCATCACCAGCCCTGACCGCCTGTATGCCGGCTGGACGGCCGCGCGACGCGCAAGGCGGCGCGGCGACCGCGAAGTAGTTTCTCATGTAGAACGAATACTCGCTCCTCTCGCGTCGGACGCGCGCGTTGTCAGCGTGCTCGACGGCCACCCGGCGGCGCATGCCTGGCTCGGCGCGGTGCGCGGCCAGCGTATCTTTCCGCTCGGCGTCGATCGCTTCGGTCAGAGCGGCGACGTGCCCGACCTCTATCGCGAGTACGGAATCGATTCAGAAACAATTCTCGACGCCTGCGCCGAAGCCCTGCTCGCCTGACCGCTCGCAATACGTCGGCGGCGCCGGATCACGCGGGTTCCGTTTTTTTCCGCTTGCTCTGAGGCGCGAGCGAGACGCTGCGCAGGAACTGCGAACGGGCGGTGCCGGCGCCGAGGATGAAAGCATGATCACCGCCGCCGAGGACGAAGCGCGCACCGAGCCGGATATAGTGCGCCGCCCATTGCTCGTCATAAACGCCGCCCATCCCCAAAACCTTGTTCTCTTTACGGCAAGCCGCGGCAACATCCGCGTAGGCTTGCTGCACCTGCTCATGGCCGATCTGGCCGGGAACGCCGAGTTCCGTCGAGAGGTCCGATGTGCCGATCAGCAGCACATCGATGCCAGCGGTGTGGGCGATCTCACGGGCGTTGATGACGGCATCCGGTGTCTCGATCATCGCACAGAGAAGGATCTCCTCATTGATCGCCGCTTGCGCCTCGGCAGAAGATGGGGGCTGGAAGCCATAAATCGCCGGCGGGCCGCCCCAGCTCCGGTGCCCAAGCGGAGGGTAGCGGCACGCCTCCGCGAAGCGACGCGCCTGCTTCGCGGTGTCAACGTGCGGGACGACGATGCCCATCGCGCCGTTGTCGAGCGCGCGCGTCCCCTCGTCGATTGCGTCTCTGCAGACGCGGACGATCGGCGTGACAGAAGTCGGCAGCGCAGCCAGGCAGAGCTGCGTCGCTTCCTGCACCGAGAACGCACCGTGCTCGGTATCGATGAAAAGCCAATCGAAGCCGGCGGCCGCGGCAAGCTGAGGCGTGGCCGCGCTGCGCAGATGATGAACGCCGAAGCCGATCGCGAGTTCCCCGGCGCGGACCCGGCGCAGAGCCTGATTCGCGATGATCGCCATCTCTCTTCGCCTTTCCCCGAAGCGTCCAGGCGAGCATGGCCGGCCCGCCCGGTCAACACCGGGGTTCCTCGGGAAACGGCGGCGCCATGGACCGGTGCCAGCGTGGCTGATACGCTCCTTTCTATGGCGGAGCACGGAGGATGGAATGCTGAGCCGGGCTTTGATCGAGGAATACCGCGAGGTCGGTGCGATCGTCGTGCCGGAGGTGCTGAACCAGACAGAGATCACGGAACTGAGAAGCGCGACCGAAGAGCTGATCGCAGGCGCACGCGGCCTCACCGGGCATAACGAGATTTACGATCTGGAGGACAGCCATACGCCGGACGTCCCGCGCGTCAGGCGGATCAAGGCACCGCACCTGCATCACCCGGCGTTTGCGAAGGCCGTGCACCATCCGGGGATCATTGCCGTCCTGCAAGACCTCTGGGGCCCGGACATCCGGTTCGACACCGCAAAGCTGAATATGAAATCTGCCGGCTTCGGCGCGGCCGTGGAATGGCACCAGGACTGGGCGTTCTATCCGCATACCAACGATGATCTCGCGGCGGTGGGCGTGCTGTTGGATGATATGGCGCTCGAGAACGGGCCGCTGATGATCGTGCCGGACAGCCATCGCGGCCCGATTTTCGACCATCACGCCGAAGGTGTCTTCTGCGGCGCCATGGATCCGGCGCGCGAAGAGGTCGATTTTTCACGCGCGATCCCACTTACCGGCAAGGCGGGCGCCATCACGGTGCATCATGCGCGCACGGTTCACGGCTCCGCGCCGAACACATCGACGCGCGAGAGGCGGCTCCTCTTGTTCCAGTTCCGTGCCGGTGACGCCTGGCCGTTACTCGGGTTTCCGGATGGCATCGCGGCATTCGACCAACTGATGGTGGCCGGACGACCGACCATCACCCCGCGGCTCACGGCCGTGCCGGTCCGGCTGCCGCTGCCGCCGGCGGCAAACCAGGGTTCCATTTACGAAAACCAGAAAGCACTGAAGCGACGCTATTTCGCAGCGGCCGAAGCGGGCGTCTGATCCCACTTGTGTGCAGCGGAGCGGAGGCGTGCGGAGGCGTGTAGCGGCGGCCCGGATGATCCTCAGCGCCAGCCGATCCCAGCGAAGAAGCCTGCGATCTCGGCAGCAGAACGTTCCGGATCTTCGCGATGCGGGAAATGGCCGACGTTGGGCAGAATGGAAAGATCAAGATTGATGAAGCTCTCGCCGAGCCGGTCGGTCCAGGCGGGAGGAAACAGCACGTCGTGCGCGGGCCAACGCACCGCGGTCGGAATGGCGATCGGCGGCAGCGCCTCGGCGCGACCGGCCATCATCGCGATCCTCCCGGCATGCGCAGCACGGTAATAGGCGAAACCACCAGCGAGGTTTCCTGGCTCGAGAAAATTGTCGACGAAGGCTTCGAGCACGTCGTCGAAAGCCTCCTTGCGGTGCGCCCAGTGGTGCAGGAAATGGCCGATATAGGTACGACAGGCGGAGCGGCTGCTTTCGACCAGCGCCGGCGCCCACGGCATCTGGTGGAAGGACTGATACCAGATTTCGTTCAGCCGATCGGGCTCGCCCATCCGCTTGCCGATACCCGGATAAACGAAACCGAAGAAAAAGAGGCCAGCGATGCGGTCGGCGGCGCGGCGTGCCAGCACCTGCATCACTGCGCCGCCGACATCGTGCCCAACGATGCCGATGCGCCGGATACCCAGCGCATCGAGAAGGGCGAGCATGTCGGCGGCATGCTCCGCTGCACCCCAAGGCCCGTCCGGCTTGGCCGATGCGCCGAAGCCACGGAGATCAGGCACCAGCAGCGCATAGCTGGATCCGAGGCGATCCAGCAGCGGCTCCCAGGTGAGCCAGAACTCCGGCCAGCCGTGCAGCAACAAGAGATCCTTACCGGTTCCATGACGCACGAGGTGGAACGAAGCGCCATTCGCCTCGATCGTTATGTGTTCCATGTGCACCTCCCTGCCTCGGGTGCATGAGGCGGCCTTCACGCAGCCGGCGCAAGCTCCCAGTAATGGTATGCGTATTGCCGGCGGCATGCCTGCTTCAGTGCCGCCTCGTCGATCGCACCTTCGCGCCCGGGCGCCAGCGCCGAGAGGTCCATCGGCGGCTTTCCATCCACAATCCAGGCGGCGAGCACTTCGCCGATCGCGGGCGCAATGGAAAGCCCGCCGACGCAGCAGCCGCCGGCCACGAAGAGGCCGGGAAAGGCCGGCACCGGCCCCACCGTATGCTCGCCATCAGCCGTCATCGTCGGCAGCCCACCACGATGGACCTTGACCGGAATGTCACGCGGCACACGCTGAAAGATCGGAAGCTGCTCCCCCACGCTGTCAGCCAGGCGGCGCAATACCGACAAGTCGAGCGGAAGCGCGGCCACGTCAAAGCGCGCCGGAAGCGCGCCCGGATCATACTGCAAGGGATCGGGTTCGTAGCCGCCCAGCATCAGCCCACCGTCGGCCGGACGCACATAGACGTTCGCATCGATGATGCGGGTGATTGGCTGCGTCTCGTCCACGCCAGGAATCGGCTCCGTGATCAGGAGCTGATGACGCGTCGGCACCATCGGCACCTGGGCGCCGCCGAGCGCCGCGACTGAGCGAAGCCAGGCACCCGCGGCATCGACCACGACTTCACAGGCAATCGGGCCACGGTCTGTTTTCACGCCGGCAACGTGCCCGCCCTGGAGCGCGATGCCGCTCACCAGTGTGTGCGGCAGCAGCGTCGCGCCGAGCTTTTCCGCCGCCCGCGCGTAGCCGTTCGGAATTTGCCCAGGCTCGAGGTAGAGATCGCTCGGCGAAAAGGCGACCGCGAGGATGCCCTTCGTTTCGAGGAAAGGATTCTTCGCCCGCGCTTCCGATGGCGATATCATTTGCAATCCGGTGCCAAGGCGTCGCCCGCGCGCAACCTCCGATTCAAGCTGTGCGACATGCTCCCTGAGGCGGGCAATCTTCAGCGCACCCGGCTGGCAGAAGGCGATCTTTTCGCCGGTATCAGCCGTAAAGGACTCGATTTTGCGCACCGCGCGCTGGGCCAGACGGGTCATCAAATCCGTTCCGCGCGCCTGGGACGTCAGGCCGGCAGCGCGCGGCGAGGTTTGCGAGCCGAGGTCATGCTTGTCCAGGAGTGCCACCTTCCGTCCGGCCTTCGCGAGATGAAAAGCAACGCTCGCGCCGAGCGCACCCGATCCGACGACCACACACTCCACCGCATCGATCATGCCATTTTCCCTTCTGCTGCCCGCCCCGTCCAAGCGGCGATCAGGCGCTATGCCGGGGTGGCCCCCGGCGGGCCGGCAAGCTGCGCCTCTCTGAGTTCGGCAGGCTGGATATGGCAGCGGTAGCGATGGTCTCCGCCATCCTGCTGCCACGGCGGCTCCTCATCCCGGCACACGCTCCCGAGCATGCGCGGGCAACGCGTATGGAACCGGCAGCCGGTCGGCGGATTCGACGGACTCGGAATGTCACCCTGAAGACGAATTCGTCCCTTGCTTTCCGCACGGCTGAAATCGGGCACCGCCGAAAGAAGCGCCTCCGTGTAGGGATGATGAGGCGGGCGGAAAGTCGCATCGGCCGGTCCGATCTCGATGATCTGCCCAAGATACATCACCGCGATTCGATCGGCGAGGTAGCGGACGACGCCGAGGTCATGCGAGATGAATACGTAGGCAACTTGCCGGGTCTCCTGCAGCTCGGCCAGCAGATTGAGGATCGCTGCCTGCACCGAGACATCGAGGGCCGACGTCGGTTCATCGCAGACCACGAGCGTTGGCGCGCCGGCAAAAGCGCGTGCCAGCGCGACCCGCTGCTTCAATCCTCCAGACAACGAAGCGGGGCGAAGCTCCAGATGCCGCGGCGCAAGCCTGACCGCGGCAGCGAGCTCGTTGACCCGGGCGTCGATCTCAAGCGCCGATTTCCTGCCCCCGAGCAATTTCACCGCGCGTGAAAGAATTCCTTTGACGGTGTGACTCGGGTTGAGCGCCGTGTCCGGGTTCTGGAATACCATTTGCAGCCGCCTGCGCAGGTTGGGGTCGCGGCTCTCGGCCCTCCCGCTCAGATCGGCATCGTCGAGCGCAATCTTTCCGCGCCACGCTCCCACCAGCCCGACGACGCATTTCGCGAACGTGGTCTTCCCGCTTCCCGACTCGCCGACGACGCCAACAACTTCGCCACGCCCGACTGCAAGCGTTGCATCCTCTACCGCCGTGATCTCCACGCCGTGTGCGCCGTAGACTTTTGTCAGATGCTGCACGCGCAGCAGCTCCGGCTGGAAGACTGCATCCTGCACTGTCGTGCCGGCGACTTCGGCCATCCGCGGCGTCGCCAGCTCCTCGTGATAGAAGCAGCGGCTGGTACGGTCAGGCCCAGCCGCCAGGAGAGACGGCGCCTCGGCCCGGCAGCGTTCGCGCACGATCGCGCAGCGCGGCGCGAAAACACACCCGCTGGTCGTCTCGCCTGCCGCCGGCAACGTGCCCGGAATCGGCTCCAGCCGATGCCGCCGCTTGTGCATATCGAACCGCGGGACGCAGCGCATCAGCCCGAACGTGTACGGGTGACGCGGCGCACGGAACAACTTCCGTGCCGGCCCTTCCTCCACCAGATGTCCGGCATAGAGAACGCCGACCCGCTCACACATCCGGCTGACGATGCCAAGATTGTGGCTGATGAACAGGATACTGGCGCCGAACTTTCGCCTGAGCCCATCGACAAGGTCGAGCACCTCGGCTTCCACCGTGGCATCGAGCCCGGTCGTCGGTTCGTCGAGCACGAGAAGATCGGGGTCGGTCGCCAGCGCCATCGCGAACATGATGCGTTGCTGCTGCCCACCCGACAGTTCGTGCGGGTAGCGGTCCATCACGCGTCTGGGATCGGCGATTTGCACCGTGGCCAGCATCGCCTCCGTCGCGCGCCTTGATTCGTTCCAGGGCATGCCGCGATGACGATGATAGACTTCCGCGACCTGCCTGCCAACCGCGAGTGAGGGATTGAGCGCCGTGCCGGGATCCTGATACACCATCGCCATTCGGTTGCCGCGCAGCCGTTCGAGGTGCGCCTGGCTCGCTCTGAGCAGATCCTGGCCCTGGAACAGAATTCTCCCAGTCGTGACCGCAGCGTTGGGAGGCAGGTAGCGCATCACGGCCATCGCAACCGTCGACTTCCCGCATCCCGACTCGCCGACAAGCCCGTACGCTTCTCCCTGTTCGAGGTGCAGCGAAAGGCTGGTAATGACGACCGACCATTGCCGGCGCCGATAGTAACCGACCGTCAGCTCCTGGAGCTCGAGCGTGCGCCCTGGTGGCGCCCCCTGGCTGGGAGCGAGCGGTACATTCATTCCTGGAGTACCTGGCGCAACCCGTCGGCGGCCAGATTGATGCCGACGATGAGCGTGGCAAGAGCCGCCGCAGGAAAGAGCGCAATCCACGGCGCTGTCTCCAGATTGGCACGCGCGAGGCTGATCGTCAGGCCCCAATCAGGGGAAGGCTGCTGCACGCCGAGTGACAGGAAGGCGAGTGTCGCCGACGTGAACACGGCATAGCCGAAGCGGATCGTTGCCTCCACCGCCAGCGGCGCCGTAATGTTGGGTAGAATCTCCACCACCATGATGGCGACACTCGAGCTGCCGAGCAGGCGCGCCGCCGCGACGTATTCCCGCTCCCGTTCGGCGAGCACCGCCGAACGCACTGTTCGTGCGACAATCGGCGTGAATACAAAGCCGATGACGAGAATCACATTCAGAACCGACGGCCCGAGAACCGCCAGCACCAGCACGGCGATGACGATCAAGGGAAAGGCGAGCAGCGCATCGACTACCCGCATGAGGACATCATCCACCACGCCCCGGTAGTAGCCGCCGATCAACCCGACGACGATTCCGCCGAGCAACCCAAGCGCGGTGGCGGCCGGCGCAACCGTCAGCACCGATGCCGCGCCGGCGAGCGTGCGTGACAAGACATCACGACCGAGATCGTCGGTTCCGAACCAATGTGCCGCTGACGGAGGGGCGAGTGTCGCGGTCGGGTTGAGCGCCTGGGGATTTTGGGGAACGATCGCCGGCCAGAACACGGCATCCACCACCCAGAACAGAACGATCGCCGTGCCGATCAGGAACGTCGTGCTCTGGAGCAGCGCGAGTAAACGCCCGCTTCGCCGCGATCGGGCGGCTCGCACCTGCGCGAAGCCATCTTCGGGTGTGGCGTTGGCCGCCGCCGCGACCCGCGGGGAGCCTACCCGCAACATCCTGAACCGACCGCTACCCCGCCCCGCCGCAGTCAGGCCGAGAGCCTGATGCGGGGATTGAGCGAAGTATAAATGATGTCTGTGATCAGCATCAGAACCATGTACAGGATGGCGATCAGGAGCACCGCCGACTGCAGGACCGGGAGGTCGTGGCCGAGCGCGGAATCAAAGATGAGCTTGCCGATTCCGGGATAGTTGAAGATCGTTTCCGTGACCACCAGCCCGCCTACGAGGTAGCCCGTCTGCACGCCGATCACGGTGATCGTCGGCAACAGCGAGTTCCGGAGCACGTGGCTCCAGATCACCGCCCATCGTGACAGACCCTTGAGAATTGCGGTTCGCGTGTAATTCGCGTGCAGCGCTTCGACAGTTCCGGCCCGCGCCATTCGTGAGATGTAGCCGAACAACACGAACATCAACGGGATCGACGGCAGCAGGAGCTGGCGAAACCAATCGACCGGGTCGGCTTCAGGGACGTGGGAGGAAACCGGCAACCATCCCAGCATCACCGCGAAAATGACGAGAACAACGATGCCGCTCGCGAATTCCGGCAGCGCGATCAGGGAAAGACCGACGACCCCCGTCGAGCGGTCGAACCACCCACCCTCCTTGAGCGCCGCCAGCACACCGATCGCGATCGAGAACGGCGCGATGAGCGCGAGGGCGAACCCTCCGAGAATCAGCGAGTTCAGAAGCCGCTCTGTCACCAGGGGCAGTACCGGCTCATCCATGAGATAGGATTTGCCCCAGCGGCCGGAAACGAAGCCGCTCGCCCAGTTCCAGTAGCGGACGACGAGAGGCCGATCGACGCCGAGGCTCTGATCCAGTGCCGCCACCTGCTGTTCGCTCGCGTAGGGGCCAAGGATCGCCCGCCCGACATCGCCCGGCATCACCTGGGCAATGGCGAACAGGATCACCGAGACAAGAAAGAGGGTGATCAGTGCAAGCCCCACCCTTTTCAGGATGAAACGCCTCATTCCGGGCGTTCCATCTCACCCACCCGGGGCCGCCCGCCCCGGCCGAAAGCGGGCGCCGGGCAGAGCGAGCCGGGCGAGGGCCAGTCACCCATCAGCGCGGCCTGGCACGGGTGCCTTGCCTCCGAAGCCCGCCGCAATTTGCTGCGGCCGGAAGGGATCAGCAGGCCGCGGAAAACAAAGGAGAGCGCCCCGATTCCGGCCAGTATCCGATGCCAACAGACTTCGGAACCGGGACACTAACTGAGCCAGACTTCTCCCAGATCAATGAAGTTGTCAGGCGCCGCGGCAAGCCCGTGCACCCGCTTGCTGGTCGCACGCCGCGCGTTGATCCAGTAGCCGATTGCCACCGGAACTTCGTCATGCTGGATGCGGGCCAGCGCGAGCGCGAGCTTCTGGCGCTTCTGGTGGTCCAGTTCCCCGTTATACTCGGCAAACAGCTTGTCAAACTCCGGATCGCACCAGTGCGCCGAATTCCATTCGGCATGGCACGGGAATTCGGGAATGATGGCCTGGCTTGCCGTACCTCGCGCTGCCCAATCGGTCATTCCGAAGGGCACGACCAGCCATGGCTGGTTCGCCCCCGAGCCGTAATACTGGGCGGTCGGCATGATATTGAGCGCGACATCGATCCCGGCCGGCTGGCAATACGCCTTGATGGCAACGGCGTATTGCGGCATCTCGAGCAGGTTCTCGGTCGTCAGCGTTACCTTGATGCCGTGCGGATGGCCGGCAGCAGCCAGCAGAGCCTTCGCTTTCGCGTAATCCTGCTTCCGTTGCGGGACATCCTGGTTTGCCAGCTCAGTGTCGACGTAAACCGGCGCGAAGCTGTGGTCGTTGGCGATCACCGCAGCCCCGTTGAAGATGGACTTCACGATCGCCTCGCGATCGAGGCAAAGTGCTACCGCCTGGCGCACGCGCTTGTCGTTGAACGGCGCCATGTCGACGCGCATGTGCAGCGAGCGGTAATCGGCGGACGGATGCTCAAGAATCGTGAGCTTGGGGTTCTTCAGCAGCGCCTCCGCGCCCTTCAACGGAACCACCGGGTAGATATCGACCGCACCGGCTTCCATCGCGAGCACGGTCGAGGCTTCGCCGCCGAGGTATGTGATCTTGAGACCGTCGGTATATGGCACGCCGCTCTTCCAGTAGTGCGGATTGGCCACGTAGGTCGCCGCCTGCTGGGGCACGTACTTCTTCAGGATGAAGGGGCCGGTGCCGATCCCGCCCTTGGTGAACGAGCCCATCTCATAGTTCTTCGGCAGGATCGCAGACTGGTAGGCGAAGCCGGAAACAAGATAGGGAAAATCGACGAACGGCGTCTCAAGGTGAAAGCGTACCTCGGTTTCGCTCACCTTTTCGACATTCCCGTATGCGAGAACGCCGTGGTAGATCGAGCCCGCCGACGAGCCGACCTTCGGGTTGAGCAGCCGCTCGAAGGTCGCCACAACGTCATCTGCCGTGAAGGGCGTTCCGTCGTGCCAGTGGACGCCCTGGCGGATTGTGAAGCTCCAGGTCTTCGGGCTCGGCGCCGCTTTCCACGACGTGGCAAGGCGCGGATCAAGCGTCCAGTCCGCCCGCGGGTAGCAGAGATACTCGAGCGACGGCTGATAGGTGAATACCTCGCCCGCATTCGACGCTGTCACGGGCTGCGGATTTGCCGAAGGGATCTGCGAAGCGAGCCGGATCGTGCCACCGCGCTTCATCTGCGCGGGATCGGCTCCGGTTGCGGCAACTGCGGCGGGTGCGCCGAGCAGAGAGCCGAAGCTCGCCAGCGACATGCCGGCGACCGACGCGCGTCTGAGCAGCGCCCGGCGGCTCAGACGACCCGCACGTAACTCGTCGATCAGATGGAGAGCGTAATCGTCCAAGGTTTCCTCCCGGCGGCCTGTTGATCGAAAGCCTGCTATTGCCAGCTTGGCGCCGCTCAACCCTGAACCGTCCTGCCCGGCTCGCCTCCCGGTCTCCGCGATCAACGCATCTCTGCGCTGAAGGGTAGACGCGCCTTGCGGTCCGCGGCCATGAGCAACGCTTGGTCAGCTAATCACCAACTCCCGGGGCGGTCAACGGGGCAGTCGCACCCGCTCGCACCCCTTCACTTCGTCGCGCCGCCCGCCTGCAACGAAGGCTCCTTCCACTCCGGCACGCTGCGATAAACCCAGACCCAGTTGACGACGAACAAAAGGCTCGTGACCACGAAGACCCAGCGAAGCCCGAACAGCGCTGCGAAGCCGCCGCCGGTCAGCGGCCCGAGCGAGTTACCAAGGAATGTTGCTGAAGCCGTCATGCCATAGATGGTGCCGCGCTCGGCACGCGGCACCGCACGTCCGACCAGCGCATTCGCCGTCGGCAGCAGCCCGCCGACGAAGCAGCCGACCCCGAAACGTTCGAGCACGAACAGCCAGTAGCTGTGCACGAAGGCCTGCGGCAAAGTTGCCACCGCGCAGCCGGCCAGGCAGATCAGCAGCACGCGGCGATAGCCGATGACGTCGCTCCGCTTGCCCAGGAACGGCGAGGCGATCACGTCCGCCAACCCTGTGATCGAGAACGCAATACCCGCGAGCATCGCCAGCGCGCCAACGTTGCCGATCAGCTCCTGCACGAACAACGTCACCACCGGCTGCACGGTCGTCACGCCGAACTGCGCGAGCAGCAACACCAGGAAAATCGGCCCGAGTGCGGGCGAGTGTGCCAGCGTCCTGAGGCTCGCCAGCACCGAGCCCCTGCGCTCGCTCTTCCGCGGCGGCGTAAACGTCTCGCGCACGAATCGTGTCACCAGGATCAAAACCACGAACGTGATCGCGGCGGTGGTGTAAAACGGCACGCGAAAGCTGCCGCTTGCGTCGGCGATCGCACCCCCGACCACCGGCCCGAGCAGACTGCCGACAAGTTGGCCCGTGCTCAGCCAACCAAGTGCATAGCCGAGCCGCCGTTCCGGCACTTGGCTTGCCACCAGCGCAATCGCCGCTGCCGAGAAGCCGGCAAAGGCGCCCATCAGGCAGCGCGCGGCGAGGAACTGCCAGACATTGAGCGAGAGGCCCATCATCACGGTGAACACGCCGATCGCAAAACTCGAACGCAGCAACATCAGCTTGCGTCCCTTGATATCGGCGAGCCGGCCCCAGAACGGCGAGACGAACGCCGCGACGAACGAGGTGACGCCCATCAGAATTCCCGACCACAAATCGATGGCGCTGGGGTTCCTGACACCGAGATCCGGCAGAAAAAGCGGCATGATCGGCGTCAGAATGCTGAAGGAGAACGTCATCACGAGCTGAATGCCGACCATCCACCACATCGTCGACTGCCAGCCCGGCGGCCCGTCCTGATCCGGCACGGAAGCTTGTTTCGCACCTGCCTCGGCGCGTTCCTGATCCATCCCGGAGCGTCACCCCTTTTTCGCCGCCGTTCAGCTTTCGACCGTTCGCGCGCCCTGTAAACCCGCCGGCCTCACCCCTCCTGCCTTGGGCGGCCAGCGCCCGCTATCCTCAGCCTGTGTTCCTGCTTGCGTGCGGATAGCTCTTGGTCCGCTCGCCCTCGTGCGTTCCTGCATCCCGCCTCCGCACGTCCGTCGCACCATCCCCGTGAAAGGCTGATCATGCTGCAAGCCCCACCGGCAACCCCTGGCATGCGCGAGGAAGAGATCGACACACCCGCGCTCCTGATCGATCTCGATTCCTTCGAGGCCAATCTCGATCGCATGCAGGCCCTTCTCGCTCCCACCGGCGCGCGGCTGCGCGGCCATGCCAAGACCCACAAGTCCCCAGTAATCGCTCACCTGCAAATGCGCCGTGGCGCGATCGGGCAGGGCGTGCAGAAGGTTGCGGAGGCCGAGGCGCTCGCCGGGGCCGGTGTCGCCGACATCCTGGTCAGCAACGAGGTGGTCGGGCGCGGCAAGCTCGCTCGGCTCGCCGCGCTCGCCAAGCTCTCGGAAATCGCCCTCTGCACGGATGATGAACGAGAGATCCCTGCGCTCGAAGATGCCGCCGCGTCAGCGGGCACGCGCCTTCGCGTGCTGGTCGAAATCGACGTTGGAGCCGGCCGCTGCGGCGTCGCCCCCGGCTCTGACGCAGTCGCTCTCGCCCGCCGTCTCGCCGCTTCGCAGCATCTCCGTTTCGCCGGCTTGCAGGCTTATCACGGTGGCGCGCAG
Source organism: Acetobacteraceae bacterium (assembly GCA_050730175.1). GTDB lineage: Bacteria > Pseudomonadota > Alphaproteobacteria > Acetobacterales > Acetobacteraceae > JAKAWQ01. Next base: position 127 of record JBOHMN010000180.1, on the reverse strand, counting down.
CACATCCGCAAAGAGAGCGAACGCAGAGCCGCAACCGAGTCGGCCATTACCTCGACGCGCCGCACGGTCGAGCAGCTTCGCCAGCAGGGGCTGGACTGTCATTTATTTTGCGGTGGCGGCACCGTCT
>JBOHMN010000179.1:0-1639 GCA_050730175.1 Acetobacteraceae bacterium | reverse complement strand
CGCACAAACTGTGATGCGTACGGCAGGCCCGGAAAGGCGCCGCCGCGGCCGGTTGCCTTGCAGGTGCACGCCTCGCAGGTGAACCGCCGCGTTACGTCAAGATCCGCCAAACCGCTGGCGCGCCCCGTCGAGATCGCACATATTCCGGTGCCTCACCGGCTCATCTACGTGCAGATCATCTAGAAGCGGCACCGTCGCCGCAGGAGGCTTTCTCTCATGAACGCGCATCCTGTTTCTGCCGCGCGGCCGACCACCGCACAGGATCCCGACATCGCGGTCATCCTCGATAAGGTTCCCACGGATCTGTGGATTGCAGGCCGCTGGCGAGCTGCATCCGATGGCGCTCGCTTCGACGTACGGAATCCGGCGACTGAGCAGCCGATTGCCTCCATTGCCAGCGCCACGGTCGAGGATGGCATCGCCGCGCTCGATGCCGCGCAATCGGCATTCTCGAGCTGGGCCGCTACCACGCCCCGCAGCCGCGGCGAGATCCTGCGCCGGGCGTTCGAGCTGGTGATGCGCGACAGGGAGCGGCTGGCGCGGCTGATCACCCTCGAGAACGGCAAAAGCCTGAGGGATTCGCGTGCCGAGATCGCCTATGCGGCCGAGTTCTTCCGCTGGAACGCCGAGGAGGCGGTACGCCTGGCCGGCCAGCTGTCGCGTGCTCCCGCCTCCGGTGCACGCATCCTGGTGAATCACAAGCCGGCGGGCGTCGCGCTGCTGGTGACGCCGTGGAATTTTCCGGCGGCGATGGCAACCCGCAAAATCGGACCGGCACTCGCAGCCGGCTGCAGCGTGGTCGTCAAGCCCGCCGCCGCAACGCCGCTGACGATGCTGGCGCTGATGCCACTGCTGCAGGAAGCCGGAGTACCCCCGGGTGTCGTCAACTTGGTACCCTCCGGCACCGCCGCCAAGCTCGTCTCCGCCATGCTCGAGGACGGGCGGGTGCGCGTGGTTTCGTTCACGGGCTCTACGGAAGTCGGCCGCATATTGCTCAAGCAGGCCGCTGCGCACGTAGTACGAGCCGCCATGGAGCTCGGTGGCAACGCACCCTTCATCGTCTGCGCCGACGCTGATATCGATGCGGCCGTCGACGGGGCGATGATCGCCAAAATGCGCAACATCGGCGAGGCCTGCACCGCGGCCAATCGGTTCTATGTGCACGAGTCGGTCGCGACCGAATTCGCGAGCAAGCTCGCCGAGCGCATGGGCGCACTGAAGATGGGTAACGGGCTCCAGGAAGACGTTGCCGTCGGGCCGCTGGTGAATGCCGACACGCGCGACAAAGTGCACCGCCTGGTGCAGGATGCACGCCGGCGCGGTGCCCGTGTGCTCATCGGCGGCGAGCCGGTTCACGGCCAGGGCTACTTCTATCCCGCCACGGTGCTGACGGACGTGCCGCCGGAGGCAGCGCTGGTACACGAGGAGATCTTCGGGCCGGTGGCCGCGATTCAGTCGTTCAGCGACGAGAGCGAGATGCTTCGGCAGGCCAACGCCAGCGAGTACGGCCTGGTCTCCTACCTGTACACACGGGACTTGAAGCGGGGCCTCGCCATGGCCGAGCGGCTCGAATCGGGGATGGTCGGGCTGAACCGCGGCTTGGTCTCGGATCCGGCGGCACCGTTCGGCGGGGTCAAGC
>JBOHMN010000178.1:0-4832 GCA_050730175.1 Acetobacteraceae bacterium | reverse complement strand
GCGCCGCCGTAACAACGTCGAATGCGCTGACGAGGAAGAATGCCGGAACGAGCAACGCAACAAGGAACGAGCGATATTGGCTTGTCATGTCAACAATTCCTCGTAATCAAAGATGACCCCGCATCTTCGCGGCAGAGGATGGCGCAATTGACCTGCGCCCAGCGCATATCAGGCAAACGTGCGACCCGAGGCGCTCGAATCCGAACGGAATGGCCGAATTTCGAAAAGGTCGACGCATCAAGATCCGCCACTACCACGGCCCGCGACATTCGTGAGAGGAGGAGACCTAAATAATTGATTTCACTCGGGTCCTCCTTCCGCTGAAGCGTGAGCGAGCGGAACCCCCAGGCACAATGCACAGTATGCTGACTAATACCTTATCAAATCGCCGGTCCGCTGTCAATCGAAGCGATGAGACGTGGGCGCATGAGAGATTCCATGGCCGCTTCGCGGCCGCGACTACTTCCGCGGTCTGCATGGGGCTCGCAAGCGATCGAATGCAGAATGCGCTCGGGGCGCAGCGTGCGATGCATGGTGCGGCTTATCCGAGTGCCATTCAGCCGTAAAGTCATTGTCAGGGACACGACACTAGCCTGGCGAGCCCCCTGCCATCGAGCGATAATGTACACCGAAGTTTCGATCGGGGGATGGGCCGAATGTCCGATGAAGTCGTGACCTACGAGCTCGACGGCGCGATCGCACTCATCGGCTTGAACCGGCCGCACAAGCGCAATGCGCTCACCGAGGCCGTGTTCACCGGGCTCTTCGAAGCGGTGATGCGTGCTTGGGACGAGGCCAAGGTCGGGATCGTGTTCGGACACGGCGAGCATTTCTCCGCCGGTCTTGATCTCGCGCAGTTCGCCGAGCGAATGGGCGACCGAACCCGGCGTCGCCGACGTTATCGCTTCCGCAATGCGTACGAGGCAATGGAGCGCGGCGAGATCCCGTTCCTATCGGCACTCAGGGGAGCCGTCGTTGGGGGCGGGCTGGAGCTTGCTGCGGCGACCCATATCCGCGTCGCCGACGAAACGACTTTCTTTGGCCTTCCCGAAGGCCGCCGCGGTATCTTCGTCGGCGGTGGCGGGTCGGTGCGAGTTTCGCGGCTGATGTCGGTGGCGCGGATGACCGACCTGATGCTCACCGGGCGTGTGCTCGATGCACGCGAGGGTGAGCGGCTTAACCTTTGCCAATACGTGGTGCCGAGCGGGCAGTCGCTGGCCAAGTGCAAGGAGCTTGCGCTTCGCATTACCGAGAATTCCCCGCACTCCAACTACGCCATCACGAACGGCCTGCCGCGGCTGCGCGAGCTGCCGCACGAGGAAGGGCTGTTCTTCGAAGGCCTCGTCGCCGGCTCGACGATGGGCCCCGAGGCGCTCGAACGCATCAAGGCCTTCATCGAGAAGCGCGCGGAACCGCTCGCCGTACCGGGAAGGCAACAGGAGGAATAGCGAGGTTCACGCCCTCCACAAATTGAGTCGTTCCCGACAACTCTGGCACCAAGTATCCCCAAGTTGAGGACGTCATGGGATTGCGAGATACGGCGATCGTCGGCTTCGCCGAGACGAAGATCGTCGAGAAAAGCGAAGTCGACATCTGGGAGCTCGGGGCAAACGTCCTCGCAATGTTGCTCGAGCGTACCGGCTTCGAGAAGCAGGAGATCGACGGGCTGCTGCTCAGCGCCTCCCTCACTGGCGCCGGCAACGCGTTCTGGTCGCAGACGACCGCCGACATGCTCGGGCTCGAGCTCGATTTCTGCCAGACGGTCGACATCGGCGGCTGTTCGCCCTCAGGCTGTGTCGCGCGCGCGGCGGCTGCGATCGAGGCCGGCCTCTGCACGACCGCTCTCCTCCTTTACGCCGACACGGCGGTGGCCGAGAGCGGGGCGCGCGCCCGCATGGCCGGCGCCGAATGGCTCTCGCCCTACGGCCTCATGGGACCACCGGGTGCGTTCGGTCTCCTGTCGCGCCGCTACGAGCATCTCCATGGGCTCGACTACGAGGCGCTCGGCAAGCTGGCGGTGGCGCAGCGCGGCCACGCCATCCTCAACGACAATGCGTGCGAGAAGCTTCGAAAGCCAATCACGGTCGAGGACTACCTGGAATCACGGATGATCTCGGACCCGATCCGGCTGCTCGACTGTGTCATGCCGTGTGACGGGGCGAGCGGGCTTCTGATGACCAGCCGCAAGCGCGCGCTCGAAAAGGACTTCAGACGCTGGGTCGTGCCTGCCGGCTACGGCGAGCGGACAAACTATCGATCGGGCGAGTCCGTGGCCGACATCACCGAGACCGGCCACCTCGCCGCCGGTCGGCACGCCTTCGCCCAAGCCGGCATCCGGCCGCGGGACATCGGCTCGTTTCAGCCCTATGACGACTTCATCATCGCCAACATGCTGCAGATGGAGATGCTGGGCTTCTGCAAGCGCGGACAGGGCTCTGAGTTCATACGGGAGAGCGATTTCACCCATACCGGCGACGTCCCACTCAACACGGGTGGCGGGCAGATCTCGGCCGGACAGGCGGGGCTTGCCGGCGGTGGCACCAATCTCGTGGAAGGCGTGCGTCAACTCTTCGGCGAAGGCGGCGCCCGGCAAGTGAAGAACACCGCGAGCGCGCTCGTCACCGGCATTGGCGGCATCCCCTACGGCCGCAATTGGACCACCAGCGTGGTGCTGATCCTGGTTCCGGACGCATGATAATGAGCGAGATCCTCAAAGACACGCTCGATATCGAACGCCATCCACCGACGCCGAGTAGTTTTTCCGCGCCCTACTGGGAAGCCACCCGGCAGAAAAAGCTGCTGGTCCAGCGTTGCATCCGGACCGGCAAGTACCAGTGGTTCGCCCGGCCGGTCAGCATCTTCAGCGGCCGGCGCGACCTCGAATGGCGCGAGGTGTGCGGTCGGGGCAAGGTTTTCACCTGGACCGTGACGCGGCGAGGACCCGGTGCCTTCCGCGGCCATGAGCCCTACATGGTTGCCACGGTCACTCTCGATGTCGGTGTCAACGTCATCGCGAACCTGATCCATTGCCCGCTCGACAAATGCCGCGTGGGGCTCACGGTCGTGCCGTACTGGGTACCGCTGCCAAGCGGCATGCACCTGCTGATGTTCCAGCCGGACGAAGGATGATTACGGGCCGCTGACGCCTGGAACCGTAGCCACGGCATCCGAGCTCGTGGACCAAAAGGACAGAAGATGTCGACGCAGACAACACGCGGGTCCGCAGCCGTCACCCGGATGATGCGGCCGCGCTCGGTCGCGATCTTAGGTGTATCGGCAAAAACGGGCTCCACCGGACGTGCGGCGCTCGCCAGACTTACTGCGAACAGCTTCGCGGGCGACATCCATCTGGTCGGCCGCGGCGGTGGCGAGATCGACGGCCGTCCGATCCTCGCGAGCGCCGATGAACTTCCGGAACACGTTGACCTCGCGATCTTCGTGCTGCCGTCCAACGCCGTACGAGATGCAGTCTGCGCCTGCGTTCGGCGCCAGGTCCGTACCGGCGTGATCTTCGCATCGGGTTTCGCCGAACTCAACGAAGCCGGCCGCGCCGAGCAGCAGGCGATCGCCGAGATCGCCGATGAAGGTGGCCTGGCCCTCCTCGGGCCCAACTGCCTCGGCTACACGAATTACGTCAACGGCTTTTCCGCTGGCTTCCTCGGCGGCCAGAAAGTCACGACGCTTGCCCCTGAATCGGGCCCTGGGCTCGCCGTGATCGGCCAGAGCGGCGGGCTGGTGGTCGGCCATCTCGGCCAGGCGCTTGACGTGCGCCGGCTGCCGGTCTCCAGCACGGTCACGACTGGGAATGAAGTCGGGCTCGGCATCGCAGACTTCCTCGACTACTTTGCGCAGGACCCGTCCAGCGCCGGCATCTTGGTGTTCGCCGAGCATATCCGCCGGCCGGCAGATTTCCTGGCCGCTGCCACCAAGGCGCGGTCGCGCGGCAAGCCCGTGGTGATGATACATCCCGGCCGCAGCACGCGTGCCCAGGAGACCGCCGCCTCCCACACTGGCGCGCTGGCCGGCAACTATGAGGTCATGCGGACCCATGTCGAGCATGCCGGCGTGGTGCTTGTCGAGACATTGGAGGAGGTGGTGGATGTCGCGGAGATTCTGACCCGTTATCCGACGCCGCCGACGCTCGGCGTGGGCGTGCTAACCTTCTCCGGCGCGTTTTGCGGCATCGCCCACGACTTCTGCGAGGATCTCGGTCTCGATGTTCCGCCGCTCTCGCCGCCGATCGAGGCCTATCTCCAGCCGATCGTCCCGGCTTTCGGGCCGCCGCCCCGTAACCCTCTCGACCTCACGACACAGCCATTTTGGCAGCCGGAGCTGGTGGGGATCGGAGCCAAAGCACTGCTCGACGACCCGGCCAACGGCAGCTTGGTCGTAGCGGTCACGGTCGGAACGACCCCCCAATCGCTGGCCTATCTGGATGGCTTCCTGCCAGCGATCGCGGGCTCCAAGAAGCCGGTCGTTCTTGCCGTCCTGGGCGACGGCTCACCGCTCCTGCCCGAGTTCGTCAGGCGGCTGGAGGAGGCCAAGGTGATCCTCTCGCGCTCGCCCGAGCGGGCGCTGCGCGCCGTGGCGAAGCTGACCGAACATGGCCGGCGGAAGACCGGGCTCGAGCGCGCGGTACATCCATTGCCGTTCCCGGACCTGCCTACGCTCGTCAAGGGGCCCCTCGCCGAATGGCGCAGCAAGGAGAGATCCTGCGTGCAATCGGCATCACGGTGCCGGCAGGTGGGCTTGCAAACAGCGCTGATAAGGCGGTCGCCATTGCCGCGCGTGTCGGCTTCCCTTTAGCGCTCAAGGCCCGAGCAGCCGAGCTG
>JBOHMN010000177.1:0-2664 GCA_050730175.1 Acetobacteraceae bacterium | reverse complement strand
GTGCTGACGAGCCTGGCCAACCCAATGGCGCGGTGCGGCGGATCATAGCTGTGGCGATGTTCCAGATAGGTGAGCGCTCCAGCCAAAGCCCCTCCCGTTTTCGGTCCGGCGGCATGTAGACCAGCCCGGCCCGCAAGGCATCTGCGGGATGCCGCAACCGCAACTGCTCACCCTGGAGCAGAATCTCGCCCTTGCAGGGCACTGCGCCGCCGAGCATGCGCAGGAGCACGTCGGTTCCCGACCCCTCCAACCCGATCAACCCCAGGATCTCGCCTTCATGAAGATCGAACGTGACGGGTCCTACCTCTGCGCCCCGTACATTTTGTACCGAGAGTACTACGTCGCCAGTTGAGACGGCGGCGGACCGGCGTGTCGCGACGAACTCGCCGACCATCGCCCGGGTCACCCGGGCCAGATCAGTTTCGCTTGCGCCCCACGTCCCTTGCACCATGCCGTCGCGCAGCACGGTGATTCTCTCGGCGATCTGGATCGCCTCATCCAGCCGGTGTGACACGAACACGACGGCCACGCCCTGCTGTGCCAGCGCGTGGATCACATTCAACAACCTCAAGGTTTCCGGCTGCGACAACGCCGAGGTAGGCTCGTCGAGGATCAGAACGCGCCCGCCGCCGAACACCGCGCGCCCGATTTCAACGATTTGCTGCTGAGCGAGGGAAAGGTCCCCTACTTTGCGGGAAGGCGCGACCGGCAGCCCGAGCGACGTCAGCACGGATGCCGCGCGCGCACGAAGTTGACGGCGATCGAGCAGGAGGGCGCGGTTCAGCGGTAGCTTAGAAGCAGCAACGTTGTCTTCGACAGTCAGATCGGGGAACAACATCAATTCCTGGTGGACGACCATCACGCCGGCACGCTTCGCGGCGACAATATCGCCCGGTGGAAGCAGTTGCCCGGCGACTTCGACAGACCCCCGATCTGGCGCAATCGCGCCGGAGAGAATCCCGATCAACGTGGATTTGCCGGCGCCGTTAGCGCCCAGGAGCGCGTGTACTTCGCCGGGGCCAAGGCCGAAGGTGACCCCTTCCAGCGCCTGGACCCCACCGAAGCGTTTGCTGATTCCGCGTGCGACGATTGCGGCTGGGTTCATCCTCGGAAGCGCTTCTCCCTTTCGAGATAATATGCGACGTTCGATTTCGTGACGATCTCATTGGCCATAAAATAGTTGCCGCCCGGCAGGTGAAGTTGCGGAGCGCGGTGCACAATCCGCTGATAGCAATACATCACCGGCAAATAGCCCTGAAGGTACGGTTGCTGCCCGACGGTTCCCTCGACGACGCCGTCACGGATGAGTTCCAGCGTCTGATAGAGGAGGTCGGTGCCGACAATGGGCCATTTCGCGCCGGTCGACTTTTTCACTAGCCCGGCCGCGGCGGTGTCCGGTCCACAGAGCGGCATCATCGCGCTGAGATCCGGATGTGCCCGCATGATGTCTTTGATTGTTGAAAGTTCGCTCGCCATGTCGCTCGGGTTGGTATTGTAAATGCCGACTACGTGCAAACCACCTTTGGTCGCGCCCTTTTTTGCCCCTTCGATGCGCTGGTCCAGTGCCAATAGGCCCGGCGCACAATTCGTCAACGCGACCTTGCCCTTGCCGCCGGACAGTTTCGCCAGCATCGCCCCCTGGACCACCGCGGCGCCGACCAAATCCTGGCCAAAGAACAACTCTCGGATGCTATCTGGAGAATCGCTGTTCGCGGTCACCACCAGCACGCCCCGTGAAGCTGCGTCCCTGATCGGTGCGATCCATGCGTCGGCTTCCAGCGGAATGACGACTATTGCCTCGTAACCGGTGTTCACGAGCTCCTTGAACTGGGCAATCTGTGCAACGGTGTCTCCATCCGGCACGCCCGTCCATTGCAGGTCAATGCCGACCTGTGCTCCCGCATCCTGGGCGCCATAGCGTGTAGGCGTGAAATAGGGATTGGTCGTATTGTAGCAGGTGACAGCGATCTTAACGGGTTTCTTGAAGAACGATTTGACCCAGCCGACCCAGGGTCGGCTGACTGCCGTTTCGGCGCGCGCCGGTGTCATCGGGTCTGCCGCCCATAGCGCAGCGGCACCCGCAGTCATCACCTGGACCATCCGCCGGCGACTGCTTTTGATACCCATTTTTTCCTCCTCCTCTATCACGTCAGCCTTGCGTCCTGATTGACTGCACACCGCGGTCCCGCTGGGTGAGCCACGTAACCGCCATTGAGGCGATCAGCACCAAGCCGGACACGCCCTGCGTCCAGCTTGGAGAAATTCCCCACAGCACGATTAGATTCTGGATGATGCCGATCACCACGAGTCCGAGCAGGATGCCGGCGATCGAGCCACGACCTCCGCTGAGCTGCACGCCGCCGATGATCGTGGCTGCCAGGACGGTCAGCTCGTATCCAGCGCCTGCGGTTGGGCCCGCCGTGCGCAGGTAGGCGACCGAGCAGACGCCGGAGACGGCCGCGGTCAGTCCCGAGAGCGTAAGGAGGACCAGACGCGTGCGCTCAACACGGAATCCGACCAAGCGGGCCGCGGCCGGGTTGCTGCCAACGCCAAGGATACGAAAGCCGAAAGCCGTGCGCCGCAGCATGATTTCGGAAACGAGTGCAATAAAGAGGAACAGAAGTGTGATGTAGGAAACCGGCCCTAGGCCATGCTGACCGAAGG
>JBOHMN010000176.1:0-3406 GCA_050730175.1 Acetobacteraceae bacterium | reverse complement strand
CTCACCCGGAGAGTGGGCCTGGAGCTCGCTGATCACCGCCGATCCGGATGCTGCCGCCGCCTTTTACCAGGGCCTGTTCGGCTACGAGGTCTTCGACATGTCGAGCGGGGGGGCGGCCCGCCATCTCCTCCTGGCATCCGGCGGCTTTTCGCGTGCGAGCGTCAATTCGCGGCCCACGAGCCGCCCCGACGAGCGTGGGCACTGGCTGAATTTCGTCCGTGTCCAGAGCGCCGCAGCAACTGTCGCGAAAGCCGAAGCGCTCGGTGGTCGCATTCTCGTCCAGCCCAGGCTCGGCCGTTCCGGTGACACCATCGCGCTCGTCGCGGATCCCCAGGGAGCCGTCTTCGGCCTGCTCGAGGCCGCCTCGGACGCGCGCCAGGGGGCCTCGCAATGAGCCACAATCTCCGCCGCTCCCTGTGCGCCGCGATCGTCGTCGGAGCCTTGCCGCTCGCAACCGCCGGCTGCGTCGTACCGCAAGGCCCGTACGGCTATAATAACAACCCGGGATACAACGTCGGATATTTTGAACCGGCCGGGGTACACTATGGCGGCTGGACCGGCGGCTACGATGTCGGGCCCGCCCGCGGCGGCGTGGTCTACCATCCCCCGGCGCATGGGCCCGCGCAGCATGCCTGGCGTCCCCCGCCGGCACGGGCTCACGTTCCTTCGCCATCCTGGGGCGGCCATCAGGGTGGCCAGGGGCACGGCGGACGCTGAGCCGCGATCGCCCTTGCGGCTTCAGACGAGAGACCGCCGGACGATACGCATCGACCCGGCGATTCGGGAAAAGGCTTTGGCGCGCGACAGATCCGCCAAATACCACGCGAAGATCGCCGATCGGCGAATTCTGCAAGCGGCAGGCCGCGCCAGTGCGGATATTGTATGGCCCGTAGTGCGGTAGGTCGCGCAGCGTTCTCCCTTCGCCGCTGTCGGAAAGCGATAGAATGAGTTTCTACCAGCACTATGTGCTGCCGCGCCTGCTGCACCTCGCGATGCGGCAGAACCAGTTTCTGCCGTTCCGGGAGCGCGTGCTCGGCGCGGCCGAAGGAAGAGTGCTGGAAATCGGTATTGGCTCGGGGATCAACCTTCCGCTCTATCGCCCGACTGTCCGTTCGGTCATCGGGCTGGAGCCGTCGCCCGAGCTGTTGCGTATGGCACGCACACGCGCGGCAGTGGCAGCAGTCCCGATCGAGCTTCTTGAAGCCTCGGCCGAGCAAGTCCCGCTCGACGCCGGCAGTGTGGACACGGTCGTGACGACCTGGACGCTCTGCACGATCCCCGATGCGCATCGCGCCCTGAGCGAGATGCGCCGCGTGCTGAAGCCGGGCGGCGCGCTGCTGTTCGTCGAGCATGGCCGCGCACCGGAGCAGGCAGTCGCACGCTGGCAGGACCGGCTCGATCCGCTATGGTCGCGCGTCGCGGGCGGTTGCCATCTCAATCGGAAGATCGACGATCTGATCTCGGAAAGCGGGTTCCGCATTGACGCACTGGCGAACGCGCGGCTGGCGGGTCCGCGAACGCACACGTTTCTCTACGAGGGTCGCGCCAGGCCGGCCTGACGGAAGAACCGGGGTAACGCGGCCGCGATACGATGGGCCGCCCCGGTTCCGTTCGCTCCCTCATGTGACCATCGAGGGCGAGCGGGCTGCCTGAGCGACGCAGGACGCGCGATGAACGCGTGCCGCAGCACAAAGTAAACCGCGAGGCCCGCCCGGCCACCCCGTGGCCTCTCCTCGCTCATCTGCCGTCGCCGCCATTTTCGTTTCGCTTTCCTTCTCGCAGTCAGGGCGAAGCGGCGCGCGCCTCTCGGCCCCCACCCCGTTCGTCCCGGCCGAAGGCCCCCACCTCGGCAGCCGCGCCTGTTGGCTGACGGTCGCAGCCGGCGCAATCGGCGCCTCCGCCATAATCGGGAGCTTCCCTGTCACCCCCAACGACCGCGGCCTGCACGCCGGGTGAGGGTCCGCGACCCCGCGCGCCTATTCCAGCACGGCCGCCCGTTCTGACGTGAGCGCAGCCCGGTCGAACCTCGTGAACATCAGGACGATCGGAATGAGCGGCAACATCGCGAACATCATCAGCTTGTAGTCCGCGATATAGGCGATGATCTGGTCCTGCCGGTTGATCATCAGGTTGAGCAGCGCCGCCCCATGCGGCGTCGTCGGATCAAGAAAATGATGAATCGCTCCCGGGTTCGTGAGCATGCGCCGGAACGGCGTGATCGTCGCCGCCAGCGCCGTGTGCTCGACCTGGCCGATCCGGTCGAGCAGCGCCGCGGTGACCGAAACCCCGATCGCCGCGCCGACATTGCGCAGCAGTGCGAACAACCCCGTCGCATCGGTGCGCAAATCGACCGCCAAGGTCGCGAACGCCGCGACCTGCAGCGGCGTGAACACGAACCCCAGCCCGAACCCCTGGATGATCGTAACCCACGTCACCGTCCACGGCGAAACATCAGGCGTCCAGCCGATCATCAGCCAGAGCGAATACTCGAGCAGCACCGCGCCCAGAAACATCTGGCTCTTCGGCCCCGTGCGGTTGACCAGCTTCCCCGCAATCAGCATCGCGACCATCGTGCCGACGCCGCGCGGCGCCATCACCAGCCCCGCCGTTTCGACCGGATAATTCGCGAGGACCTGCAGATAGGGCGCCAGAATCGCCGAGCTCGCGACGAGAATCGTGCCGACGGTGAACATCACCAGAACACCGGCATTGAAGTTGCGGTCGAGAAATATCCGCGGCGGAATGAACGGTTTCTTCGCCGTGAAGAAATGGACGATGAAAAGATAGTACCCGAGGCCGGCCAGCACCGCCTCGATGATGATCTCGCGCGAGCTGAACCAGTCTTTCAGCTCGCCACGATCGAGCATCATCTGGAACGCGCCGATCCCGAGCGAAAGCACCGCGAACCCGAACCAGTCGAAGCGCAACCCCGTATCGTTGTTGCTGCGGCCCATGAACAGCATCAGACCGAGGATCGCCACCGCGCCGAACGGCACGTTGACGTAAAAAACCCACCGCCAGCTATAATATTCCGTCAGGTACCCGCCGAGCGTCGGGCCCAGGATCGGCCCGACCATCACCCCCATGCCCCACAGCGCCATCGCCTGGCCGCGTTCCTTGCCGGGGTAGATGTCGAGCATGAGCGACTGCGAAAGCGGCACCAGCGAGGCACCGAACATCCCCTGCAGCAAACGAAATATGACGATCTCGCTGAGTGACGTCGCGGCGCCGCACAGCATCGAGGTAATCGTGAATCCGGCCAGCGAGACGATGAACAGGTTCTTCCGCCCGAACCGCGCCGCCATCCAGCCGACCGGCGCCGTCATGATCGCCGCGGCGATGATGTACGAGGTCAGAACCCACGTAATCTGATCGAAGGTCGCCGAAAGGCTCCCCTGCATGTACG
>JBOHMN010000175.1:0-12137 GCA_050730175.1 Acetobacteraceae bacterium | reverse complement strand
GTGCGGCGGCCGCAGCCGTGCCTCGGCCACCGCTCTGCCCGCCGGGCCATCCCGCACCACACCAAACACCTCGTGCCGGCCGAGCGGCACCCTCACCGCGTCGCCCGGCTTCGGATCGAGCCCCTCCGGCACGGCATAATCGAGCGCAGCGGCAAACGGATAGGCCAGCAGGACGGGAACCCTTCGCACGCTTCCGCTTGCCTCCGGCCCTCTGTATGGTCGGTTTCCGCGCCGCTTGGCGAGGGTCGTGGACCGCTATGAAACTCTTCGTTGATACCGTCGAACCGGCACAGGCCCCGATGCTGCGTCGGCCTTCTGTCCAACCCCTGATGGGACGGAGCCTCCCAACCTTCCACATGCATCGGCGTTGGGTCGGGCGATCGGCCAGATGAGCGCTACCCGCCGTGCCAATCTCCCGGAGCCGGCTCAGGTTGCCGCGTTCCTGCGTGCCAACCCGGGCTGGCTTGCGGAGCATCCCGATCTCTACCGCATGCTTGCTCCGCCAGTGCGGGTGCACGGCGAGGCGCTGGCTGATCACATGGCGGCGATGCTCGAAGTGGCGCGCGCCGACGCGAACACCATGCTCGCGGCGGAACGTGTCGGCATGAGCCTTGCCGGGCGGGTCGAGACGGCCGTGCTGGCGCTGGTACGGACGGCCGATCCGGTGGCGGCGGTTTCCGCCGAGTTGCCGGCCCTGCTCGGGGTGGACGCGGTCGCGCTCGGGCTGGAGGCAGAAATTCCCGGCACACGGGTATTGCCGGCGGGGATGGTGGAGCGCCTTCTGGGAAAGGAAGAGGTGCGCGTACGGACGCAGGCGCCGGCGGCGGCAAAGGGGTTCGAGAGCACCACATTGCACGGCGAAGCGGCGGCGCTCGCCCGCCACGAGGCGTTGGTTCGACTGCCGGATACGGCTGTGCCTGCTCTGCTGGCGCTCGCGTGCCGGGACCCGTTCGCGACGCCGCTCAGAGCTGCGCGCGGGCCGCTGCTGTTACTGGCGCGTGCCGCCGCGGCGGCACTGGAACGGACGTGAACGGCGAACAGGCACGCTGCGCTTATCTCGCTTGGCTCGGAGCGGAGCGGCGCGCGGCAGCGCGCACGGTTGCCGCTTATGGTGCGGATCTCGCAGCCTTCCTCGGCTTCCTCACGACGCATCTGGGCGCGGAGCCAGGCCTCGATTCGCTCGCGTCTCTCCAGGCCGGCGATTTCCGCGCCTGGCTTGCCTCCCTTGCCGCGGCGGGGAATGGGCCGGCCAGCCGGGCGCGGCACCTTGCCGCAGTGCGTAGCTATTTTCGTTATCTGGCGCGGCGCCATGGGGTCGAGAATGCGGCGCTCCAGCTTCTCCGGACGCCACGGCGGGGACGGCGCGTGCCGCGCGCATTGTCGGTTGCCGCGGCGGGGCAGGTGGTGCGCGAGATCGGCGCGGACGCGGCAAGCCCTCTCGTCGCGGCGCGCGATGCGGCGCTCTTCGCTCTGCTCTACGGCAGCGGGCTCAGGATCGGCGAGGCGCTGGCGCTGACGGTCGCGGACGCTCCGTTGCCGGGAAGGAACGATCTGCTCCGCGTCCGCGGCAAAGGCGGAAAGGAGCGGCTGGTGCCGGTGCTGCCGGCAGTGCGCCGGCTGGTTGCGGCTTGGCTCACCCAGCACCCCGACCCGCGCCCGGCGGCGCCGCTCTTTCTCGGTCTCTGTGGCAGGAGGCTTGCCGCCGGCGTTGCGCAACGATCAATCCGCAATTTCCGCCGTCTGCACGGCCTGCCGGAGCACGCCACGCCGCACGCGCTCCGCCACTCTTTTGCGACCCACCTTCTGGCGGCCGGCGGCGATCTGCGTTCGATCCAGGAGTTGCTCGGCCACGCGAGCCTCTCGACGACGCAGCTCTATACGGCGGTCGACGAAGCGAAGCTGATCGCTGTGTGGAAGGCTTCGCACCCGCGGGCGGGGTGAGCGGCGGATGAGCGGACATCCGCACGGGCACGGCCATGGCGGCTATGCGCACGCCGGCGAGGAAATCCCGCTCGGCCGCGCCTTCGCTCTCGGCGCGGCGCTCAACCTTGGCTTGGTCGTGCTCGAGGTCCTCGCCGCGATATTCGCGAACTCGACGGCTTTGCTGGCCGACGCCGGGCATAATCTCGGCGACGTACTCGGCCTCATCGCCGCCTGGGTGGCGGCCGTGCTTGCCGTCAGGTTGCCGTCCGCGCGCTTCACCTACGGGCTGCGCAGCGGGACGATTCTCGCGAGCCTTGCCAATGCAGCGATCCTCTTGATGAGCATGGGTGCGATTCTGGTCGAGGCGCTGCGCCGGCTCATCGCGCCGGCCCCGGTCGAACCTTCCTGGATGGTTGTGGTGGCGCTGATCGGCATCGCGGTGAATGGCGGAACGGCACTCATGTTCGCCGCTGAGCGGCATGGCGAGCTCAATGCGAGGTCGGTGTTCTGGCATATGGCCGCCGATGCGGCGATTTCTGCCGGGGTCGTGGTGGCCGCAATTCTGATTGCAATCACGGGGTGGAATCGCATCGATCCGGTGGCAAGCATCCTGATCGTGGGCGCGATCGGCTGGAGCACATGGGGCCTGTTCCGCGAGTCGCTCGCCATGATGCTCGACGCAGTGCCCGCCGCCATCCGGCCCGAAGAGGTCCGAACCTATCTGCTCGGCCTGCCGGGTGTGGTCGCGATTCATGATCTGCACATCTGGCCGATGAGCACGACGGAAACGGCACTCACGTGCCACCTCGTAATGCCGGGTGCGGCGCCTGGGCCCGAATTTCTGGCCGAGACCGGCGAGGCGTTGGCGGAGCGTTTTACGATCGGCCACCCGACATTGCAGGTGGAAAGCACGAGCGAGGCAAGATGTGTGCTGGCGCCGGACGACGTGGTCTGAAGGCGGCTAGAGCAATATCGCCCTGACCGGAATCGCCAGGTGCCGGTCAGAGTGATGAAATTGCTCGAGAAAACAAACATAGAGCGAGTTCAGCCAGCCTGAACGCGCTCTAAGCGCTCCGGGCGGCGGCACTAGACTGCACCCCTTCAGGTACGCTGGCGGCCGTCCCGGCTTTGGGTCGACCAGCGAGCCTACACGAGGTACACGGCAGGCGGTTTCCATGATCCATTCAGCGCAGCTTCTTTCGGCCAATAGATCCGCATCACAACGTAGATCGGCCCGGGTGGTGCGGGCAGCCAATTTGCCTCCTTATCAGGCCCTGGCGAACTATTCTGGATGTATAGCGTGACCGAGCCGTCCGGATTCTTTTCCAGATCCGGCAGCATCGGCGAATTGATCAGGTAGCGGTTGATCGGATTGGCGACCAAGAGCTGCGTCTTGCCGTCATACATCGTCACTGACCAGAACGCGTTTGATGGTGGCAGCTTGCTCGCCGCGAAAGTCAGCGTGTAGCGGTTCTTGCTGCAGTCCGGCTTCTTGCCGTCGCTGGCAGTGGCAAGCAGTGGATACAAGGCTTCCCGCGCGTCGTTGCCGTAGATACCTGCCCTCGCGGCTGCCGCGCGCAGCGTCCAGTTCCCGCCGAGCATCTGTCGCGTGCCGAAGCCTTCCGTGGCGACACGCCAACCGTCCTCGTTGCTGCCAATCGTCTCGATCTCGTGCTTGATCTTGGCTAGGCCGTTTCTGACCGCCATCTCAAGCCTCGCCTTCTGCTCAGGCGTCAGCTTGCCTACTGGGAACGGCTTGCCGGCCTCGACGCCGAGCTTCGCAAACCGGGCGCGCAGTGGAACCTCAACCGCAGCAGTCCCTGTCGGTGGGCAGAACTGGAGCACGAAGTTCAGGTAGCCGAAGGGGTCTTTCTCCGCCATCTGCTTGTCGATCTTTGGCCAGTTGATCTCCGGCGTCGGTGGCGGCGCGGGCTTGTTCAGGAACCTGGAAAGCGGCTCCGCGCGGTACCCGGCCTGTATCCTCTTCACGTTTTCGATGTCGGCCGGATTGAAGAGTTGTGTGCGGATGATCACTACGGCGAAGTCCGTTTCGCATCGCAAGAGCTTGGTAACTCCCGGCGGCTTCTCCCCGTCCCAACCGGGGCCTGCGACCATGAAGCAGCCAGGATCGTTCCCCGTGGTCCGGCTGCCGGCATAGGCGAAGTTCGCGGTGTACCAGTCCACGAACTGAAACGAAAAGTAGCGCCCCTTCTCGACCTCCGGGTTACACACCACGAACGGCTCGGACCTGAGGTCCATGCCAACGAAGGAATACGGCGTGTCGCTGTTAGGCGTAACGATTGTTGTGTCCTGCGGCGTATAGACGCGAGCAGTGTTAAAGATCTGGTTGAACGGCGCCTTGTACGCAGGGGCGGACTTGTCGATGAAATATTCATACCAAACGCCGTAGTTCATCACCATCGGAAACCCGTAGATGAACGCTTCCTCCGCGACGGCTGCCATTTCTGCCGGCGGGACGTCCGCAGCGAGACCTTTGCCAGTCATGATCGAGGCGGCGACTCCAGCCGGCACAAGCGAAACAAGAGTACGACGCGTGATCATCCTGATTTCCTTTCACGGTGACGGTATCAGCCTCGGTACGGGATCCGCGCGTAGTTTGACAAAGCGGGATCTCGTAGAAGGATAGAGCATCGGTGGTCAGCTGAACAACGCTAAGAGCGAACCTTGCGTGAACGTCGCCGGCAAGCTGGCGCAGGGCAAGGCTATAGCAGTCGCGTAAAGCGGCATACAGCACGGTCTTTCCCACTTTGAGGCCAGTTGCCGCCTCGCGCACCGTCAGCCCTTTGGCGATGAAGGTGCGAGCACGCTCGAGCTGCACTTTGCCGCCGGTTCCGCTCAAGCGCGGCGCCAAACCAACTCAGGCGGCAAACTGGCGGGCCGAGCGGAAGCTGCCGCCATCCGGTACGAGCGCGGCGATCGGTTTCGCACGCTTGCACCTCCAGACGCGGTTCGCCGGGCACGCTCCGCCCGGCGCCGGCTGGTGCATGGAAATCGCGCTCTGCTGCAGGTTCGGCGGTATCGGCACACTGAATGTGGATCGGCGCCCAGCTATGACCCCACCAGACTGTCCCAGAGCAGTGGCTTGTCGCGCCGATCGGCGCCGGAACCCCACGGCGAATAACAAGCGAGCCCCTGCTATGCCGTGAACAAGGTGGGTTACTTTGCTTTGCGTGACTTAAACCATGTGATAAAATGTGCAGTTTGCGGGTCCGTACGCTGGCCTACCAAGGTAACAACCGCGATCTTGCCGCCACGTACCTCGTAAATGTTCCATACAATGATCCGGTCCACCCCGGGGCTCCATTGGATGTCTTGGCGCACGCCGGATTTCTCGATAGAGCCGAGTCGTACCTCGGATTTAACCACTGCGACGTTGCCAGACACGTATTCGCCGACGATCGTGGCATGGTTCTTGGCCTCCACGCGGCGCTCCAACTCCTTCCGGATCGCGGCCTTGCCGACACAAGGTGCCCAGCATAGGCCGCCTCCTTGGATGATCGCGTCATCGCTATACAAGGCGAGTGCCGCGGCCACGTCGCCGTGGCTTTGGGCCGCCATATCTCGCCGCGCCAGCGATGCCGGATCTACCTGGGCCGGCGCCGGCGTGGACACCGCAAGAGCGAGCATCGACGCCAACAAGGTTACGAAAAAGGTGATGGGCCTGTTCATCGACTTCACTCCCCGTTCGAGTTTATCTTGAAAACTCATCGCTCCGGAAGGCAACTCGGCTTGCAGTTTGGCGTGCTTCCACGACTCGTGCGCAACTCAAGACGCTTCCGCACCCCAGAAAGTAAAGCGACTGCGGATTATTGTTGGCGGCACTGCTTACTACACTGGTGCTGGTAGTCCGACGCCAACGCTTGTTGCTCATTGCCAGCTTTCAATGCCGGACCATCGGCTCTTTGTTTTCAGTAGCATCTCTCATCCCCTTACGTTCGCTGCCAAGGGTAGCGAACGTAAGGGAGCAGGACGCTAGACCATCGTCAGCACCATCCTGAAGCGCGCGTCGCCCCGCATCATCCGCGCATAGGCCTCCGGCGCGCGCGCGAGCGGCATGGTCTCGACCATCGGACGTACGCCCGACAGCGCGCTGAAGGCGAGCGTGTCCTGCGAATCGATCGGCGCGCCGGAGGCGTGACCGACGACGCTACGGCTCTCGCCGATCAGTTGCAGAGGCGAGATCTCGATCGGCTCGGTATCGACACCCATCACGATGAGGCGACCCCGCACCGCGAGCCCGCCGATCACGGCTGTCATCGCCTTGGCGCTGGTAGCGGTCGCCAGCACGGCACGCGCTCCGCCGAGGCGGTTGAGTGTCGCCGCCACGTCCTCGGCCACGCTGTCGATGAAGTGATGCGCGCCGAGTTTGCGGGAGAGCGCCTCCTTGTCGGCGCCGCGCGCAATCGCGACGGTACGAAAGCCGAGCTTGTTGGCGAACTGCACCCCGAGATGGACGAGGCCGCCGATTCCCAGGATAGCGACCACGTCGCCCGGCATCGCCCCGCCGTGGCGGAGCGCGTTGAAGGTCGTGACTCCCGCGCAGAGCAGCGGCGCGGCATCGGCGGCGGAAAGCTCGTCGGGGATGGCAGCAAGCGCATCGACGGGAGCCACCATCGCCTCGGCATAGCCGCCATCGTAGGAAATGCCGGGTGTGCGCAGGTTGCGGCAGTCGATCAGCCAGCCACGCCTGCACGGCTCGCAATGCCCGCAATGCCCTCCAAACCAGCCGACGCCAACCCGCTGCCCGGTGCGCCAGGCGACAACGTCGGCGCCGATTGCATCGATCACACCGGCGATCTCGTGCCCAGGGATGCGCGGGAAGGAGAGGCCGGGCCACTGTCCTTCGACGGTGAGACTGTCGCTGTGGCAGACACCACAGGCCTCGACGCGGATGCGAACCTCCCCTCGCGAGGGCTCGGGAACCTCGCGCTCTACGAGTTCAAGTGGACCGCCGGCCCGCGCCACCTGCACCGCCCGCATCTTTGCCATCGCCGCCTCCTGATCGGACCTGCAACGCCGCGCCCCGGTGCCGTGCAATCGCGTTCAACGATCA
This sequence comes from Acetobacteraceae bacterium, assembly GCA_050730175.1. GTDB lineage: Bacteria > Pseudomonadota > Alphaproteobacteria > Acetobacterales > Acetobacteraceae > JAKAWQ01. Next base: position 5,140 of record JBOHMN010000175.1, on the reverse strand, counting down.
CTCCGACCAACGGAAGTCACGCTCCCCCGGTACGAATTACGAATCTCGATTAAGGCCGGCAACGATGTCGGATCGTCGGCCTCCGCGGCCGCCTCGAAGCCCCGCACCGACCCGATGAGCTTGTCGTGTGCGGACAGTAGATCCTGGTAACCGCATGAATTGCATCATTCAGATCGCGAGTGCGCATCGCGCCTCTCCATTATTTCCGGGGAATAACATCGTGAAGTCAGCTTCAGCAGCTTCGAGCCGGTCCGTTTTTCCTGTTTCTGCGCAGGATATAACAAATTTGCTCAAAACGGACAGCTCTCCGCAAATCGGCTATCACTTCGGCGCGCTCGCCCCACATGGATCACCATCAGCCCGAAGGGGCGGTCCGCAGGGCGAGGCAACTATGGCCTTCACCATCAAGGTCAACCAGAACTCACATCGCGTCGACGTCGACGGCGACACACCGCTTCTCTGGGTGTTGCGCGACGTGCTCGGCATGACCGGCACGAAGTTTGGCTGCGGGATCGGGCTCTGCGGGGCGTGCACCGTGCATCTCAACGGCGCTGCCGCGCGTTCCTGTATCACGCCTGTGGGGAGCGTCGGCACCTTCGAGATCACAACGATCGAGGCAGTCGGCGCGACCGCTGCAGGCGCCAACATCCAGAGTGCCTGGCTCGAGCTGGAGGTCGTTCAATGCGGCTACTGCCAGTCTGGCCAGATCATGTCTGCTACGGCGCTCCTCGCAAGCAATCCGCATCCTACCGATTCCGATATCGACAACGCGATGGCCGGCAACATCTGCCACTGTGGGACCTATGGCCGAATTCGCGAAGCGATCAAAGAGGCGGCACGATCGAACGGAAAGGGGGGCTGACAATGATCTTCGATCAGCTCGTCCTCCGGGCCGCCCGCCTGAATCGACCGGCATCAACGAACGATCTCTCCCGGCGCAGGTTTCTGAAGGCCGGCGCAGCCGCGGGCGGAGGCCTGATGCTAAGTCTAAGCCTGCCGATCGCAAACGGTGAAGCCCAAGCTGCCGAAACAGTCCCCTTCGCGCCCAACGCGTTCATCCGCATCGAGCACAGCGGGCAGATTGTTCTCATCATGCCCTATGTCGAGATGGGTCAGGGTACCTACACCTCGATCCCGATGTTGATCTCCGAAGAACTCGAGGTCGGCCTGTCACAGGTGCGACTGGAGCACGCCCCGCCCGACAAAAAACTCTACGGAAATCCCTTGCTGGCCGGCGTACAGGCGACCGGCGGCTCGACCGCGATACGCGCGGCGTGGCAGCCGATGCGCGAGGCCGGCGCGATTGCGAGAACCATGCTTGTGTCGGCAGCGGCAAAGCGCTGGAAGGTCGATCCGGCGTCCTGCCGCGTGCAAAGTGGTGAAGTGCTTCACGCGCCGACCGGCAGGAGCGCCACATATGGCGAACTCGCCGCCGACGCTGCCCGGCTGCCTGTCCCCGAACGTGTCGCGCTCAAGAGTCCGGGAGATTTCCGGCTCATCGGCACCCCGGCCAAGCGCCTGGATGCCCCGGCGAAGGTCAACGGATCCGCGGTCTTTGGCATCGATGCGCGGCCGCCGGGCGTCACGATCGCAACGCTTGCGCAATCGCCGGTCTTCGGCGGCCGCGTGAAGAGCGTCGACGACGCGGCGGCCAAGGCCGTCAAAGGCGTGCGCCAGATCGTCCGCCTCGATGACGCCGTCGCCGTCGTGGCCGATCATATGGGGGCGGCCAAGAAAGGGCTGGCAGCCCTCACGATTGAATGGGACGAGGGACCGCACGCCAGGCTCACCACCGAAGAGGTCGTGGCCGCGCTCGAAAAGGCCACGCTCAATCCCGGGCCGGTTGCGCAGAATATCGGCAATACCGATCAGGCCTTGGCGAGCGCCGTCACCAAAATCGAGGCGACGTACCAGGTTCCGTTCCTTGCCCACGCCACAATGGAACCGATGAACTGCACGGTTCATGTTCGCAAGGACGGCTGCGAAGTCTGGGTCGGCAGCCAGGTTATCGCCAGGGCCCAGGCAGCGGCCGCGAAGACGGCAGGGCTGCCGCTGGATAAGGTCGTGGCCCACAACCACCTGATCGGCGGCGGCTTTGGCCGGCGGCTGGAGATCGATGCTGTCATTCGCGCCGTCCAGATCGCACAGCAGGTCGAGGGCCCCGTGAAGGTCGTGTGGACCCGCGAGGAAGACATCCAGCACGACATGTACCGGCCCTGTTTCATCGACCGGATGTCGGCCGGTCTCGATGCGAAGGGAATGCCGGTCGCCTGGGTCCACCGCTTCGCAGGCTCATCGATTCTTGCGCGATGGCTGCCCCCGGCATTCAACAACGGTCTCGACCCCGACACGACCGACGGCGCGATCGACCTGGCCTACACGCTCCCGAACCTTCACGTAGAGTATCTGCGGGTGGAACCTCCCGGCATTCCGACCGCCTTCTGGCGCAGTGTCGGGCCGTCGCACAATGTCTTCGTCACCGAAAGCTTCATCGACGAACTCGCGGCGGCGGCGAAGCAGGATGCGATCGCCTATCGGCGGGCCCTCCTCGACAACGCGCCGCGCGCCAAAGCTGTCCTTGAGCTTGCCGCGGAAAAGGCCGGCTGGCGGCGGGCGCTGCCCCCAAGAGTTGGTCGCGGCGTATCCCTCCAGTCCGTCTTCGGGACCTACATGGCGCAGATCGCCGAAGTTGAAGTGTCGACGGATGGCGCGGTTCGCGTCCGCCGGGTCGTCTGCGCGGTCGATTGCGGCATCGTCGTCAATCCCGATACCGTCCGGGCGCAAATCGAGGGCGCGATCATCTTCGGCATCACGGCGGCGCTCTATGGTGAGATCACTCTTAGAAACGGACGTGTCGAACAGACCAATTTCAATACCTACAGGATTCTGCGCATGAATGAAGCGCCGACCATCGAGGTCCATATCGTCAAGAGTTCTGAGTTTCCAGGCGGGATGGGCGAACCCGGGACCTCGGCAATCTTCCCCGCGGTCACCAACGCGATCTTTGCGGCAACTCGCAAGCGCCTGCGAAAACTGCCGATTGACGGCGCCCTTCTCAGGCAGCCGACGTGAACGGCACAGCGTCGCGACCCCGGTGGCGCCTGAAATAATGCACCTCGAGCGAGTTCGATGGCGGGGATACGTTGCATGATTCGCCAGGCCAAAGCGGTTTGGCGCGGCATGCACCGCGCCGGCAGTGGCAACGTTTCCACCGATTCCGCCGTGCTTGCAGAAACTCGCTATTCTTCCAGGACGCGCTTCGAGAGCGAGAAAGGCACCAATCCCGAAGAATTGATCGCTGCCGCCCACGCCGGTTGCTTCACCATGGCGGTGGCGTTTCAGTTACAGGGTGCCGGCTATACGCCAGCGGAGCTCATTACCGAGGCCGCGGTCACCCATGAGCGGGAGAGTCAAGGATTCCGCATCAGTCGGTCGGCCCTGACCCTGCGCGCCCAAGTACCGAACTCGACGAAGCAGGGTTTGCTTGAATGGTCACCGATGCCGGGAGGAACCGTCCGGTCTCCAAGACACTCAACGCCGCGATCACATCAGACGCCAAGCTGATCTGAACGGCGAGTTGGATCTGCCGACGGCGTCACTACAAAGCGCACAACGCCGTGCCATCCTCATCGCTAACAGCGCAACACGGCCGGATCAGGAAAAATGCAATGGTTCGAACCCACCAGTAAGGCCAAGCCGTTTTCCGATCGATCCTGCCTGAAGACCTCGATTGGAAGCCGTTCCCCGCCTTCCCGCTTTCGGTCCGCCCTGCGCTCGTTGCCGGTCAGCCCTCTGGGCCAGGCCCCTACGTCATCAGAGTCAAAGTGCCTCCCGGCGTGAGGATTATGCCGCACAAGCACCCGGAGGACCGAGTCTACACAGTCATGTCGGGTGTTTTCTACATCGGCCTGGGCGATCAGTGGGACGGCGACAAGATGAACGCTTATCCGCCCGGCAGCGTCATCGTTCTGCCCGGCGATAAAGCCCACTTCCACTGGGCAAAGTCCGGTGAGTACGTTACGCAGGTGACGGCGATCCGGCCGCTCGGCCTTGCATACACCAACTCCAAAGACGACCCTCGAACTATCCGCTCTTAGCAACGACCGTACTCGGAAAACCCTGTACGGACCTGGCGCCTTTATCTGGCCCGCAGTACACGACGATTGCAACGCTCCGGGAACCGCGGCTGTGGGTGTCGCGGGTGTGCAGCGACGAAAGCAATATCGCCCTGACTGGACTCGCCACATGCCGGAGCAGGATCGACCAACTCGGGGCTCAGAACTACAATCCCCGTCGCCACTTTGCGCTTATCGGAAGAGCCGTAGGATCGGATTGCGAAGCACGCGAGCGATCTGCTCCGGCGGCGGTTCTCCGTCGCTTTCCATTCCGAGGAGGACACAATGAACATCCGAACATCTGTTGGGTTGGTTGCCGGTGGGTTGCTTGCGCTCGGGATGGCCGCTGCCTACCCCGCACACGCGGCGCCGCTGCCGGGCTTCATCGGCTCCACGGCGTCGTCGGTCGCCGGTTGCCCCTACATCAACTGGCGCCTGGCCCGGACGGCATCCGGCCAGCTCCACGGCATCGCCATGTATTCTGACCTGAGCGGCATCAGCAGCGTCAGCGGAACCTCCGACGCCGATGGGAGGTTCACCCTGGTGCTGACGAGGACCGACATCGGCAACGGTCCCGTCGGCACAGTTAGCGGCACTGCCACGGCCGATGGCCGCATCGCGGCGACCCTCGTGGGTGCGGGTTGCGCCAACAACAATGTCAACATCAGGCCAGTTCGGGACCTCAACGACCTCGTGTACATGATGGGCGGTGGGCGCTAGAGCAATATCACCCTGACTGGAATCGCCAGATGCCAGTCAGGGTGATGAAATTACTCGAGAAATCGAACCTAGAGTATCCGTGATGGTCAAGGGAGGGATTCTTGCCAGAGGCGATTGGCCTTGAGCAAGGCGTTGGCGATGACGATGAGTTTTCGCATGACGGCGATGATTGCGACCGTGGCGGGTTTGCCTGCGGCGACGAGCTGGCGGTATTTGGCGTTGAGGTCGGGGTTGAAGCGCATGGCGACGAGAGCTGGCATGTAGAGGGCGTGGCGGACATTGGCTCTGCCGCCGCGGATGAAGCT
>JBOHMN010000174.1:0-23069 GCA_050730175.1 Acetobacteraceae bacterium | reverse complement strand
GTCTGCATGTGCACGAGCGGCAGCGCAGCACTTGCGACACCGGCGTATCCGACCTTGAGCGCGGTGCGGCGTGAGACAAAGCGGGACTTCCCCATTCCGGCTCCTCCTTTCCTCGCTCGTCTTGCATCTTCTCCGGACACTTCCGGCGTCGCGCGATTCGGGTCTATAAGTGCTTTACTGGAAAGGCTTCACTGGCCTGCGCGTGCCTCGTTGATCGAGCAACTTCAGCCGCGCAACCCTACACCAAGCGACCAGCGGCGGCAATCGCTTCTCTCCCCCGGCACAGGGCAATCGGGTGAAGGAATGAGGTGACGAGCCGATGAAGTGCTGAATCCATAGCGGTCCTCGAGTCGCTTGGGAGGACCGCCACGGCAGAGGCGGGGATGGATTGCGGCGCGTTCGGCGAGACGGCCGTTTTCTTAAGCTATTTCAGGCATCTGAAGGACCCTCGGCAGCAGGGGAAGAGCATCTACTCGCTCGACGAGATCCTTCTTCATGTGTCTGCTCGCGGTATTGGCCGGGGCCGAGACTTTCGTCGATATCGCTCTGTTCGGCGTCAAGAAGCTGGCGCTGTTGCGCCGGTTCCGCCCGTTCCAGGACGGCAGGCGGGCGCACGATCACCTCGGTGATCTCCTGGCTTCCCTCGACGCCGAGCAATTCCAGCGCTGCTTCGTCGCCTGGGTTGCCGCCTTGGCCGGAGCACCGGAAGGGGCCATTAGCATCGATGGCAAGATCTCGCGGCGGTCCGGCCAGAAGAAGGGCGGCAATCCGCCGATCCACCTGGTGCCGGCCTTCGCGGCACGCTAGCGGCTCGTGCCGGGGCAAGTCAAGGTCGCGGAAAAGTCCAACGAGGTCATCGCCATTCCCAAGCCGCTGGAGATGCTGGCCGTAGCGGGGACGATCGTCACCATCGCCGCGATGCGCGAGGCCGGCCCAAGGTTCCGTCAGGCGAAGCCTGGTGGAATGGCCAGCCGAGGGTGCCAACGCGAGATCGCTCAGAAGGCGCTCGCCAAGAAGGCCGACTGCGTGCTCGCCCTGAAAGGCAATCAGGGATTGCTCCGCCAGGATGTCGAGCTCCTCGTCGCCGAGCAGAAGGCCGCAGGCTTCAAGGATACCACGATCAGTCAGGATCAGACGGTCGACGGCGATCACGGCCGCATCGAGACCAGAACCACGACCGTCATCCACGACCTTGACTGGCTGCGCGAACGACACAACTGTCCCCCGTCATCATTCCATTGGCAAAGCCAATGGAACGTTGGACGATTTTGCCCGGCCTGAACGCCGTGGTCATCGTCGAAAGCACGCGCGAGCTCAGCGACAGGGTTGCGCAGGAGACACGCTTCTCCATCACCTCATTAGCGCTGCTGGCGAACCTCCTCGGGCCGATCATCCGCAGTCACTGGGCAATCGAGACCAGCCTGCACTGGGTCATGGACATGATCTTCCGCGACGACGAGTGCCGGGTCCGCACCGATCACGCACCCGCCAACTTCGCCACCATCAAGCACATGGCCCACAATCGGATCCGCAACACCCCAGGCAAGGCCTCCCTCCGGCTGAAGCGCAAGACCGCACGCTGGGACGATGACTTCCCCGCCAACCCGCTCACCCAATAGTCAATTCACCCGATTCCTCTGGAGCGCAACCGCAACCAGGCCGATCGCAACACCCCTCACAGCGTGAGTTCGCCCAGCGCGAGAATCCGCCGCCAGTGCGCCGCGCTCACCGGTACCACCGACAGCCGTGACTGGCGCAGCAGAGCGAAATCGGCGAACCCCGGATCCGCCTTGATCGCGGCGAGACTCACGGGCTTCGCAAGCTCCGCCACCGCGCGCACATCGACCGCGACCCATCCCGCGGCTGCAGCAGTCGGGTCGGGATAGGCCTCGCGCACGACCTCGACCACGCCCACGATCTCCTTGCCGACGTTGGAGTGGTAGAAGAAGGCCTGATCGCTGATGCGCATCGCGATCAGGTTCCGTTTTGCCGCATGATTGCGCACACCCGTCCACGGCTCGACACCGTGCGCTGCCTGCTGCTGCCAACTGAACGAACTTGGCTCGGATTTGAGCAGCCAGTACCGCATCGCCTTCCCCCTCCACCCCGGTTGGGCTGCCGCCCCGTTGCGCGGGCCACCCCGATTGACCCCTTTTTATTCCACCCGGCATTGTCGGTCCCGCGGCCCCTGCCCTGCGACCCCCGGGCCGCACCAGCCCAACCCGACCCACTTCTGTCAGCGGCGGACCCAGATGGACCAACTCCAGCGCGTGCAGCAGGAATTCACCCGCCAGGCGGGAACCTTTGCGACCGCTCCGCAAATCACCGACGCCGCACTGACCCGGCGCTTCGTCGATGCGTTGGGAAGCGCCGCCACTGGCCGCATTCTTGATGTCGCCTGCGGCCCCGGCATCATTACTGAAGCCGTTGCAGCAACCGCGCGCGCGGTTGTCGCTTTCGATCTCACCCCCCGCATGCTCGAAAGCGCCCGGCAGCGCTGCGCCGCCGCTCGGCGCGCCAACGTGACCTTCGTTGGGGGCGACGCCGCCCGACTTCCCTTTCCATCCGCCGCGTTCGATGCCACTGCGACCCGTCTTTCCGTGCACCACTTCCAGGAGCCAGCAGGCCCGATCGGCGAGATGGCGCGCGTGCTCCGTCCCGGCGGCGTTTGCGTGCTCGCCGATGTCACCAGTTCCGAAGATCGCGACGAAGCAGCTTTGCACAACGCCATCGAAGTCCTGCGCGACCCCTCCCACGTGCGCATGCTCCCCCTCAGCGCTCTTTGTTCGCTAATGACCGAAGCCGGCCTCAAGATCGAGGATCAGGCCGTCTGGGAACGGCCGCGCGAGTTCTTGGAGTGGATGACTATGACCAATGCGCCCGAGCGCACCGCCCCACTCCGTACCATCCTCAGCGCCCTGGCGCGGCACGATGAAACCGCAGGCATCGGCCTTCGTCGCAACGCCGATACGCTCTCCTTTTTTCACCGTTGGGCGCTGCTCCGGGCGCGCAAGCCAAGCTGATCCATCGCTGGCGCGCCGCTGTGACCGGATCCTTGGTGCAGTTCACCCGCCAGCCCGCGTCCGATCCGGAGTTCCGTCGCGCTTAAAGGAATCCCGCTCGTCGCTCACTCGAGCGCGTTCGGGCTGGCTGAACACGCTCAATGTATGTTTTCTCGAGCAATCTCATCACCCTGACTGGCATCCGGCGATTCCAGTCAGGGTGATAGTGCTCTAAGGTCCCGACTCCAAGCTTGCATCTCAGCGATGGGGCTTTGTGCTGGCACAGCAGCTCTTGTTTTAGTGGCCTGCTGATCCCCTTTCGCTTGTTGAAGTGGGCCACAAGCGACGGGGGCAGGACACTACCATCGCTGCATCGGACCTTGCCTCATATTCGATACGATCTACGTGCTGACAATCGCGAATGCCCGGACAGGTGAGCCGGAGCCGCCCTTAAATTTGAGTGGCACACCAAAGAACTGAAACTCGCCCTTCCCGAGCAGCTGATCGAGGTTAACGAGCCATTCCCAGTGGCTTATGCCAACGTCTCGGCATAAGCGATGCTGGGCAAAGACATTATCGCTCGGTTTATCGGTGGACGGCCCTTCCACACCGAGCATTTTGCACCGCCTGTCGTAGAGCCAGCGCGTGGCCTCGACGGTGACACCCGGATTCTTCCAAACCGAATCGAGTGTTGGATAGTGCCGCGCATGGAACCCTGTGCACAGAAGGACGATATGACCGCTGACCCTGACGCCGCTCTTCTGTTCTGCCTGTTCCATGTCAGCGACGCCGATATCACCGAGATCTCCCACATGGCGTACGTCGAAGCACACAGCCTTGCCCAGGAAAAGCTCGAGCGGCATCTCGTCGATCGGTAATCCGTTCGGATTTGTATGCCGAAATGCATCAACATGCGTGCCGACATGATCGAGCATGGCGATAAAGTTGGTCTGGAATGTCATCGGATCGCCCTTAACGCCCAGTCCCATAGCTTTGCTGCTTTCGTGGGTCAGGTGGCGAGTGAGAACAGGCCGCTGAAACAGCTTATGCGCGGGCATGTTGTCCTCAATGAGTAAGCTGAGATCGATGATTTGTTGTGGCATCTTGACATTCCCCTGAGCGGCTTTCGCAGGCACCCCGGCATCTCGTGCTCAACAACGAGCCCACGTTTCTTCCTGAGGTTCTCCTGTTATCCCTAACAAGACGTGAGGCGCGCTGCAAGGCTCCGCGCACAGGAACGGGATCCGGCGTGTCTGTGAGAGGTCGTACCGGACGTTGTGTAAAACAATTGGCTGGCTGAGTGGAGTGGCCGGGCACGGTGCGATTCCCAAGCTAGCGTTCGAAGTCATGCTGGGAAGCCTCATGTGGAAGCCTGCCCCGCTCCGCGTCATCCTCAGGACCTTTACACGGCACAATGAAACAGCCGGCGCCGGAGCACCGCCATGAGCGCATCGGCCGTGCAGTTCGCCCGCCTAGTCAGTCTGCATCCGGCACGGCAGGGTGCAGCGCCTTCAGCATCTGGGCGAGATCCATCGGGAACGGGAATATGATCGTCGAACTCTTTTCCCCGGCTATGTCGAACAAGGTTCCGAGGTAGCGCAGCTGCATCGCCTCCGGCACCGGGGCCAGGATGCGTGCCGCCTCCAAAAGCTTCTGTGCCGCCTGCTCTTCGCCCAGCGCGTTGATCACCTTGGCGCGTCTTTCCCGCTCGGCCTCCGCCTGGCGGGCGATGGCGCGCACCATGCTTTCGTCGAGGTCGATGCGTTTGATCTCGACATTGGAGACCTTGATCCCCCATGCCTCGGTCTGCTGGTCGAGCACTTCCTGGATATCCGTATTCAGCTTGTCCCGCTCCGCGAGCATCTCGTCGAGCTCGTGCTTGCCGAGGATCGAGCGCAATGTGGTCTGGGAAAGCTGGCTCGTGGCATCCATGAAATCCTTGACCTGGATCACTGCGCGCTCGGCATCGACCACCCGGAAATAGATGACGGCGGTCACCCTGACGGAGACGTTGTCGCGCGATATCACATCCTGGGGCGGCACCTCCGTTACGATGATGCGAAGATCGACCCGCACGAGCTGCTGCACCCACGGAACGATCAGCACCAGCCCCGGCCCCGATGTGGCGGTGAAGTGGCCGAAGGTGAAAATCACGCCACGCTCGTATTCACGCAGAACGCGCACGGCGGAACTCAGAAGAGAGATCCCCACGATGATGATGATGACGATGGCGACAATCACGGCGGTCATGGCTTGGCCTTCCTTTCGCGGCGCCCCTCAGGGCCGCCGGCTTCATGCATCAGAGCAAGATTCTCATGCCCGTGCACTGTGACCGTACCGCCGGCGCGCCGCGAGCCGGCCAGGACCACCTGCGGCTCCGACCGTCCGTATCGTTCCTGGCGCGCGCATCATTCCCACCCCGGCCACGTTCGATGCCCCGTGGTCGGTGATCGCCGGGTCGGCGTGCCCTGCGCTGCCGGCTCCATGCGCGGGCTTCAAATCAACAGGGCCAAGGCGTACAGTGCTCGCCGTGGCTCCGCACCCAGTTGCCTTCAAGCCCGTGCCCGCCAGCTCGCGAGGATCAGGGCTCCATCGCTTCGCCAACCCCGGTCGCTTTCTCAGGCTCTCGGAGAGGGTACTGCCGTGGCTCTCCCTCGCTGCCATCCTGCTCGGCGCCGCAGGGCTGGTCTGGGGCGCATTCTTTGCTCCGGCCGACTGGCAGCAGGGGCAGGCGGCACGGATCATGTACGTGCATGTCCCGGCGGCGTGGCTCGCCCTCTGGGGCTACGTCGCGCTGGCCGCCTGTTCGGCTGCTTCTCTGGTGTGGCGCCACCCGCTTGCCGACCTCGCGGCGGTCGAGATCGGCCCGGTGGGCGCTGCCTTCGCTGCCGTTTGCCTCGTCTCGGGCAGCCTCTGGGGCCGGCCGATGTGGGGTGCGTGGTGGGTATGGGGTGCCCGGCTCACCTCCATGCTGGTCTTGTTCTTCCTCTATCTCGGACACATCGCGCTGGTCCGCGCCTTCGACGACCCGCAACGCGGCTATCGTGCCGGGGCCATTCTGGCGGTGATCGGCATCGTTGATTTACCGATCATCCATTTCAGCGTCGTATGGTGGAACACTCTGCACCAGGGCAACAGCATCAGTCTCTTCTCCGCACCAAGCATTTACATCTCGATGCTGTGGCCCCTCATTCTTGCCACCCTCGGCTACAGCGCAGGCTTCGCGGCGATCGTGCTGGCGCGGTTGCGGGCGGCCGTGCTCGAGCGCAGGCTCGCTTCCCTCCTTCTGACGAAGGCCACTGAGGCAGAGCGCCCGCCACTCGCGGCCGCCGGAGCGAGCGCACGGTGAATCCGTTTCCGTTCATCATCGCCGCCTACGCGATCGCGCTGATTGTACCGGCTTGGCTCGGCTTCGCGGCGCTCGCCAGGGTGCGGAGCGCCGAGCGCCGGCTTGCCGCGATCGATCCGCGCAGCGCCCGGCGGGCACGCAGCGGCGCCCGGTCATGACGCGTAAGCGACGGCGCCTGTTTCTCTTGGTCGGATTGCTCGCCGGGCTTGGCACGGCAACCGGCCTTGCCCTTTCAGCCTTCTCCAGCAGCATTGTCTTTTTCGTCACGCCGACCGACCTTGCGACCAAGCCGCCGCCGAGCGGACGGCTGGTCCGGCTCGGTGGCCTCGTGGCCCAAGGGAGCGTTGTACATGCCCTGGCCGATGGCCGCCCATTCGTGCGGTTCCGCGTGACCGACGGGCACGATTCGATACCGGTCAGCTTCGAAGGCATTCTCCCCGGTCTGTTCCGAGAGGGCCAGGGCGTCGTCGTGCAAGGGCGCTTCAAGTCCGGCGGCACCTTCGTCGCCGACCAGGTGCTGGCCCGCCACGACGCGGCCTACATGCCGAAAAAGCTGGTCGAAGCGCTGAAGAAGCGTGGGCTTTGGAACCCCGCCGCCGGCCCGCCGCCACCGCCGGCGACCTGGGACACGATGCGCATCCCCAACCAGAGCGGAGGCTGACGGAACAGCGATGATTCCCGAACTCGGCAACTTCGCGCTGGCGCTTGCCTGCTGCCTGGCCGCCGCCCAGGCGGTGCTGCTGCTGCTCGGTGCCGAACGGCGCGAGGCGCGCCTGATGGCGATGGCACCCGGCCTCGCCTTCGGCCAGCTGATTGCCGTCGGCACGTCTTTCGTCGCGCTGGCCTGGAGCAACGCCATCTCCGACTTTTCGGTCCGCAACGTCGCTGCCTTCAGCCAGAGTCAGGCGCCGCTGTTCTACAAAATCACCGGCACCTGGGGAAACCACGACGGCTCGATCATTCTCTGGTGCCTCGTGCTTGCGATCTGCGGTGCCACCGTCGGCGCCTTCGGTGCAAAGCTTCCTGCGGCCCTCCGCGCCCGGGTGATCGGCGTCATGGGCGCCGTTGCCGCCGGCTTCCTTCTGTTTGCCCTTACGACCTCCAATCCGTTCACCCGCCTCTGGCCGGCGCCGATGCAGGGCCAGGGAATGAACCCGCTCTTGCAGGACCCCGCGCTCGCCGTGCATCCGCCGATTCTCTATCTCGGCTATGTCGGCTTTTCCGTCCCGTTTGCCTTCGCGATCGCCGCTCTCCTCGAGCGCCGCGTCGATGCAGCGTGGGGCCGCTGGGTCAGACCCTGGGCCCTGACATCGTGGTGCTTCCTCACCTGCGGGGTCGCCCTCGGATCCTGGTGGGCGTACTATGATCTCGGCTGTGGCGGCTTCTGGTTCTGGGACCCGGTAGAAAATTCGTCCCTGCTCCCGTGGATCACCGGGACGGCGCTGCTGCATTCGGCGATCGTCGTCGAGAAGCGTGAATCCCTCAAAGTGTGGACGGTGCTGCTCGCCATCATCACATTTTCGCTCAGCCTCTGCGGGACTTTCCTGGTCCGCTCCGGCTTGCTGAATTCCGTGCATGCCTTTGCCATCGCCCCGGAGCGCGGGGTTTTCATCCTCGTGCTGCTCGGCCTCGTCACGGTGCCGAGCCTCCTCCTGTTCGCGTTCCGCGCGCCCGTACTCGCGCCGGCGGGCCTGTTCGCGCCGATCTCGCGGGAGGGTGCGATCGTGCTGAACAACATCCTGCTCTGCTCGATCGCCGCCGTCGTGTTCACGGGCACGCTCTATCCACCATTCGCCGCGCTGGTCGCAGGCCAGCAACTTTCGGTCGGCGCGCCGTTCTTCGACTCCACCGTCCTGCCGCTCGCCATCCCGCTCGTCCTCGCGATGTCGGTCGCTCTGACGCTGCCGTGGAAGCGGGCCCAGCTCGTTCCGGCGCTGCTCCAGCTCTGGTGGGTCGCGCTTGCGGCTGCGGCGGTGGGCATCATCGCGGCGCTGCGCTGGCGCGGCCTTGCCGCGATCGGCTTTGCCGGCAGCGCCTGGCTCATCCTCGGCGCCGTTCGTGACATCGCAAGCCGCATCCGGCTGTTCCGGGTCCCGCCTGCCGCGAGCCTCGCTCGCCTCGCCGGCCTTCCGCTCGCGACGATCGGGGCCGCGGTCGCCCATGCCGGCCTCGGGGTCACGATTGCCGGCATTGCCGGCATGACCCTGGCCGCGCAACGGGTCGTCTTTTTGCACCCCGGCCAGAGCACCGATTTCGCCGGCTACCACTGGACGCTTGCCAGCCTCGACCGCGTGCCCGGGCCGGACTTCACGGCCGAGCGAGCAACGCTCGAAGCGCGGCGCGACGGCCGCGTTGTCGCCGTGCTGCACCCCGCTGACCGCAGGTTTCCTGTCCAGGGCACCGCGGTGACAGACACCGCTATCCGGACGAACCTGGTGGTGGATCTCTATACCGCACTCGGCAACGTGCATGACGGCGGTGCCGAGGTCCGGCTCCGCTACGACCCGCTTGCCCCTTGGATCTGGCTCGGCGCGCTGGTGATGGCCGTAGGCGGCGGGCTCTCGCTGGCCGACCGGCGCTTCCGGGTCGGCGCCCCGGCGCGTCGGTCTCCTTCGCTTTCTTCCTCTGGGCCATCCCCCGCTGGGCCTTCTCCCTCTGGGCCAGGGGAGCGGCCGGCGGAGGCTGCGGGGTGACGGTCGATGCTTGACGCGAGCATCCGCCGCCGGCCGCTGCTCCTTCTCCCGCTCGCCGCCGTTGTCATCGGGGGTATCGGCTTCGTCGAGCTGCTGCAGCAGGCGAAAGACGGGCGCTACAATCCGCACAGGGTTCCGAACCTGCTGGTCGGCCACCCTGTGCCTCCTTTCACCACCGAACCCGCGCCACCCGGCAGCGGCTTTTCGGCGGCCGACCTGCGACACCTGCCTCGGCCGCTGCTCATCAACTTCTTCGCCTCCTGGTGCCTGCCCTGCCACGCCGAGGCGCCGCTTCTCACGCAGCTCAAAGATCAGGGCGTGGCAATCTGGGGGATCGACTATTCAGACTCTGACGTGGCGTTGCGCGGCTTCCTCGCTGCAGACGGCAATCCGTTCGCCCGGCTCGGCGGCGACCCGAACGGCGGGGCGGCGATCGCATGGGGCATCAGCGGCGTGCCGGAAAGCTTTCTCGTCGACCGTGAGGGGATCATCCGCTGGCATCTCGGCGGCCCGCTTTCGCCACCCGTGATTGCCGATACGCTGGTGCCCCTTTTGAAAAGATACGCCTGATGCGGCGCCTTGTTCCGTTCCTCCTGATTTTCCTATGCGTGGCCCCGGCAATCGCTGCGATGCCGGCGCTCACCGCCGCGCAGGAGGCGCGCGCCCGAGCGATCGGGAGCCAGCTCCGCTGTGTCGTCTGCCAGAACGAGAGCGTCGAGGAATCGTCGGCGACGCTCGCGGCCAATATGCGCGAAATCATCCGTGAACAGGTCGCCGCCGGCCGCACCAATCATCAGATCATGCAGTGGATGACTGCGCGCTATGGCGAGTTCATCCGCCTGGACCCGCCGTTCAAGCCTCTCACCATCATGCTTTGGGCGATGCCGATATTAGCCCCCGCGGTTGGCCTCGGCATTGCGTTTGCAGCCAGCCGGCAGCGCCGCCCGCACCCTGAGCCGCTCACCGACGCCGAAAAATCCCGACTGGCCTCGCTCCTCGAGTGATCGCTTTCTGATGCTCTGGGTCCTCTTCGCCGCCCTCTCTCTGGTGACGCTTGCCCCGGCTGGCTTCTTTTTCGCGCGCGGCCGCGGGGATCGTGGCCGCCAAGCCGCCGCCCTTGCCCTGCACCGGCAGCAGCTTGTCGAGGTCGACCGTGAACGCGATGACGGACGGATCGGGCCCGTGGAGCACGCCGCCGCCGTCCTCGAAATCAAGCGGCGGCTGCTCGCGGCCGGTGCCGAGCGCGAACCGACACCGCAAGCGCGCCTCCGCCCATTGGTCATCGCGACGGTGCTCTGCGTCATTCCGCTTGCCGCCCTTGCCCTCTATCTGCCCTGGGGAGATCCTGGGCTGCCGGCCGCGCCATTCGCCCCGCGCGCAGCCGCTGAACACGCGCAACAGTTGCAACTTCAGCAGCTTATAGCGACCCTCAAACATCGTCTGAAAGAACTCGATCCGAAATCGGCGGAAGCTCGTGCGGGCCTCATGCTGCTTGGCCGGGCGGAAATCGGCCTCGGCGACTATGCGGGGGCGGCCAAAGCCTGGCGTCAGGCCCTGGAAATGAAGTTCAACCCTGCCCTTGCGGCCGCCGCAGCCGAGGCTGAGACGCGCGCCGCGGGACGGGTGGATAGCCGTGCCGCGGAGCTGTTCCGCGCTTCGCTTGCCAAGTCTCCGGCCAACGCGCCGTGGTCGGCGCTCGCGCGTGCACGGCTGGCCGAAGCCTCAGCCCGCTGAGGTCCGGCATTTCGATCATCTGGCACGACGAGATCGACTCGACGAACGATGAGGCGCACCGCCTTGCCGAAGGCGGCGCAGCTGATGGCACGATCGTCGCCGCGCTCCGCCAGACGGCCGGCAAGGGCCGGCAGGGCCGCCGATGGACGAGCCTGCCCGGCAATCTCAATGCATCCTTCCTGTTGCGCCCCGCGCCCGCGCCGCGGGAGGCGCCGAAGCTTGGATTTGCCGCGGCCCTCGCCGTCGCGGACACGCTCGCCCATTTTCTCCACCCGTCGCTTCGCCCGCGCCTGAAGTGGCCGAACGACGTGCTGCTTGCTCAAGGCAAGATCGCGGGCATTCTTGTTGAAAGCGCCGGTGATTGGGTTGTCATCGGGATCGGCATCAACCTGGCTGGGGCGCCTTACGACACCCCGTACCCGGCCGAGGCCCTTGCGACCTTTGGCTCCCCTCCAACTCCCGCCGAGGCCCTTCTGTCGCTGGAATCGTCGCTCAAAGGCTGGCTCGCTCGCCTCGAGCGGGACGGCTTCGAGGCCATTGCTGCGGCGTGGCTCGCGCTTGGCCCCGCGCCGGACCAGGAACTCGTCATCCGGACGGGCGCAGAGACCATCTCCGGTCGGTTCGTCGGCCTCGGCCCCGATGGCGAGCTTTTCCTCGAAACCCCGGGAGGAACGCGGAAAATAGCATCCGGCGAAACCCTCAACCCGGCCGCCACGGCGCCGGCGCTGCCCAAAGAGATCAGCGGTCCGCCCGGCCCGGAGCCGACGCGGTACGGCGACTGGCAATTCAAAGGCCGCGTTACGGATTTTTAGACGATCACTGGCGGCGGGCGGCGTTATCGTTCCGGCTGGCGTCGTGCCAGGGCAGCCGTCAACGTGTTTTCCAAGAGGCAAGCGATCGTCATCGGGCCCACTCCTCCCGGCACCGGCGTAATCACGGCGGCAACTTCGACTGCCTCTGCGAACGCGACATCGCCGGCAAGCCGGCCATCGGGCAAGCGATTGATGCCGACGTCGATCACGACCGCGCCCGGGCGGATCCAATCCCCCCGCACCGCCTCTGGCCGGCCTATGGCGGCGACAAGAATTTCGGCGCGGCGGCATTCGGCGGGGAGGTCGCGCGTCCGCGAATGGGCGAGCGTCACGGTCGCATCGGCGGCCGTCAGCAGCGCGGCGAGCGGCCGGCCGACCAACGTGGAGCGCCCGATCACGAGGGCCCGCACGCCAGAAGTGGGGACCTCGGAGGCGGCGAGGAGCTTCATCACGCCGAGCGGGGTGCAGGGCATGAGAAAGGGCGCGCCGCCCGCGAGGCGCCCGGCATTCATTGCCGTCAGCCCGTCCACGTCCTTTGCGGGATCGATCGTCTCGACCACCGCGCGCGGTCGGATTGCTCCCGGCAGCGGAAGCTGCACGAGGATACCATCCACCGACCGATCGGCGTTCAGCCGCCCGACCTCACCCAGCAACTCGATCTCGCTCACGCCGGTGGGAAGCCGGATCGTTTCGGCGGCTACCCCGACTTGCCGCGCCGCCCGGTCCTTACTGCGGACATAGACCGCCGAGGCGGCATTGTCGCCGACGAGCACGATCGCAAGTCGTGGGGTGACGCCCGCCTCGACGATTCGGCGCGCGGTCGCGGCGTTCTGTGCGGCGGCCACCGCCCGGCCGTCGATGAGGCGGGCCGACACGGTTCCGTCAGGCTCTCAGCAGAAGGCTGACAACCCACGGCAGCAGCTTGTCATTCACCGCAGCCAGGATCACGATCACGATGACCGGGCTGATATCGATGCCGCCGAAATTTGGCAGCAGGTTACGGATCGGGCGCAGCACCGGCTCGGTGAAGCGGTAGAGGAAATCGCCGATCGTCCAGACGACGCGGTTGCGTGTATCGAGCACGCCGAAGGCCGCCAGCATGCTGAACACAGCGGCGATGATCACGGCCCACATGTAGAGCCAGATCAGCGTCGAGATGATCTGATAGAAGAAAAGGATCATGCCTTCTGCCTTTACCGGGCAAACAGGCCCTCGTACCTGGAATCGATGATGGGTGGTAGGGGGCTTGCTTCTGTTTGCGTCCGCTGCCTTCTGCCTCTGGGGGGCACTTGGTGGCGCCCTGGATTCCCGCAGCCCAGGCGGGCGGGGCCTTTCCGCCGGCCGTGGGCGAATCCCACATCGACCGAAGCCGGTACTAAACCACGTGCCAGCGCGGACGCAACCGTCACATGGCGGGCGACCATCGCCCGGCAGGCGACCGTCGCCTTGACTTGACGCGAGGCTATTCCCAATGTCGCCTCGCCTGTCAGGGGCTGTAGCTCAGCTGGGAGAGCGCCTCGTTCGCAATGAGGAGGTCAGGGGTTCGATCCCCCTCAGCTCCACCACCGCCCGGCTGCCTTTGGTGGCGGACCGGGCAAGTTGCAGATGCCGAGTGAGCCGCGGCGAGCTCACGCAAGAGCCATGGCGCAGGGACGCCATTCCGGCCGCGCCCCGCGATGCGGCTGACAGACCGCAGATCACACCGGGACGCGCCCTGAACGGCCGCCATGTCCTCGTCATCGAGGCACGCGGGAAGGGGGGAATTGATTGCCTGCGCGAATGCCCAATCGTTCCGAGAGATCTCCTGAGACATTCTCGAAGGAGAGATGATTGAAACAGAAGATTGATCGCGTAGCGACGCGACGATGCATGTCGGCGATCAAGGTCGTCGTTGCGCACGATGCCACGAATGGATCACGGAGCTTAGGGGCGACGCGTACGGGGTTCGGTCGGCGGAAAGATGGATCGGAAGGTTCCGCCTCTGCGAAGGGATCTTGCATAAAACGCTGACCACAACATGGTTCATTGCTATTCCGCGAACGATTTGCTGAGTTCGAGGCCGAGTCAGCAGCGTTCAGCGACGGTGCGAAGGCCGTCACCTGTCTGGCCGGTTGACATCCGCGATGCTCGCTGGCTCAGGGAGGTAAGGCGAACGATCCAAACAGTTCACGACAAGGATTCGAACACCGGCCTGGAACCGCACCTTTCGTGACGCGCCAGGCGCTTTGCATGGATCACAGAATCGTCTCTCAGATCGTGTTTATCCGATTCGTTAATGGTAGAAGCGCAATTTCTTCAGTTTCAGGTTGTGCTGATCGACAGTAGAGTCCGGACCTGCGAATCCACCTGTTCACGAGGACAAGATGCCAAAGATACTGGTACTGTACTACAGCGCCTGGGGACACATCGAGCAGCTCGCCAAAGCCGAGGTCGAGGGCGCCCGTAGCACCGGCGCGCAAGTGACGATCAAGCGCGTCCCCGAACTGGTACCGGCGGAAATTGCCGAGAAGTTCCACTACAAGCGGAGCCAGGAAGCCGCGATCGCGACTGTCGACGAGCTGCCGGACTACGATGCGATCATCTTCGGCACACCGACCCGCTTCGGCAACATGGCGGCGCAGATGCGGAACTTTCTCGACCAGACCGGCGGGCTGTGGGCGGCCGGCAAGCTGATCGGCAAAGTTGGCAGCGTCTTCACCAGCTCGGCTGCACAGCACTGGGGACAAGAGACCACCATCACCTCGTTCCATTCCACCCTGCTGCACCAAGGCTTCGTAATCGTCGGCGTGCCGCCGTCGGAAAAGGGCCTTTTCGTACTCGACCAAGTCAGCGGTGGCTCGCCCTATGGCGCGAGCACCATCGTCGGTAGTGACGGATCGCGCCAGCCGACGGAGAACGAACTCGGCATCGCCCGCGCTCAGGGCGCGCACGTGGCGCGCATCGCGGCTAAATTGGTGGCCTGAGTGTGCCGGAGAGACGCTTCGTCGAAAGCGCATGCGAGGCCGCTCCTTTTTTTCGCCAGATTCCGCGGATTGCGGAGCTCAGCGACGGAGAAATCGGCAAAATCAGCGTCTCCAGTGGTGCCGTCATGAAAGCGGGGGGATACGAGACGCTCTGCCGTTGCTCGGCATGGTGGCCGGGAGCGGCGACGGCACCCCCCATCCAGTTCAAGGAGCAACACGCCCGTCACCCGGTCAAAGCCCCGGCCTGACACCGTCCTTGCCCGGGGGTCACTCCCCCTGTGGACGGTCCCGGTCCGGGGTGGGCAGTGACGTCGCTGAGCCCGAGATGCGGCGGCTTCGCGCTCCTGGTAGCATCATGCCGAAGATCCGGGCGGCCCTTGCCGCGACTCCGGAGATTTAGGTGAGTGCGTGATCGGCATCCGGAGCGAGGCTCCCGGCACGCCATGACGGAGAGGAACATATGAGCCAGGGCGCGCACATTGAGGCCCCGCGCGACGCCTACCGCGAGTCCGGCGTCGACACCGATGAAGCCGACCGGGGGCTCAGCCGGCTCACAGAGCGAATCCGCAGGACCTGGCCCCGGACCGCCGGCCCCGGCGCGGTGCAGCTCGAGATCGGTTATTTTGCCAACGTTATAAGCCTCGGGCAGGCTGCAGTTGCTATCTGCACGGACGGGATCGGCTCCAAGGCGTTGATTGCGCAGATGGTGCACAAGTACGACACCGTCGGGGTCGATTGTGTTGCCATGAACGTCAATGATCTCGTTTGCGTTGGTGCCCGCCCGCTGTCCCTGGTCGACTACATAGCTGTCCAGACTGCCAATGCTGATCTGTTGGACGCGCTTTCTGTCGGACTGTGCGAAGGAGCCGAGACCGCCGGTATCTCCATCTCCGGCGGCGAGATTTCCCAACTCAAGGATATTATCACCGGCTTCCGCCCGGGTTACGGTTTCGACCTGGTAGGAACCGCAATTGGCGAAGTGGCCCCGGATGCGATCAACTGTGGTGCACGCGTCCGGCCGGGAGACGTCATCATCGGCATTGAGAGCAACGGCATCCACAGCAACGGGTTGAGCCTGGCACGCCGCGCCTTCTTTGGACAAAGCGACTTCACAATCGATACGCGATTCCCCGAGCTCGCGCTTCCGCTCGGCCTCGAACTGCTGCGCCCGACACACATCTATGTCCGCGAGGTGCTGGAAATCCTTCGCGCGATCCCGGATGTCAAGGCGCTTATCCATATCACCGGTGACGGCCTGTTCAACCTTACGCGCGTTGCAGCCTCGGTCGGCTTCGTTCTCGATAACCTGCCGCCGGCTCCCGCGATCTTTACCTTGATCCAGCGCTACGGTTCGGTTTCCGAAGCAGAAATGTATCAAGTCTACAACATGGGCATTGGTTTCTGCCTGGTGGTTGACCCGACGCAGCAGGACGACGTGATGGCGATTCTGGCAAAGCACCACCGGAAGGCGTTCAGGATCGGCTACGCAATCGATGATCCGGAGAAGCAAATCCGGATCGCCGACCGTCTGATCGGGAAAGGGAAGAAGTTTCGACCGATCGCAGAGACGCGCTGACGGAGGGCGATGCCGGCCCGGCTCTCGCAAGCTCGATTGCTTGATCGAACGCGAAAAAAGAGCGCGCCTGTCACTGAGGCGCGTGTTGCCCGGCTCGGGCAGACGCAGCTTTGCGTGAGGAGGCAGAGCGCGGAGAGGCTGGCTTGTGCCCCGCGCCCCCCGCCGATACCCTCAAGCTCAGCGGTCACTGGTGCGCTTCGGTCGGTAAGCAGTCCGGGCGCGGAAGAGACGTGGGTTAGTCGTCACACTTCGGGGTCGCGGTGGTCGAGAGCCGGCGATACCGACTTCGTTGAAGGAGCACCTTCGATGAGCACCCGATGAAGCCTGCATCGTTCGCTTACTACCGGCCGCGCCGGCTCGGCGAGATGCTCGACCTCCTTCAGGAGCACGGAGAGGATGGGAAGATCCTCGCGGGTGGCCAGAGCCTGGTTCCGGCGATGAACTTCCGGCTGGCACGACCCGCCCATCTTTTCGACCTGAACGATCTCGCGGAACTCGATTTCCTGCGCCTCGGCGATGGCGTTCTCTCCATCGGTGCACTGACGCGGCATGCGGCGTTTCACAACCCGGCCGGGGAGACGCCGCTGGCCAGGCTTTTGAGCGAGATCGTGCACCACATCGCGCACGAGCCGATCCGCAATCGCGGCACGTTCTGCGGCAGTCTCGCGCACGCCGATCCGGCATCGGAGTGGTGCCTGGTTGCGGCAACGCTGGACGCAGAGATCGTCGCACGGAGCACAAGCGGTGAGCGCGCCATCCCGGCTTCCGCCTTTTTTCATGGCCCGTTCACCACAGACCTCGCGGCCGAGGAGATCATCACCGAAGTGCGATTGCCGATCCGCAACGGGAACTGGCGCGGCGGCTTTTATGAGTTTGCCCGTCGCGCCGGCGATTTCGCGCTGGCGATGGCGCTCGCCGCGGTACGTCTGGAAAACGGCACCATTGCCGAGGCGCGACTTGGTGTCGGCGGCGTAGCTGGACAGCCGGTACGGCTGGAGGCTCTGGAGAAGCAAATGATCGGCGCTGAGCCCGGCGCCCGCTTGGGCGCCGAGATCGGAGCGGCGGCGAGTGCCGCGATCGAACCGACCGATGACATCCACGCCTCCACAGAGTATCGCAAAGACTTGATTGCGACGGTGGTCAAGCGCGCTCTGGTGCGCGCCTTTCCATGAGCTGGGTCGGCCAGCGGCTGCCGCGCTTCGAGGACGCGGCACTTCTCCGTGGCCGTGGCCGCTTCGTCGCCGACCTCGCGCGCGGTGCGGCGCGTGCCTCATTTGTGCGCAGTCCGCTCGCCCGCGGACGGATCCTGGGCATCGAAGCGCCGGAAGGCGCGCTCGTGTTCACCGCAGCCGATCTTGCCGAAGTTCGCCCGATCTGCCCGATGCTGCACCGGCCGGATTACGTCCCGGTCGCGCAACCGGTGCTTGCCTCGGGACGGGTGGTGTTTGCCGGGGAAGCGGTCGCGGTGGCGGTTGCCGAAGATGCGGCAGCAGCCGAAGATCTGGCGGCGCAGGTTTATCTCGATATCGAGCCGGAGCAGCCGGTCATCAGCATTGCAGAGGCGTTGGCGGAAAACGCGCCGGCCGTGCATCCCGAAGCGCCGGGCAACGTGCTGATCGAAGCCAGAACGGCAACACCCGGTATCGATCAGGCCTTTGCCGAAGCCGCAGCCACCGTGGAGCTCACGCTCCGCTCGGCGCGCCAGTCAGCCATGCCGCTCGAGGCGCGCGGCGGCTCCGCAAGTTTCGATCCGGCGAACGGACGCGTGACGCTGGCCGCTTCCGTGCAGACCCCGCACATCGTGCGTACCGGCATCGCCGATCTCTTGGGCATGCGCGAAGCCGACCTCCGCGTCATTGCGCCCGACGTCGGCGGTGGTTTCGGGCAGAAGATGTCGCTGTTTCCCGAGTACGTGGTACTGGTATGGCTGGCGCGAAAGCTCAGGCGCGACGTCGCCTGGATCGAGGACCGGCGCGAGAATTTTCTGGCCTCCGCGCATGCACGCGACCAAGTTTACAAGGTTGCGGGGGCATTCGCAGCCGATGGCCGGCTTCTCGCGCTGCGCGCCGACGTTTGCTGCAATGTGGGAGCATTCTCCTGTTATCCGACAACGTGCGGGGTCGAGCCGCTGATGGCGCTCGCGGAACTTCCCGGGCCATACGACTTCGCCGAGTACGACGCGCGCGTCCGCGGGGTCACGACCAACACCTGCACGATGGCGCCGTACCGCGGCGTTTCGCGCCCGATGCTTACTTTCACCATGGAGCGGTTGATGGATGTGGCGGCGCGGCGCCTGGCAATCGACCCCGTGGAGATCCGCAAGCGTAATCTCGTCAGCCACTTTCCGCACCGCTCGCCAGCCGGGCTTGTCCATGACGAGGGCTCGTACCGAGAGGTTCTGGAAATCGCCGCCGATGCGATCGACGTTCCGAGCTTTCGCGAGCGGCAGCAGCGGCTGCGCCAGGAGGGGCGCTACCTCGGGCTCGGCTTTGCGGTTTTCAACGAACGCACGGGCTACGGCACCGCGGCCTTCGCGGGGCGCGGCATGGAGATCGTCCCGGGATACGAAGCGGTCGATCTGGCGATGGACCCGTCCGGCTTCGTCGACGCGCGCATCGGTGCCTCGCCGCACGGCCAGGGGCTGAAGACTTCGCTCGCCCAGCTCATCGCCGACGAGCTTGCGATCGAGCCGTCGCACATCCGGGTGATTGCCGGCGACACCGACCAGACCCCGTACGGCTGGGGCACGTTCGCCAGCCGCTCGATGGTGATCGCCGGCGGCGCCTGCAAGTTGGCTTCGCAGAAGATCGCGGAGCGGATCAAAACGTGTGCGGCGACGATGTTGGGCGTGCCCGCCGAAGACGTGCGGCTTGCCAACGGCCTGGCGCTGGCGCGCAGCAGCAACGCATCGCTGCCAATCCGGGAAGTGGCGCGCGCGGCCTACTACCAGAGCCATCGCTTTCCCGACGGCGGCGCAGGTCTCCGCGAAAGCGCCATCTACGATCCGGGTGGCACGTTTTCCAACGCCTGCCATACCGCGATTGTCGAGGTTGACGTAGAAACGGGCGCCGTGAAGATCGTCCGCTTCCTGGTCGTGGAGGATGCCGGCCTCCTGGTCAACCCGATGATCGTCGATGGGCAGATCCACGGCGGGGTCACGCAAGGGATTGCGCACGCGCTGTACGAAAAAATCATCTACGATGAATCCGGCAATCTCTTGACCACCTCGCTCGCAGACTATCTGCCGCCGACGTTCGCCGAGGTGCCTGAGATCGAAACACTGCACATGGCAACATTCTCGGACCAAAGCATAACCAAGGCGAAGGGGCTCGGTGAAGGCGGGGCCATCGGGCCGCCCGCGGCGGTGATCAACGCGGTGAGTGATGCGCTGCAACCGTTCGGCATTGAAATCCTCGAGCTGCCGGCAACCCCGGAACACTTGCTTGGATTGCTGCGGAATGCCCGGGGTGACCACCGATGAACGCAAAGGTGCCCCTGACGCTCAACGCAAACGGCGTCACTTACAATATCGCGGTTGAGCCACGGCGCACGTTGGCGGACGCGCTGCGCGAAGATTGCGGTCTCACCGGCACGCATCTTGGCTGCGAGCATGGTGTCTGCGGCGCCTGCACGGTGGTGGTCGACGGCAAGGCGGTCCGCTCCTGCCTGATGTTTGCCGTGCAGGCGGAGGGGCGCGCGATCCGCACCGTGGAGGGGTTGGCGAACGGTGACGAATTGCACCCGCTGCAGCGCGCCTTCTGGGAAAACCATGGCCTGCAGTGCGGATTTTGTACGCCGGGCTTCCTGATGCTGGCGGTAGCGGCGCTGGAGGCCAACCCGGCCATTACCGAGGCGGAACTGCGCAAGGTGCTCGCCAGTAATCTTTGCCGCTGCACGGGCTATCAAAACATCCTGAAGGCGGTGCGGCAGGCAGCAGCCGAGATGCGTGCTTGAGCAGCATTGGCCGCCCGCTCAGGCGCCTGGAAGACCGGCCGCTGCTGCTCGGCAACGGGCGATTTGTTGCGGATTTGCATGCGGCGGGCGAGCTTACCATGCGGATCGTCCGTTCGCCGGTGGCTTTCGGGCGCATCGTCAGCATCGATAAAGCGGCAGCCATGCAGCTTTCCGGCGTGCACGCGGTGTGGACGGCGGCGGACATCGCCGATCTCCCGCCGATCGACTTCCGCATGACACGGCTCACCGGGCTCGAGCCCTACCGGCAATTCGCGCTGGCGCGCGACTATGTCCGCTACGTCGGCGACCCGGTCGCGGCAGTCTTTGCCGATGATGCCTATGTCGCCGAAGACGCCGCCAATCTCGTGTTCTGCGATATCGAGGAGCTTTCCCCGCAACTCGACGTCCTGGCGCCGCCGGTGCCTTTTGCACCGGGTGGTGTCGCGGGGCTTTCGAGCGAGGCGGCGGTCATCGACAAGGGGTACGGCGATATCGACGCGGCCTTCGCCGCTGCACGGCATATCGTCGAGATCGAGGTCGCGGTCGGCCGTCATTCCGGAGTGCCGCTGGAGACCCGCGGTGCGCTTGCCGTGTGCGATCCGGCGAGCGGCGTGCTGACGATGTATGGGGCCGCCAAGGTTCCGCACTTCAACCGCGACCTGATCGCCCGGATCCTCGGCCTGCCTCAGGATCGCGTGCAGTTGAGCGAGGGCCATGTCGGAGGCGGCTTCGGTGTACGCGGCGAGCTTTACCCGGAAGACGTGCTGGTTTGCGCGGCGGCGCTCCGGCTCGGCCGGCCGGTGCGATGGATAGAGGATCGAAGGGAACATCTGATCGCGGCCAATCATTCGCGCGATCAGGTGCATCGGCTCGCGGCGGCGGTGGACGAGCGGGGGTTCAT
Organism: Acetobacteraceae bacterium; assembly: GCA_050730175.1. Lineage (GTDB taxonomy): Bacteria > Pseudomonadota > Alphaproteobacteria > Acetobacterales > Acetobacteraceae > JAKAWQ01. Next base: position 2,085 of record JBOHMN010000174.1, on the reverse strand, counting down.
TCTCGGCTTGCGCGACGAGTTCTTCAGCGATCAGGGTGCCTACGTGCGCACGCACGGCGCAACCGTTGCCGATCTCGCCGCGGGAATGTTGCCTGGGCCCTATGTGATTCCGGCCTACCGTGCGAGAGGGCACGTCCGGCTGACGAACAAGACACCGGCCGGCACCTATCGCTCGCCTGGGCGCTACGAATCGACCTTCGCGCGCGAGCGGCTGGTTGACTGCATCGCGGCAACGCTCGGGCTCGATCCGATTGCCGTCAGGGAAGTGAACCTCATCCCCGAGCAGCAGATGCCGTTTGCCCGCGGCATCGACACGCTGGGAATCGAGATTGTCCTCGACTCGGGACGATACCACGACCTCTTGCACCGCACTCTCGCCCATCTCGACTACCCGGCGCTCAGGGAGGCGGCGCGGAGACGACGGGCGGCGGGCGAGCTTGCGGGCGTCGGCCTTGCGATGTTCGTGGAAAAAACCGGGCTCGGACCGAAGGAACTGGCGCGGATCGGCATCGACCGTGAAGGCCGGATCGAAGTCGTCACTGCGGCCGCTTCGCTCGGACAGGGTGTGGAAACGGCACTCGCACAAATCTGCGCGGAGACGTTGCTTGTGCCGATCGAGCGGATCGCGGTCGTGCATGGCCAGACGGCGCGGATTCCCTTCGGGATCGGCAGCTTCGCCTCCCGCACCACGGTGATGGCAGGCTCGGCGGTGCATCTCGCGAGCGAGAACCTGCGTGAGAAGCTCCTCGCCGGCGCCGGCATGTTGTTGCAGGCGCGTCCAGATGAACTTACCCTTCTCGAAGGCGGGCGCGTTGGACTCGCCGGTGGCCCTGCTGCGACGTTCGCGGAAATTGCGCAGAGCCAGCCCGACCCGCTCGAGGCCGAGGGCTGGTTTCACGCCGACCGGATGAATTACCCGTACGGGGTTCACGTCGCGGCGGTCCGGGTCGATGCCGAGACGTGCGGCATCCTGATCGAGCGCTTTCTTGTCGCTTATGACGTCGGGCGTGCGATCAATCCTATGCTGCTCGAGGGACAGATCGCCGGCGGCGCCGCCCAGGGGATCGGCGGCGCGTTGTTCGAGGAGTTCGTCTACGACGCGGCCGGGCAACCGCTGGCCGCAAGCTTCGCCGACTATCTCATTCCGACGCTCGCGGAAATCCCGCGCATCGAGGTGCTGCTGCGCGAGGATGCGCCAAGCCCGCTTAATCCGCTCGGAGTCAAGGGCGCCGGAGAAGCAGGCGTCAACGCGGCCGGCGCGGCGATCGCGGCCGCGGTGGACGACGCGCTGGGGGTTCCCGGCGCCGTCACGCGGTTGCCGATTTCGCCCTCGCGCCTGCATGATCTCATCCGGAAGCGGCGGCAACAGTAGTCGGGCGTGGCTGCGCCCGTGTCGGATTGACCGCCCCATCGGCGCGGATAGGATCGGCGGCTGATGGCCAGGAACGTGGAGTGCTCGACGAGCCAGGTGGCGTCGGCCCGATGGATTCAGAGGCCGGCGCAGGTGCAATGAAGATCCACCAGCAAATTACCATTGCCCAACCGCTGGAAGTGGTGTGGCGGTTCTTCCACGATGCGCCCGCGGTCGCCGCGTGCCTGCCAGGTGCCGAGTATGTCGGCCCGGCAGGCGAGGATGTGCACAAGGGCCGCGTCGGCGTGAAGGTTGGGCCGTTCCGGGCGAACTTCGAGGGTGAAGCGCAGGTTCTCTATCAGGATGAAAGCAAGTCCGTGCGCTTCGAGGGCAAGGGCGTCGACCGCAAGGGCGCGATCCGCGGCCGGATGACCATGGATTGCCGGCTGACCGAAGCGGGCCGCGCTACCCAGGTCGATGTCGAGGCCGACGTGCAACTTTCCGGAAACCTCGCGCAGTTTGGCCGGACCGGCCTGATCAAGGAGGTCGCCACCGCTCTGACCGCCGAATTCGTGAAGAACGCCGACAAGGCGTTGGCCGCGGCGCGCGCTGATGTCGCCGCGCCGGAGGCGGCAGCGCCTCAGCCTGCTGCGCGGCCGATCAGTGGTCTTGCCTTGCTATGGGCGGCTGTGCGGGCGTGGTTCAGGCGGCTCGTGGGGCGGCCGGACTGACCG